>NZ_JAYKKJ010000005.1:0-320296 GCF_035969385.1 Marivivens marinus | reverse complement strand
TCCAGCGTCACGCTTGCCGCAGAGGAGACCGTTTGGTCAGGACCAGCATTCGCAACAGGGGCCGCATTTGAAGGCGCCTCAACCGTAATGGTCACGGCATCTGCTGAGCTTGATTCTGTTCCATCATTGACCGTCAAGGAGAACACAAGCACCGCATCTGCATCGCCGACAGCCAAAGTTGGAGCCGTAAAGGTGGGCTGCGCTGCTGTAGTGCTTGAGAGGGTAACAGATGTGCCAGATGTCTGCGTCCATGCATAGGTGAGGGCATCGCTGTCGGCATCGCTGGACGTAGTACCATCCAGCGTCACGCTTGCCGCAGAGGAGACCGTTTGGTCAGGACCAGCATTCGCAACAGGGGCCGCATTTGAAGGCGCGCCAGAGGAAAAGCCTATAAAGGTCGTTTTTGTGTCGGGGTCTAAATCCCCCCAGATCTGAACCTCAAAACTGTATTGCCCGTTCACAAGTGAGCTGTTTAAAACGTTTGCTCTCACATATTGGAAAGTTGATAGGTTTGAAATTCCGATAAAGCCTGTGCTTATACCGGTGTTGGGCGTTCCGTCTGATTGAACGAAAAGTTGACCTGAAGTGCCAAAACTAGCATCACGACTGTAAAACAGTTCAACCCCATTAGCAGTTGTAGCGAAATATATTACGGCTCTAGTCTCGGTCGACTCTGCCCCTAGCGCCGGAATTTGATAAGTTTCACCTTCCACGACCGATATAGTGTCCTGCGCAAAAACGGCCGATGCCGCCGCCAGGACCATCGCCAATGAGATGACCGCGTTAAATAAATATTTTTTCATTTTTATCCTACATACTACATAAGGGGGTTAGGGTTAGCATCCGCGATTGAGATCAGTGCACGAATTGAAGTTGTTTGACCAAAGGATCCATCGAAACGCTCAATACCGGAATTTCGTTACTGCACCCTGTACGTCAACTAAGCATTCTACTTTGAGAAGGCTTGAAAACTGCTACAGCTTCCAGGCGAGATTGCGATACCGCGAACGCTTTTTTAAAAGCATTTTTCGCACGTTAGTCTCCAGTTACATTTCCTTAAAAATCCTTGCATTTTCTTGCGATCAGGATTTCTCAATGAGGCTCTGTTGCACAAATCCCGTCAGGGATTCATCTCGTGAATCCAGCGTGGTAGCCGGGGTTCATGAGCAGACCCACACCCCCGACCTACAAGACCAGGAACTGGCCAGCCTATAATGAAGCGCTCAAGCGCCGGGGCTCGCTGACGATCTGGTTCGACCCCGAGATGAGCTGAGATGCCGCGCCGACAGGCAGGCGTGGCCGCCAGCAGACCTACAGCGATGCCGCCATTCAGACGTGCCTTTCGATGAAGGTACTATTCGGCATGGCGCTCAGACAGACGACCGGCTTCGTCGAGAGCCTGCTGCAGCTGGTTGGCCCCGACTGGGCGGTGCCTGACTTCAGCACCCTGTCCCGCCGCCAGAAGACCTTGGCTGTGAACATACCGTATCGCGGGTCCAAGGGGCCGCTGCACTTGCTGATCGACAGCACGGGCATCAAGGTCGAGGGCGAAGGCGAGTGGCACGCCCGCAAGCATGGCGGCCGGAAACAGCGCGTCTGGCGCAAGATCCATCTGGGGATTGATGAGCAAACGCTGAAGGTTCGAGCCGTGGAGATCACAGGGAGCCACATCGGCGATGCGCCGGTGCTACCCGACCTGCTCAAACAGATCCCGGCGCACGAGCAGATTGGCAGCGTCACCGCTGACGGAGCCTACGACACCCGCAAATGCCACGATGCCATCGCTGACCGCGGTGCTCACGCTGTCATTCCGCCCCGCAAGAACGCCAAACCGTGGAAGACAGTCACCGCCGGCGCGGTCGCACGAAACGAAGCGCTGCGGGCATCGAAATACCTCGGTCGTGCCCTATGGCGACGATGGAGCGGATACCACCGCCGAAGCCGCGTCGAAACGAAGATGCACTGTGTGAAACTGCTGGGGCAGCGCCTCATGGCACGGGATTTCGACCGACAGGTCGCCGAGCTTCAGGTCCGCATCGCCGTCCTGAACGGCTACACGGCGCTCGGCATACCCGTCACAGAGTCCGTGGGATGAGTCCGGCCAGGGAAAGGGGAACCTCGGCCATCAGCCGATTTGTGCAACAGAGCCCCTCGCCACAACCGTCATCTTCCGGCTTTGACAATCAATGAGCCTGGAGCCTAAACCGAGTAAGTTCACAGTGACAATCAACAGGACGAGTCTGTCTGAAATCGGCATCGACGCCGCTCGGGAGGCTCAAACAGCGCGAAAATCACTGGAAACGGTGCCTGTCTGGCCCCATAGTGCCCTTAAGTGGCAATGTCGGTGCCGCCGAAGCCGTTAATCAGACCTTCATTTTGTTGCCAATGATTAACTACTACAGAAAAAAGCGCAACGATACCAAGAAAGAGGCTTAAGGATGTTAAAGGTTGCTTTTTTTGAAGACGACGAGAACTTTGCACAAGAGATTACAGAGTACTTTGCAGAAGAAAAAATAGAAATATTACACTTTAAAGATGGATCCTATGCCGATGTACTGAATTGGCATGATTTTGGATGCGTTATCATTGATTTAGAAATGCCTTCAGTGGATGGACGCGCTGTCTTAAAAAATCTACCACAAGATAATCGTCCTTTTATCCTTATCGTTTCGTCACACAGTGATTTGAGTACGCGTCTGGCATTGCTTGAGGCTGGTGCTGATTTTTTTATATCCAAGCCAATTGATGTTGAGGAGCTAGCAACGCTGGCAAGAAAAAATATAAGTAAGCTATGCAGCTCTTCTGATGCACCATGGCATCTTGATTCAAAAAAGTTATCATTAGCCCCACCATATGGCAAGAGCATAATACTGACGATGACAGAACGAAATATTATGGAGAGATTGATGCTCTCGCCAAATGTTGTTATCCCAAAAAATGAAATATTTTCCTTGATCTCTCCGATGACTACAGCTTTTGATGAAAGTAGCGTTAAAAGAGTAGAAGTTGCATTATCTCGCCTCCGATTAAAATTCCGAAAGAATGGACATGTTTTACCCATTAAGTCTGTCCGACACGTAGGCTATGTTTTCCTCGAAAACGCTGAGGTCAACAGATGAGTTTGACAGATATTTTTGGCGCGCAGTTTCCGTATTTGGCAACGTCAAGTTTCTCTGTATCTGCTCTTTTACTGATGTTGCCGGTTGACAAAACCCCACCTCCAGGGATTCGCAATGCGTCCTTGGGTTTTCTTTTAATTTCTATTTCGGCGCTTATTTTAACCTTGGCACAAGACCCCAATACTATAGCCTACCGAGGGTTCGCACTAATGCTAATGTTATTTGGTGTGTCTTGTCTTCTTGTGGGACTTGGAAATATTACTAGTGGCAGGAAAATTTTGACTATTTTTGCCGCAGTTGTTGCTAGTTTTGGTTTTCTTATTTTTGTCACTTGGATCCAATCACCGCCCTATTTCGTTCGACTAGCCGTTGTTGACATAATTTTTACTGTAACCTTCAGTTTTTTTGGATTATTTTCTTTGAAAATAAGCTCGTCGAATTACCCAATTTCTCGATTTGTCCTGTCCTGGTCTGCGTTTTCCTTCGCATTCATTAGTTTACTTCGACTGTTGTTTTTCTTATTTCTGCGCGAGCACTATTTTATGATAGTATATTTTTCTTACTTATATGTATCTATTGGTGTGTTTACAATTTTCGGTCTCGGGTTTGGGTTTGCCCTGACGCACGTTGAGTGGGTAAAGTCTGAAATCAAAATCAAAAACGTTGAAAATACCAAGTTATTAAATGATTTGAAAGCAAAAAAGAAAGACCTTAAAGACCTTAATAATTTTCTCACTCACGAAATAGTACGGCCGATAAATTCGGCAAAATCTTTATGTAAATCAATGCGCCCATTGGGGGATTATGCAGCATATGATGCAACACAATTCTATGCAAAGTATGAAAAATTACAGAAATTAGAAAACGAAATAGATAAAATGATAGCACAGATTCAAGCTGTTCGCAACTTTGACGACGTAACGAGCTTGCTTGACAACGTTTCTATTTCGGAATTAGATATCAAATATTATTTTGATACAGTCCAATCTCGTTGGAACGTGAATCTCAAACTGGACAAAAACACATTTGGCCGGAGCCTCCAAGCGGATTGCTTTCTGTTTGATATCGCCATTGATAATATCATCGAAAACGCATTTAAGCATGGCAATGGTGTCGTTAGTCTTTTCGTTTCATGCGATGAGCAAAATGTTTGTCATATTGACGTTATCGACGAAGGCGCAGGAATTCCAACGAGCCATTGGCAAGAAGTGTGGGATATCTATTTTAGATTTAACACTGCTTTGTCCAACGTAACTAATGGTAGCGGCATTGGGATGTTTCTAACTGGAAAAATTTTATCCGCCCACAAGGGCATAGCGCAAGTAGTGTCTAATTCGCCTTCTACAGTCAGAATGTCCTTACCTTGTCGATGAAAAAACTTATCTATGAGTTAGGCGTATCTGGGTTACAAATTTTGGCTGCAAGACTATAAAACAGCAGGATGAATAGTTACTCAATCCCTTTCCGTATTTCGGAAAAAAACTCCGCCTTGATAAATGAGCAGGTTCGGACAACTGGCACGGCCGGCTGACACTGCTAAATGGCAAGCGCCTAATTACGTCAGCCACGACCGATAACTTGGATGATGCCGCTGAAGCGGCGTTCAAAATCTACTATCAAGTTGAAGCCCGCATTGCGAACAAGCTGCCTGCCTCAACTCGTCAATTAAGGGATGCCGCCTGACCTGCGCCCTTTTGGTCCCTCAATCCTAACGAGGGTCTGAGGGTTGGATTTTGGTATTCTGATCCTGCGTCGGGTGCAAGCGCGTCAGGCGTGGAGGCCTTAGAGCATGTCGCCTCAGACCAGATTCAGGATTTCCTTGATGGTGGTCCTATGATTCCATGTCTTGCAGGCAGATATGGAGGTCAGAGATGGGCAAACCGCATCCTGTTGAGTTGCGTGAACGTGCCGTGCGGCTTGTCGAGCAGGGCAGCACGCACACAGAGGCGGCGCGGCGGCTGTGCGTGTCGATCAAGTTCGTTAATGACATGGTGCGGCTCAAGCGCGAGACCGGCTCGCTCGCACCGAAACCTCAGGGCAATCCCGGGCGCGGTAAACTGACCGGCGTCAAAGGCTGGGTGGAGAGCCGGATCACGGCGCAACCCGATCTGACGATTGACGAGTTGACCGCGGAACTGGCGGCGGAGCACGGGGTGAAGGTGCATCGGTCGTCGGTCGGTCGGCTGCTGCTCAGGCTCGGGCTGTCACACAAAAAAAGACCTGCAAGCGCTTGAACAGAAGCGCCAGGACGTGGCCAACCTGCGCCGCATCTGGATCGGCAAACGCCAGCCCTTCATGGCGAGGCATCTGGAAAGACTGGCCTTCATCGACGAGACATCGCTCAAGACGAACATGGCCAAGACCACCGGCTGGGCCCCGCGCAGGCAACGTCTGGTCGATCACGCGCCGTTTGGGCATTGGCGCACCCAGACCTTCATCGGCGCCCTGCGCCATGATCGCCTCGATGCCCCGTGGGTGATCGATGGCGCAATGAACGGCGAGCTGTTCGACCTCTATGTCGAGACCCGGCTGGTGACGACCCTGCGTCCCGGCGACGTGGTCATCCTCGACAACTTGTCGAGCCACAAGAGCCCCGGCGCAGCCAAGGCCATGCGCGATATCGGCGCGTGGTTCCTGTTCCTGCCACCCTACAGTCCCGACCTCAACCCGATCGAGATGGCCTTCTCGAAGCTCAAGGCCCTGATCCGAAAGGCTGCAGCCCGAACCTACCATGAACTTTGGCAGGCTGTCGGTCATGTGTGCGACCTCTTCACCGACGAGGAATGCTACAACTTCTTCAAGGCAGCAGGATACAAAACCGATTAAACGCGACACACTCTAGAAGGCTCAAACGTCTGACGCGCAGGCCTCGGGAGCGATATTTGCCGGAGATGTTCTTGGCTTTGCTGTGGTATTACTCATCGCGATGATGGGCTTTCTGAGATGCTCCCCGAAAACTGGACACTGACGTAAGCTCTGATTTGCTGTCTGCTGATCTTCACCACGAAGGAGATCAAAGATGTCGAAACGAAAGCAGCATGCCCCTGAGTTCAAGGCGAAGGTGGCGCTGGAAGCGCTGAAAGGCGAGGCGACCGTGTCGGAGTTGGCGAGCCGGTTCGGCGTGCATCCAACGATGATCAACCAATGGAAACGGGCGCTGCTGGATGGCGCGTCTGGTGTTTTTGAACGGGGCAGCCGCAAAGCGCCGGTGATCGATGAAGATCAGGTCCGGGATTTGCACGCGAAGATCGGGGAGCTGGCAGTGGCTAACTCTTTTTTGGAAAGAAAGCTCAAGCCCTGGGGCGGGAAGTGAGGCGCGGTATGATCGAACGCGACCATCCGGACCTGTCCATCGGCCAGCAGTGCACACTGCTATCGATCCCGCGGTCGTCGTTCTACTATTTGCCGCAGGAAGAGACGGAGCAGAACCTTGCGTTGATGCGGTTGATCGACGTGCAGTTCCTCGACACGCCGTTCTTCGGCGTTCGACAGATGACGTGGCACCTGCGCAACGATGGCCATGCGGTGAACGAGAAGCGCATCCGTCGGCTCATGCGGCTGATGTGCCTTATGCCGATCTACCAGATACCCAACACCAGCAAGCCGACGAAAGGGCACAAAACCTATCCTTACCTTTTGCGCGGGCTGCGGGTAGACCGGCCAAACCAGGTCTGGTGTGTGGACATTACCTATCTGCCGATGCGTCGCGGGTTCCTCTATCTGGTGGCAATCATGGACTGGCATACCCGGATGGGTCTATCGTGGCGGATATCCAATACGCTGGAGGCCGACTTCTGCGTCGAAGCGCTGAACGAGGCGATCTATCGGTTCGGACCGCCAGACATCATGAACAGCGATCAAGGATCTCAGTTCACATCTTTCGCCTGGACAGACCGCCTACGTCGGTCGGGCATCCGCATCTCGATGGACGGCAAAGGTCGCTATCTGGACAACATCTTCATTGAGCGGCTGTGGCGAACCCTGAAATACGAGTGCGTCTATCTGCACGCCTGGGAGACCGGATCGCACGCACGCGCCGGTGTCCGCAACTGGATGGAGTTCTATAATCACCGCCGCCCGCACAAAGCCCTTGGCAGCCGACCACCAGCAGTGGTCTACTCACTGCAAATCGAAGCAACCCAACCCGATCAGCAGGAGCAAGTTAGAGCTTAGAAAGCGCCAGAAACTGTCCAAGGAATGGGGAGCACCTCATTCGGCTCTTGCGAGATGTGCCCAAAGTTTTAGATCTGCGGCCTTTTACCTAGGATTATTGCCGTGAAATTCGCAGGTGAAACGTTATGTTCAACACTACGAAAACTTGGGAGGTTATATTTACGGATTTGCGCATTATGATACGCATCAACATATTTTGCAAATAAAACTAATATAAATCAATTACTTAATAATGAGTAAATTATTTGCAAATCCGTGTACACCGGTTCGATTCCGGTACTCGCCTCCAGGAGCTTTCCCTTCATCTCCGCGAACCCTTGTCGAACGAGACAGGCAAATAGATTTGCGGGTCGAAGGTTGTGGCGCGGCCCGGCCCGGCGCTTTTCCCAACTGTTGCGACCATCCGCCCGATCAACGCGCGGCATAGCGGGTGAAGCGGGGTTGCAAGGACCATTGTGACATAGCCGTCGGCAAGGGCCGCGCGGCTGTCCGGGGTCAGTTCGTTCACGATCAGAGATACCGCGCCGGGCGGGCGTTCGTCCCGCAAGGCGGCAATTGCGCCTTCCATGCCGCCCCCGGCAACGTAAAGCCCAGCGATATCCGGGTGCCGGTGCAGCAGGTCCAGCGTGGCCTGATAGGTCAGTTGCCGGGTTTCAAGGTTCACCACCGTGTCGATCAGCGCGGCGCCAGGGGCCTGCTTGCCCAACACCTCACGGAACCCGGCATCGCGCAGGGCCTGCCCATGCCAACGCGCGCCGCCGACAAAAACCGCGACCCGGCCCTGGCATGGCAGGCTGCGCGCCATCATCCACCCGGCCAGCCGCCCGACCTTGCTGTTGTCCGTACCGAAATACCCGGCCGATGCCGGACCGCCAAAATCGTTCAACAACGGAAAGACCGGCTTGCCCGACGCCATCAGGTCCTTTGTCAGGTCCAGAAGGCGTGGGTGGTTGATAGCTGTGGCGGCTACGGCTGCGCCCACTTCGGCTGCGACCCGGATCGTTCGGCAGAAATCCTCGGGCGACTGCGAGGGCGAGAAGTGGATTGTCGGGCGCACATCCGCCCCCTGCCAATCGGCGCAGGCTTGTTCGATGGTCGTGGCGAAGGCGCGGTAAAAATCCTGCGTTGCCTTGTGCAGCACAAAGGACAGCGGGATTATGCCTGCGGCTTCAAGGGCGGGGCTGTTGTGAGCGGGGACATATCCAATCCGCTTGGCGGCCTCTGCCACCGCCGCGCGGGACCGGGCCGAGACATTGGCGCGGCCGTTCAGGACCCGGTCTACCGTGGCGGTGCCGACCCCGGCGGCGCGGGCGAGGTCATGGATGGTGGGGCGGCGGGGCATGGGTAGACCGATACTTGCGTGATGGTTTCGCGTCATGGTGACGGTGCAAGATTGATGTAAACTGATGTGATTGGTCCCGCAAATTCTTTATCCCTACGCTGACCCGTGGCTAGGCTCTGTCCGACGAACTCGAAAAGGGGCGGGGCGATGGCGAAACGCGATTATTCCATGTTGGGGCCGGACGCGCGGCGGGCGGTGGAAACCGGGCTGGCGGCAGCGGAGTGGTATCACACGGATGTCCCGCGCAAGGAGATGAAGGCGCTGATGCAACGGTCTGACGGGCCTGCGATCCGCGATACCGTGATCCTGTTCGGTGCCATGATCCTTTTTGCAGGCATCGGCATCGCGCTCTGGCCGTCCTGGTGGTCGGCGCCGTTCTGGCTGGCTTATGGCGTTCTGTACGGGTCTGCGATGGACAGCCGCTGGCACGAATGTAGCCACGGCACGGCCTTCAAGACCCGGCACTACAACGACTGGATGTACCAGATCGCCAGCTTCTGCATGATCCGCAATCCGGTCACGTGGCGCTGGTCCCATACCCGGCACCACACCGATACGATCATCGTCGGGCGCGACCCCGAGATCGTCTTCATGCGGCCCCCCGAACTGGCCCGGATCTTCGCCAACTTCTTCGGCATCTTCGACACCATTAACGGGGTGCGTCGGATGCTGTTGAATGCGGCCGGGAAAATTCACCCGGAAGAGGCGACATGGATCCCCGAGACCGAGCAGCCCAAGGTCATTCGCGTGGCCCGGATCTGGCTGGCGATCTACCTTGCGGTGATCGGGCTGGCGCTTTGGATAGGGTCGATCCTGCCGCTGATGGTGATCGGTCTGCCGCGGCTATACGGGGCGTGGCACCATGTTCTGACCGGGCTGATGCAGCACGGCGGGCTGGCCGAAAACGTGATCGACCACCGGCTGAACAGCCGGACGGTCTACCTGAACCCCATCAGCCGCTTCATCTACTGGAACATGAATTACCACGTGGAACACCACATGTTCCCGATGGTGCCCTACCACCGGCTGCCCGACCTCCACGCGGCGATCAAACATGACCTGCCCGCGCCCAACCGGTCGTTCCTGGACGCCTACCGAGAGATGTGGCCCGCCATCAAACGTCAGCTTCTGAACGAGGATTATTTCCTCAAGCGCGAGCTGCCGCCCACCGCCAAACCCTACCGCGAGGACTTCCATGTCGAAGCCCTTGGCCAGCCCGCCGAATAGAAGGAGACCGCACAGATGGCCCAATGGATTGATGCCTGTTCCACCGACGACATCGAGGAAGAAGACCTGATCCGGTTCGACCACGCCGGGCGGACCTTTGCGATCTATCACAGCCCGGACGGGGACTTCTTCTGCACCGATGGCCTCTGCACCCACGAACATGTGCATCTGGAGGACGGTCTGGTCATGGAATACGAAATCGAATGCCCCAAGCATAACGCGACCTTCGACTACCGGACCGGAGAAGCGATGCGCGCGCCCGCCTGCGTGAACCTGAACACCTACAAGACCAAGGTCGAAGGTGGCCGGGTCTGGATCGAAGTCTGAACGATGGGCCTTTATCACTACCGCCCCACCGTCGCCGACCTGCGCGCCCGCAAGGCGCGGGGCGACAAGCTGACCATGCTGTTCGTCGAAACCCCGGAGGAGGCCCGCGCCGCCGCAGCAGCGGGGATCGACATGCTGTCGATCATCGATCCGCTCTGGACCCCGGACATGCGCGAGGCGGCGGGGAACTGCTTTGTGCAGGTCGGCCTGCTTTACGGAGAGCTGGTGACCGCCGAGGACTATCTGCGCGCGGCCTTCCGGGCGATGAATATCGGCGGGGATTGCGTCTATTGTTCTGCCGCGCCCGATATCCAGAAGGCGTTGTGCGACAACGGTATTCCCGTGGTGGCCCATGTGGGCCTGATCCCCAGCCAATGCACCTGGACCGGCGGGTTCAAGGCCGTGGGCAAGACCGCCGACAGCGCCCGCGCGGTCTGGGATCATGTGAAACGGCTGGAAGAGATCGGCTGCTTCGGGGCCGAGCTGGAGGTTGTCCCCGACCGGGTTGCAGAGGTGATCGCCAAGAACACGCCACTATTGATGCTGGGGATGGGGGCCGGGGCGCATGCCGATGCGCAATACCTGTTTGCCGAGGACGTCTTGGGCCACGGCACCAACAAGGCACCGCGCCATGCCAAGACCTACCGCAACTTCGCCGCCGAATTCGCGCGGCTGCAAACCGAACGGATCGCCGCCTTCGCAGAGTTCAAGGCGGACGTGTCCAGCGGCACTTACCCGGCGAATGAGCATGTGGTGCCCATCGCGGACGACGAATTCGCGGCGTTCGAGGCCTTTGTCAGCGCGACTTAGAGTAGCCCGCGGATCACCTCACGCGCCCGCACAATGAGCGGCTCTTCGACGGCGGAGAGGATGCCGATCCGGTCGAACCGGTCGGGGTGGGCGGTCAGCGTGTCGCGCAGCGCCTGACCAAAGGTCATCCGCAGTTCCGTGCCGATGTTGAATTTGCAGATCGCGCTGTCGCGGGCGAGCGTGCGGCGCAGGTCATGCAGCAGGCCCGACCCGCCGTGGATCACCAGCGGCACATCGGTTCCCGCCTCAATCCCGGCCAGACGGGCGCGGTCGATCTCGGCGGCCTGACTGGTCTGCAAATGCACGTTCCCGATGGAAATCGCCATCGCATCCACCCCGGTTTCCGCCGCGAAACGGGCGGCCTCTGCCGGGTCTGTCCCCAGCGACTCCGCGCCCTTGTCATAGCCGACGAACCCGATCTCGCCCTCGCAGGACACGCCTGCGGCATGTGCGGCCTGCACGATGGCGCGGGTTTGGGCGATATTGTCCTCCAAGGGCAGGGCCGATCCGTCGAACATGACCGAGGTGAAGCCGAGCGCGATCGCCTCATGGCATTCCGCCGCTGACTTGCCGTGGTCAAGGTGGGACACGACCGGCACGGTCGCCGCATCCGCCAGCGCGTGGAACATCGCGGCCCAGACGGGCAGGGGCATATGTGCCCGCGCCCCCGGCCCGGCCTGAAGGATCACCGGCGCGCCCTCGGCCTCTGCCGCCGCCACATAGGCGCGGGCGTCCTCCCACCCAAGACAGACCAGCCCCGCCACGGCATAGCCGTCGCGCAGGGCCGGTTGTAGCACCTCTGCCAGCGTCGCGCGGGTCATTTGAACTTGGCCACCATATCCATGATGCCGGGGATGGTGTGCAGCTGTTCGGCATGGGTTGGCTGGAAATACTGCTTCAGCGACCGCTGGCTGAGACCGCCCAGGATGGTGAAATAGTACATTTCATATCCCGGCAGCACGCAGCAGGGGTGATAGCCCTTGTCGATCAGCACGGTGGACCCGTTCATGACGTGATAGGCGTCGCCCGGTTCATTGTCTTCGCGCTGCAACATCTGCAGGCCCGACCCGTAGTCGGGCTTGAACCGGAAGTTATAGGTCTCGTCGTGGCGGGTTTCGTCCGGCAGGCGGTCGGTGTCATGCTTGTGCGACGGAAAGCCGGACCAGCCGCCCGCGCCCACGGTGAACAGTTCCGACACCAGCAGACGGCCCACCCGGTCGTGGTAGGACGCCCCAAGGATGTGCTTGATCTTGCGGTGGGTCTTGGTGTCGTCGGACCCGTATTGCACCACATCCAACTCATGCTTGCGCACGGCGAAGGGCTTTAGCGTCTCGGCGAATTTCGCGCCGGCGATGAAGACCTCTGTCGCGGTTCGGGCGGTGATCCGGGCGCCGGTGTCGGTGGGCACATAGACCCCTTCCGGTTCGCCATCCCAGACATCCGCGCCCCGGTTGCCGATTTCGGCATAGGTTTCGCCGCCGGTTTCCACATCCACCGTGCCGGTCGCGGGCACGATGCAGGTTTCGTAGCCGGGCAGGCGGTAGTCATAGGTCTCGCCCGGCTGCAACTTGACGATGTTGAAATAGTTCAGCGGAACCAACGGGTGATCCGCGTCGACGATCGGCTGATTGGCGTTGTCGAAGGGGGGAATGTGCATGTCTCTCTCCTATCCGGCGGGGCGCATCTGGGCGCGCGCCATGAAGTCTGTCAGTTCGGCGCGGGTCGGGCTGGCAGGGGCGCAGCCGACGCGGGACACCACCAGCGCGGCGGCGGCGGACCCGACCTGAACCGCATCGGCCACGCTGTCGCCTTCCGCCAGACCGGCAAGGAAGCCGGCCATGAAACTGTCGCCCGCGCCGATGGGCTTGATGGCTTTCGTCTCATAGATGCCGGTGCGGGTCTCGCCCTCGGGGGTGATCGTGATCGCGCCCTTTTCGCCCATCTTGTAGACGACGATCAGCGCCCCGTCCCGGACCAGAGACCGCGCCTTTTCCAACCCGTCGCCACCCGGTCCGGCCATGAAGCTGAATTCGACATCATTGCCGATGATGATGTCACACAGGTTGGCCGCGCGGGAATAGACCTCTGCCGCGACCTCGGCCGAGGGCCAGGAATAGGGGCGGTAGTCCACGTCGAATACCAGCGGCAGCCCCGCTGCCTTCGCCAGATCGAAGGCACGGAAGGTCGCGCTGCGCGATGGTTCGGCCGCCAGAACCGTCCCGGTCGTGACAAGGACGGAAAAGCCTGCATAGGGCAGGCCGGTCACGTCGCGGTCGTCCATCGTGAAATCGGCGGCGTTGTTGCGGTAAAGGACCGATTGGAACCCGTCCCAGCGGGTTTCGGCCAGCGCCAACGAATTGCGTGCTTCGCCCCCCACGGTCCGGACAAAGCGGCGGTCGACGCCATAGGCATCCAGCTGGGCCAGACAGAACCGGCCAACCGCATCGTCCGACACGCAGGTGACAAGCGCGGCATCGCAGCCCAGACGGCACAGGCCCGCCGCGATATTGGCCGACGATCCGCCAAGGGCGGTGGTATAGGCGGTCGCCTGTTCAAGCGGGGTTCCCGGCGGATCGGCGTACAGATCCATCCCCGCCCGTCCGATGACAAGGAAGCCCTTTCCGGCAAGGCGTTTCAATTCTTTCATGGGCACGCTCGTTTGGAGTTGCACTGGAATTGCGCCGACGATACATATTTTGCAACCGGTTGCAATAGTGGGGAGGGTGCCATGCCCGAAATCGGAATTGGGATCGTCGGGGGCGGCTACATGGGCAAGGCCCATTCGGTGGCGATGTCCTCGGTCGGGGCAATCTTCGACACTCCGTTGCGTCCCCGGCTTGAGATGATCGCGGCCTCGTCCCCCGCAAGCGCGGAGCAGTATCGGGCGGCCTTTGGCTTTGCCCGGGCGGCTGCCGATTGGCAGGCGCTGGTCAACGACCCGGCAGTCGAGGCGGTGGTCATCGCCTCGCCGCAGGAGACCCACCGCGCCATCGCCGAAGCAGCCCTTGCGCTGGGCAAGCCTGTCCTGTGTGAAAAACCGCTGGCCGACACGATCGAGGATTCGCGGGCCATGGTCGCCGCGGCCGAGGCGGCAGGCGTGCCGAACATGATCGGGTTCAACTACATCCGCACCCCCGCCAGCCAGTTCGTACGCCAATTGCTGGCCGGCGACACCATCGGGCGGGTCACGTGGTTTCGGATGGAGCATACCGAGGATTTCCTGTCGGACCCGGACGAACCGTTCAACTGGCGCTGCAAGGGCATGGCAAACGGCAACCTGGGCGATCTGGCACCGCATCCGATCAACGCCGCATTGGCCCTGATGGGGCCGATTGCGCGGGTGTTTGCGGACTATGAAACCGTCCATGTGGACCGGCCCGGCGGCACCGTCGACAATGACGATCAGGCGCAGCTGATGTGCCGGTTTAAAAACGGGGTGATGGGGCATATCTTTTCCAGCCGCGTCGCGACCGGGCGCAAGATGGGCTATGCCTATGAAATTACCGGAACCAAGGGCGCGATCCGCTTTGATCAGGAAGACCAGAACGCGGTCTGGCTGTATCTGGCCGAGGGGCCAGAAGCCACGCGCGGGTTCCGCAAGATCCTGACCGGTCCGGCCCATCCCGATTACCTTCCGTTCTGTCAGGGTCCCGGGCACGGCACCGGTTATCAGGATCAGATCATCATTGAAGCCAAGGATTTCCTGACCGCCATCCACACCGGGCAGGCGATCTGGCCGACCTTCCGCGATGGGCTTGCCGTGGCCGAGGTGATTGCCGCGGCAGAGGCCTCCAAATCGCGCGAGGCCTGGGTCGACGTCAGCGAGTTTAAGATAACCCCCTAAACCGGGTGCCCGGCGGACAAGACCGGCCCCGACAACCACAGGAGACGACAGCAATGGCAAGACTGCGTTGGGGCATGATCGGCGGCGGCGAAGGCAGCCAGATCGGCCCAGCACACCGTCTGGGCGCGGGCCTTGACGGGCATTTCGAATTCACCGCCGGGGCGCTGGATCACCGTCCCGACGCGGGTCGCGACTATGGCCAGCGGCTTGGCCTTGCTGCCGACCGCGCCTATGGCGACTGGCGCGAGATGCTGGAGGGCGAAAAGGGCCGTGATGACCGGATCGACCTTGTCACCGTCGCCACGCCGAACGCGACCCATTTCGAAATCACCAAGGCCTATCTGGAGGCCGGGTTTCACGTCCTGTGCGAAAAGCCGATGACGATGACCGTCGAAGAAGGCGAGGAGATCGTGAAACTGGCGAAATCCGTCGGGCGCATCTGCGCGGTCAACTACGGCTATACCGGCTACAGCCTTGTCCGGCACATGCGGGCGATGGTGGCGCGGGGCGATCTTGGGGCGATCCGGTTGGTGAAGGCGGAATTCGCCCATGGGCACCACGCCGATGCCGCGGATGCCGACAATCCGCGCGTCCGTTGGCGGTATGACCCGGCGCAGGCCGGGGTCAGTGCGCAGTTTGCCGATTGTGGCATTCATGCGCTGCACATGGCGTCCTTCGTGATCGGGCAAGAGGCCGAAAAACTGAGCGCCGATACCGTGTCCTGCATCGCCAGCCGCGAGTTGGAAGACGATGCTATGGTCAACCTGCGGTTTGACGGAGGTGCGGTTGGGCGTCTTTGGACGTCGTCAATTGCCCTTGGGCGGCAACATGGGCTGACGCTCCAGGTCTTCGGGGAAAAGGGCGGGCTGCGCTGGGCGCAGGAACAGCCGAACCAACTGTATTGGATGCCCCTGGGTGGGCGATTGCAGGTGATCGAACGGGGCGAAGGCGGGTTGTCGCCGGAGGCCGACCGCACCAGCCGGGTCACCGTCGGGCACGCCGAGGGGATGCCGCTGGCCTTCGCCAATATCTACGCCGACCTGGCCGAGGCGATCCGGGCAGGGAAGGAAGGGCGGGCCATGGACCCCGCCGCCGATCTATACCCGCGCGCCGAAGACGGGCTGCGGTCCATGGCGGCTGTCTTTGCGGTGGCGGAAAGCGGCAAGGCCGACGGCACTTGGGTCGACGCCCGGCCGCCGATGTTCCGCTAGGGACGGGTGGGGGCGGCCCGCAGGGTCGCCCTTTCGACCAAGGTGCAGGGCAAGAGCCGCCGCTGCGGCGCCCTGTCTGGGTCGGCGATCCGGTCCCGGATCAGGCCGACCGCCGTGGTGACGATATCCTCGGTCGGTTGCCGGATGGTGGTCAGAGACACGTGATCCCACCCCGCCATGGCCATATCGTTCAACCCAAGCAGACCGACATCGCCCGGGATGGATTTGCCGGCCTGCCGGACCGCATCCATCGCGCCCACGGCGATCACGTCATCGCCGCAAAACCATGCTTCGACCCCGGCGGCATCGGTTAGCGCCTCGGCCATTGCGGCACGGCCCGATCCATAGGAATAGGCCCCGGCATAGCGGACGACCGGGGTGATCCCCGCCTCTGCCAACCCGTCGATAAAGCCCTGCAACCGGTCACCCGTTGTGGCCGCCGTGCGCGGACCGCCCAGAAACCCGACCCTGCGATAGCCGCGGTCGATCATGGCCTGCGCTGCCAACCGGCCGGCCCCGGCGTTGTTTATGCTGACTAGGTCGGCGTGCCGCGCCGGCGATGACCAGCCGAACACATGAACCACCGGCAATCCCGCCTTTTGGAACATGTTTGAAAACTCCGGCGGTAAGCTGGAGGACGCGACGATCACCCCGTCCACATTGTACTGCCGCAACATGTTGAGCGACCGTTCCGCATCCCCCTCGTCGCTGAGGTTTACCAGAAGCGGGCGCAACTCGGCGGCCTGAAGGGCGCGGGTGAACCTGTCGAAGATCTCAAGGAAATAGGGGTTGGCGAAGTTATTCGAGATTAGCCCAATCAGCTTGGTCCTTCCCGTCGTCAGGCTGGAGGCAAGGACGTTCGGCGAATAGCCCAGTTCGGTGGCCGCCGCCTCGACCTTGGCGCGGGTCTTGGCCGAAACTGACGCTCCCGGCGTAAAGGTGCGCGACACGGCGGATTTCGACACGCCAGCGCGTAGCGCGACATCCTGAAGGGTGATGGGCATTCGGGCTCCGTTAGAAGGGCCTTCCTATCAGATGCCGAGGCCACGGTTTTTGCAACCCGTTGCAAGATCTGCGCCGAATTTTCTGAACACTTGCCGAAAATACATCATCTGTGATCAACTGGGACGCGCTGAAGAAGGGGATGTGCCATGGCCCGCAGAGCGACGATCAAGGATGTGGCCCGCGCGTCGGGGCTGAGCACGGCAACCATTGACCGCGCGTTAAACGGGCGGGCCAAGGTCCGCGAGGAGACCCTGCGCAAGATCGCCGAGGCAGCCCGCGAGGTCGGCTATCACGCGCGGGGGGTGATTGACTATCGGCTTGACGCCTCTGTACCGGAACTTCGGCTTGGGCTGCTGCTGCTGAAGGAAAAGCAACCCTTCTATCAAGCCTTCCGGGCCGAGGCGGAGCGGGCTATCGCGTCGCGCACCGACATTCGCGGATCAATCACGATCCGGTTTGCCCAGTCACAATCCCCAGCCGAATTTGCCGAACTTCTGCTGGACCTTGGCCGGGTGTCGGATGCCGTCGCCGGGATCGCGGTGAACCATCCCGCATTGGACAAGGCCGTTGGCGACCTGAAGTCGAAAGGGGTGCCGACCTTCTCGCTTTTGAATGACTTTGCGCAGGGAATTCGTAGAAGTTACATAGGGTTGAACAATATCAAAGTTGGCAGGCAGGCGGCCTGGATGCTGACCCAGACCGCCTCGCCCGGGAAGGTGGCGATCTTCGTGGGTGGCAATCGCTGGCACGGTCACGACCTGCGCGAGGTCGGATTTCGCGCCTTCATGCGGGAGAATGCGCCGGGCTACGAAACGCTCGAGGCGCTGGTGAACCTTGAAACCCGGCAACTGACCTACGAGGCGACGCTGAACCTGTTGGATCGTCACCCTGACCTCCGCGGCATCTATGTTGCGGGCGGCGGGATGGAAGGGGCAATCGCCGCCCTACGAGAGGCACGGCCGCCGGGAAAGGTTCGGCTTGTCGTCAATGAAGTGACCCCGGACAGCAGGGCGGGACTGCTCGATGGTTATATCCAGATGGTGATGGTGACGCCGTTGCAAGAGCTGTGCCAGAGCACCATCGACCTGGCGATCAAGGCGCGCGCGGAGCCCAATGAAACCGCGTTTGAGCAGCATTTTCTGGATCCCCGGATCGTGCTTCCGGAAATCATTTGATGATGCAAAAACATCATTTTGCTTGCGCAGAAAAACATCACGATTGAGGGAATCAGCGCCCCGCCCGATTGACGGAATCGGCTGCCGGGAGCACCAATTCGCGAGCCTGTTACGTTACGTCGCAGGGGGAGGATGACCAGGGTGCTGACCACCGCGCTGAACCACATGACTGTTCCGGGGCTGTCCTATGACGCCTTTCTGGACCTCGCGGCGCGGCTGGAGTGCATCGGCGTCGAGGTGCGCAATGATCTGCAACGCCCGCTGTTCGATGGCGCTGATCCGGCAACGGCAGGGGCCATGGCGCGGGACCGGGGCCTGCGTCTGGTCGGCCTGAGCCAGGTCTACCCGTTCAACAGCTGGTCGGATGACATCGCCGCTGAGGTCCGTGCACTGATCGCGACGGCACAGGCCTGCGGCGCGGAAACCATCAGCCTGATCCCCCGTAACGACGGCACCCAGACCGGAAACGGCGAACGCCATGCCAACCTGCGCATCGCGCTCAAAGCGATCCGCCCGATGCTGGAGGATGCGGGCATTGTCGCACTGGTCGAACCGCTGGGCTTTGGCCGGTCGTCGCTGCGGTCCAAGCAGGAAACGGTTGAGACGATTCATGCGCTGGACGCCGGTCATGTCTTCAAGATTGTGCACGATACTTTTCACCACACCCTTGCCGGGGGTGGGCCGCTGTTTCCGGCGGAAACGGGGATCGTGCATATCTCGGGTGTGGTCGATCCCGCGCTGGCCATTGACCAGATGGAAGACGAACACCGGGTGCTGGTCGACGAACACGACCGGCTTGGGAATGTCGAACAGATCGGGGCGCTGCTGGCCGCGGGCTACTCCGGACCGATCTCTTACGAATGCTTTTCGCCTGAAACACATGCGCTGACGGACCCGTTCACGGCCCTGAAGCGCTCATTCGAATTCATTTCCGCTCAGGTCGCAGAGGACGCCTGACGGGGATGTTTCAGCCCCGGGAAACGGGGACATCCGGCTTGGGAAACGGTGCGCCGGACACCGCTTATGGGAGGAACCCAATGAAGAAGACCCTTATCGCCGCGACGGCCCTTGCCTCTGTGCTTGGAACCGCCAGCTTTGCAGAAACCATCGGCGCGTCGATCGCACGTTTCGATGACAACTTCCTGACCGTCATGCGCAACGGCATGGTCGAATATGCCGCCGGTTTGGACGGTGTCGACCTGCAGGTCGAAGACGCGACCGACGACGTGGCCAAGCAGCTTGACCAGATCAACAACTTCATCGCCTCTGGCGTGGATGCGATCATCGTCAACGCCGTGGACACCTCGGCCACCGAGGCCATGACCGCCGCTGCCGAAGCCGCGGGCATCCCGCTGGTCTATGTCAACCGTCAGCCGGTGAACGTCGACACGCTGCCCGACAACCAGGCTTTCGTTGCGTCGAACGAAATCGAATCCGGCACGCTTGCCGCGTTCGAGGCCTGCAAACTGGCCCGTGCGGCTGGCCTTGCCGGTGGCGCAAACGCCTACCTGATGATGGGTCAGCTGTCGAACCAGGCCGCTGTGCAGCGGACCAAGGACGTTGACGATGTCGTCGGCATGGACATGTGCAACTTCATCAACATCCTCGACCGTCAGACCGCCAACTGGTCGCGTGACGAAGCGCAGGACCTGATGACCAACTGGATGTCTTCCGGTGAATCCTTCGACATCGTCTTTGCCAACAACGACGAAATGGCCATCGGCGCCATTCAGGCGATGAAGGCATCCGGCGTGAGCATGGAAGATGTGATCGTGGTTGGCGTCGACGCCACGCAGGACGCGCTGGTTGCGATGCAGGCTGGCGATCTGGACGCCACCGTGTTCCAGGACGCCTTCGGTCAGGGCGAAGGTTCGGTTGACGCGGCACTGGCGCTGGCCCGTGGCGAAGACGTGGACCAGAAGGTCTACATCCCGTTCCAGCTGGTGACCCCGGCCAACGTCGCCGACTTCCTGTCGCGCAACTAAGCGGGCAACCGCACAAACCGGCGGCGGGGCGTTTTCTGCGCCCTGCCGCAATCGTCCGGCGGATCAGGGCCGGGCAGGGATGAAGACTTCAGGGGAGCCGAAAATGGCGGATCAAGCGCATGGGGTCGGCGGACTGACCTATGACAAGTCCAAACGGGCGTTGCCAAACGAGATCAACATCTTCATCGCGTTGGTGATCATCGTTCTTATTTTCGAACTCATGGGGCAGGTGCTGCCCTATATGAACAACCAAAGCTTCCTGTTCGATTTCAATACCGACCGGGACGGAACCATCCTGAACATCGCACGACTGAAGATCATCATCCTTCAGGTGTCGATCATCGGGATCATTTCGCTGGGGGTCACGCAGGTGATTATCTCGGGCGGGATCGACCTGTCGTCGGGGCCATTGGTTGCCGCGACCGCGATGATCGTGATGTCCTTCGCCCAGACCGAACTGGTGAACGGCAACCCCAACCCCAAGGCGGTTTTCGGACCATGGGCCTTTGACCTTCCGGTCATCGTGCCGATTATCGTCGGCCTGTGTTTTGGCGCCATGATCGGGGCAATCAACGGGGCCTTCATCGCCTTCACCCGCATCCCGCCGTTCATCGCCACGCTGGGCATGTTCCTGATCTGCCGCGGTATCGCGCAGTGGTGGACCCGGGGCCAGCCGGTCTCCTTCCCCACCGAAAGCTATGCCTGGCTCGGCTCCGGCATGATGCCGGTGATCTGGTTCGCCCTTCTTGCAGTGCTGTGCCATTTCCTGCTGCGCTATACCGTCTACGGCAAGCACACCTATGCGATCGGGTCGAACGAAGATGCCGCGCGCATGTCCGGGATCAACGTCAAGCGGCACAAGGTTCTGGTCTATATGATTGCTTCGATGCTCGCGGCGGTTGCGGCTATCGTCCTGAGTTCCAAGAACCTGACGGCGCAATCCGGGATGGGCCTGTTCTATGAATTGTTCGCCATCGCCATGGCGGTCATCGGTGGCATCAGCCTGACCGGCGGGCGCGGATCGATCATCGGCACGGTTCTGGGGGCCATGGTGTTCGGCGTTATCCAGTCCGGGTTTACCTACGTGAAACTGGATGCCTATTTCCAGCTCATGGCCATGGGCGCGATCATCATCGGCGCTGCGGTTCTTGACCAGTGGCGGCAACAACGCGCCGCGTCGCGGTCCTGATCGGGGAGGAGAAAGACATGAGTGGTATCGAACTTCACGACATGGGCGACATCATCCTTGAGACCCGTGACCTGACCAAGCACTACGGTGGGGTCCACGCGCTGGAAGGGGCCGATTTCATCCTGCGCAAGGGCGAACACGTGGCGATCATGGGCGACAACGGGGCGGGGAAATCCACCTTCGTGCGCCAGATCACCGGCGTCGAACAACGCACCCGGGGCGAGGTCATCTTTGACGGCAAGCCGGTACATTTCGACGGGCCGCTCGATGCGCGCCGCGCCGGGATCGAGGCGGTGTTCCAGACCCTTGCGCTGGCCGACCACCTGGACGTGCCCGACAACCTGTTCCTTGGCCGCGAAAAGACCAAGTGGGACTGGCTGGGTCCGTTCCGCCTGCTGGATTACAAGGCGATGCGGGCGGATACGCTTGCGGCGTTGGAAAAGACCGGTGTGAAGATCCCCAACATCAACAATACCATCGAACGGATGTCGGGGGGGCAACGGCAATGTGTGGCCATCGCCCGGACGGCCAGTTTCCATTCGAAACTGACAATCATGGACGAACCCACCGCCGCGCTTGGGGTGCAGGAAACCGCGCAGGTGGAAAACATCATCCGCACGCTCAAGGAACAGGGCGAGCCGCTGATCCTGATCAGCCACAACATGCGGCAGGTCATGGACCTTGTGGACCGGATCATCGTCTTCCGCCGGGGCCGGATCGTGGCCAACCTGAACAAGTCGGAAACCGATGGGCAGGACGTGGTGGCCTATATCACCGGGGCCAAAACCCAACCGGAATACGATATCGAAGGGGTCGCCTGACCCCTTCGACCGCCTGACCCAAGCTTTCCTTCGGGCCTTTGCCGAAGGACCGTGATCTCCGCCGTCTTGGCGGTCCCTGAAAGGTTGTCCAAGTGACGAACGAAACTCAACTTCCCCATGCCGATACGGTCGCGCTGGTCACCGGCGGGGCGCAGGGCGTGGGCCGGGCCATCGCCGACCGCTTGATCGCGGACGGTTGCCGAAAACTGGTGATCGTGGGCCGGGACGCGGCCAAGGGGGACGCCGCCGCCGCGACCATGTCAAAGGGCGGGGCCGACGTGCGGTTCTTTCGCGCCGACATGGCCGACCCAGAGGCCGCACAGGCGATGGTGGATTTCGCCGCCGATACCTTTGGCAAACTGGACGCGCTGGCCCTTGCCGCCGGCCTGTCCGACCGGGGCGGGGTTCTCGATGCCACCCCCGACCTGTGGGACAAGTTGATGAACGTCAACGCCCGTGGGCCGTTCTTTGCAATCCAGCGCTTTGCACAGCGGGCGCGCGCCGCCGGCCATCCGGCCACCTGCGTCAGCATCCTGTCCAGTGCCGCCCATGTCGGCCAAAGCTTCCTTGCGCCCTATTCGGCCTCCAAGGCGGCCATGGCCAACGTGACAAAGAACGCCGCCATGGCCTTGCGGGCCGACAGGATCCGGGTAAACGCCATCGCGCCGGGCTGGATGGATACCGAAGGTGAAGACGCGGTTCAGAAGAAATGGCACGGCGCGGGCGACGACTGGCTGGCACTGGCAGAAGCCGCGCAACCCATGGGGATGCTGGTCAAACCCGCCCATCTTGCCGGGCTGGCCAGCTATCTCCTCAGCTCTCATTCCGGGGTCATGACCGGCACGGTCATCGACTTCGATCAATTTGTTCCCGGGGCCTATCCCGAATGAAGGAAGACAACATGACAGTCAGGTTTGGTGTTCTGGGCGCGGGCCGCATCGGGCAGGTTCACGCAGGCGCAATCGCAACCGTTCCGGGGGCGACCCTCGTGGCGATCGCCGATCCAGTCGCGGCGGCGGCGCAGTCCATGCAAGATAAATACGGCTGCGATATCCGCAGCATCGACGACATCGCCGCCAGCGATGACGTGGACGCGGTGATCATCTGCACCCCCACCGACACCCACGCGGATCTGATCGAACAGTTCTCGAAGGCGGGCAAGGCGGTGTTCTGCGAAAAACCGGTCGATCTGTCGCTGGCCCGCGTTCAGGCCTGCCTCAAGACCGTCGAAGCGGAAGGCGCGACGCTGATGGTCGGTTTCAACCGCCGGTTCGACCCTGATTTCATGGCCGTGAAATCCGCCATCGACGAGGGCCGCATCGGCACCGTCGAAATGGTCACCATCACCAGCCGCGACCCCGGCGCGCCGCCGGTGGATTACATCAAGCGGTCCGGAGGTATCTTCCGCGACATGACGATCCACGATTTCGACATGGCCCGCTGGCTTCTGGGCGAAGAAGTGGACACCGTCATGGCCGCCGCCTCGGTCCTGACCGATCCCGAGATCGGCGCGGCGGGTGATTTTGACAGCGTCAACGTGATCTTGCGCACGGCCAGCGGAAAGCAGGCGATCATCACCAACTCGCGCCGTGCCGCCTATGGCTATGACCAGCGGATCGAGGTTCTAGGGTCTGACGGTATGGTCGCGGCCCGCAACCAGCACGAGGCGAACATCGACTTTGCGGGCACCGCGGGCTTTGCCCGCCCGCCACTGCTGAACTTCTTCATGACCCGCTACACCGCGGCCTATGCCAACGAGATCGCGGCCTTCGTCGCCGCCGTGGCCGATGGGGCGGCGACGCCCACCACCGGGCATGACGGGATGATGGCGCTGGCGCTGGCCGATGCCGCCGTGACATCGGTGGCCGAGGGCCGGGCGGTAAAACTTTCGGAAATCACTGGCTGACACGACATGACCGACGCGACCAAATCCCTTGACGTTATCACGATCGGCCGATCGTCTGTTGATCTTTACGGGTCTCAGGTTGGTGGTTTGTTGGAGGACATGGGGTCTTTTGACAAGTACATTGGCGGCAGCCCGACGAACATTGCGGCGGGGACGGCGCGGTTGGGGTTGCGGTCGGCGTTGATCACCCGTGTGGGGGATGAACACATGGGCCGGTTCATCCGGTCGCAGCTGGCCGCCGAGGGCGTGGACGTGCGGGGGGTAAAGACCGACCCTGACCGTCTGACCGCGCTGGTGCTGCTGGGCATCCGCGACGAGGACCAGTTCCCGCTGATCTTCTACCGCGAGAATTGCGCGGATATGGCCCTGTCGGAAGACGATATCGACGAAGGCTTTATCCGCGAGGCGCGGTCGGTCGTGGCCACGGGCACCCATCTGTCGAACCCCAAGGTGGAGGCGGCGACGCTGAAGGCGCTGCGGATCGCCCGGGCGGCGGGGATGCAGACCGCGCTGGACATCGACTACCGCCCGAACCTTTGGGGCGTGGCGGGCCATGGCGACGGCGAAAGCCGCTTTGTCGAAAGCGCCAAGGTGACGGCGAAGCTGCAATCGACGCTGCACCTGTTCGACCTGATCGTCGGCACGGAAGAGGAGTTCCACATCGCGGGCGGCACCACGGACACCATCGCGGCGCTGCGCGCGGTGCGGGCGGTGTCGGGCGCGACGCTGGTCTGCAAGCGGGGTGCAGCGGGGGCCGTGGCCTTCGAGGGCGCGATCCCCGACAGCCTTGATGACGGGCAGACGGGGCCGGGCTTTCCGATCGAGGTGTTCAACGTGCTGGGCGCGGGCGACGGGTTCATGTCGGGGCTTCTGAAGGGCTGGCTGGACGGGGCGGATTGGCCCACCGCGCTGACATACGCCAATGCCTGCGGCGCCTTCGCGGTGTCGCGCCACGGCTGCACGCCGGCCTATCCGTCGCTGGCCGAGTTGGAGTTCTTTCTGGACCGTGGCGTGGTCCGCCCGGACCTGCGCAACGACCCGGAGCTGGAGCAAATCCATTGGTCGACCAACCGCAAGGGACGTTGGGACAGCGTCAAGACCTTTGCCTTCGACCACCGGCTGCAGCTGGAGGAAATGGCGGGCTATACCTCCGCAAAAGGCGCGGCCTTCAAGGAGCTTTGCCTGGAGGCGGCCCTGCGGGTGCAGGCCGGGCAGGGCGGCTATGGCATCCTGTGCGACAACCGGATCGGGCGGCGGGCGCTGCACCGGGCCTCGGGGACGGGGCTGTGGATCGGGCGGCCGACGGAATTGCCCGGCTCGCGCCCCATCGCCTTCGAGCCGGAGCTGGGCGAGGATCTGGGCCAGTTCCGCGAATGGGCGCGGGAAAACGTGGTGAAGCTTCTGGTCTTTTGCCACCCCGGCGACGATGCCGACACGCGCGCCACGCAAGAGGCGCGGGTCAAGCGGCTGTTCACGGCGGCGCGGCGGGGCGGGCTTGAGTTCCTGCTGGAGGTGATCCCGTCGAAGGTCGGCCCGGTGGATGACACGACCACAGCGACCCTGATCGAACAATTCTATGCCGCGGGCGTTTACCCCGACTGGTGGAAGCTGGAGCCGTTCAAGACCGAGGCCGCCTGGCAGAATGCCGTGGCGGCGATCGAGGCGCATGACACGCACACGCGCGGCATCGTTGTTCTGGGGCTGGACGCCCCGGAGGCGGAACTGGCGCAAAGCTTTGCGCTGGCGGCGAAGCAGCCCCTGGTGAAGGGCTTTGCCGTGGGGCGGACGATCTTTGGCGATGCGGCGCGGGCCTGGATGACGGGCGCGATGGATGACGCCGCGGCGGTTGAACAGATGGCGGGCCGCTTCGCGCGGCTCTGCGAGATTTGGGACAAGGCCCGGGCGGGTGCCGGGGTGAACAAGGAGTAGCAGCAATGGGCAAGACAATCCGGCTGACCGCCGCGCAGGCGATGGTGAAATACCTTGCCGCGCAAAAGACGCCTTCGGGCGAGAGTTTTATCGCCGGGTGCTGGGCGATCTTCGGCCATGGCAACGTCGCTGGACTGGGCGAGGCGCTGCACGGCGCGCGCGACGTGCTGCCCACTTATCGGGGCCACAATGAACAAACCATGGCGCATACGGCGATTGCCTATGCCAAGCAGCTGCGCCGGGACCGGGCGATGATGGTGACCTCCTCGATCGGGCCGGGGGCGACGAATATGGTGACGGCCTGCGCGCTGGCCTATGTGAACCGCCTGCCGGTGCTGTTCGTGCCCGGCGATGTCTTTGCCCATCGCGGGCCGGACCCGGTTCTGCAACAGCCCGAGAACTTCGCTGATGGCACGGTGACGGCGACCGACACCTTCCGCCCCGTCAGCCGGTATTTTGACCGGATCACCCGGCCCGAACAATTGCTGACCGCCCTGCCGCGCGCACTGCGGGTGATGACCGACCCGGCCGAATGTGGCCCGGCCACGCTCGCCTTCTGTCAGGACGTTCAGGCCGAGGCCTATGACTGGCCCGAGGCGTTCTTTGACGAACGCGTCTGGCACCGTCGCGAACAGCGCCCCGACCCGGCCGAGGTGGCACGGGTGGCGGGCCTGTTGAAGGCCGCGACATCGCCGGTGATCGTGGCCGGGGGCGGCACCCATTACGGGCACGCGACCGACGCCCTACGCGCCTTTGCCGAGGCGCATCAGATCCCGGTGGTGGAAACCCAGGCCGGCAAATCGGCACTGCCCTGGGATCACCCGCTGAACCTGGGCCCCATCGGGGTGACGGGGGCGGAAAGCGCCAACACTGTCTGCGCCGCGGCCGATCTGGTGATCGGGGTCGGCACCCGGTTCCAGGACTTTACCACCGGGTCATGGTCGCTGTTCGCCAATCCGGGGCGCAAGCTGGTCAGCCTGAACGTGCAGGCCTATGACGCCATGAAGCACGGGGCGGAACCGCTCTGCTGTGATGCAAAGGCGGGGCTGGAGGCGCTGTCGGCGGCGATCGCGGGCACGACATTCCCGGCGCCCGACGCCTCGCTGAAGGCGGAGTGGTTTGCCAAGGTCGATCCGCTGACCGATGCGCCGGAGGAAGACGCCAACGCCCTGCCGACCGACATGCAGGTCGTGGGCGCGGTGCAGCGGTCGGCGGGGCCCGACACCGTGGTGATGTGCGCGGCGGGCACCATGCCGGGCGAATTGCACAAGCTGTGGAAGGCGGGCCGCCCGGGCAGCTATCACATGGAATACGGCTTTAGCTGCATGGGCTATGAGATTGCCGGGGCCATCGGGATCAAGATGGCCGAACCGGACCGCGACGTGGTCTGCTTTACCGGCGACGGCACCTATATGATGGCCAACTCGGAGCTGGCGACGGCGGTCATGATGGGGATCAAGTTCACCCTTGTGATCACCGACAACCGGGGATTTGGCTGCATCAACCGGCTGCAGATGGGCACCGGCGGGGCGGAGTTCAACTGCCTTCTCGACCACACGGTTCACGAAAACCCGTCGGCCATCGACTTTGTCGCCCATGCCGGGTCCATGGGGGCCAAGGCGGTCAAAGCCGCCTCGATCGCCGAACTGGAAGAGCATCTGGCGCTGGCGAAAGACCACGACGGGGTCTATGCGATCGTGCTGGACACCGACCCGTACCCCTCCACCCCGCATGGCGGAACCTGGTGGGAAGTGGGCGTGCCGGAAGTGTCTGTCCGGCCGCAGGTGAACGCGGCCCGGGCCAATTTTGAAACCAAGCGCAAGTCGCAGAACAGAGTGTAGAAGGGCGCCAGAGATGAGCGTGAAAATCGGGATATCCCCCATTGCGTGGCAGAACGACGATCTGCCGGACATCACCGCCGCCTATACGATGGAGCAGGCCCTGAAAGAGGCCCGCGAGATCGGCTATACCGGGGTGGAGCGCGGCCAGCGGATGCCGCATGACACCGAAGGGCTGCGGGCCTATCTTGAGAAATACGACATCGCGCTCTGCGGCGGCTGGTGTTCTGGCGCGTCGCTGGTCAATGACACGGCCACCGAGATTGCGGCGATCACCCAGCAGGTGGACCAGTTCATCGCGCTCGACGCCCCCTGCATCGTCTATGCCGAATGTTCCAACACCGTGCAGGGCATTAGGGACGTGCCGGTCAACGCCCGCCCCCGCCTGACCCGGGACGAGGTCCTGGCCTATGCGGCGAAGATCACCGAGGTGGCCAAGTGGATGACAGACAGGGGTATGAACTTTGCCTATCACCATCACATGGGCTCGATCATCGAAAGCGAAGACGACGTGAACTGGCTCATGGAAGGGTCGGGGGACGAGGTGAAGCTATGCTTTGACACCGGGCATCTGCTGTTCGGCGGTGGTAATGTGATGGCGACGCTGACCCGCTGGGGCGACCGGGTGCACCACGTCCACTTCAAGGACATCCGGCCCGATGTGGTGGCCGATGTGCGGGCCAACGACCGAAGTTTCCTTGACGCGGTGATCGCCGGGGCCTTCACGGTGCCGGGGGACGGTTGCATCGACTTCCAGGCGGTGGCCAACCACCTGAAATCCATCGACTATCACGGCTGGATCGTGGTCGAGGCGGAACAGGACCCAGCCAAGGCGCCGCCCTATGACTATTCAAAGATGGGCTATGAACATATCCTCAAGGTCTGCGCAGAGGCGGGGCTGGAGATCGCGGGGTAATCAGCCACCGTCGCATCATGGGGTCAAACCCGCCCCGCCTGAGCGTCGCGAAGGCTTATAGGGCGGGTTTGATCGCCCGACCGGCCCGGAGGGCGGGCGCCCAAACCCTTGCACAAAGGCGTCACGCCGCGACCGCACCTCAACACGAAAGGACCGATCCATGGCTGACCTTCTGAAGAAACCCTTCGGCACCCACGGCAAGGTGCATCAGATCACCCCCAAAAGCGCGGGCTGGCGTTATGTCGGCTTCTCGCTCTACCGGCTGCGCGCGGGCGAGACGGCGGCAGAGGCGACGGGCGGGCGCGAGGTGATCCTGGTGATGGTCGAAGGCAAGGCGCGGATCACGGCCGCCGGGCAGGACTGGGGCGTGCTGGGCGACCGGATGGATGTCTTCGAAAAGACCCCGCCGCATTGCCTTTATGTCCCCAACGGCAGCGACTGGTCGCTGGTGGCGGACACCGATTGCACCGTCGCGGTCTGTTCGGCGCCCGGCCACGGCGGGCACCCCGCGCGGAAAATCGGGCCCGACGGGATTACCCTGACCCAGCGGGGGACCGGCGTGAACACCCGCTATATCAACAACATCGCGATGGAGGCCGAGGACTATTGCGACAGCCTTCTGGTGACCGAGGTCTTCACCCCCGACGGGCATTGGTCGTCCTATCCCAGCCACCGGCATGACGAGGACGATTATCCCGAGATCACCTATCTTGAAGAAACCTACTACCACCGGCTGAACCCCGGCGACGGCTTCGGCATCCAGCGGGTCTATACCGAGGACGGGACATTGGACGAGACCATGGCGGTCAAGGATGGCGACGTGGTGCTTGTCCCACGCGGACACCACCCCTGCGGCGCCCCCTACGGGTTCGAGATGTACTACCTCAACGTCATGGCCGGCCCCCGCCGCAAATGGCGGTTCAAACCAGACCCCGCCGTGCAATGGATCATGGACAGAGACGCGAAGTAGTACCCCGCTATCTGATCAAAGCGACAAGGGCAGAGGCCCCAACAGCCAGCGCAATGTAGGGCAAAAGGCTGGCGCTGAACCACGCATTCGGATCACGATATCCAGCAAAGACCGCGTAGTTCGACGCAAGGTTAAACGTCAGGTGCAGAAGGATCGCGGGCATCAGCGACCCGCCTGACAGCGCATGTGCTGCCCCAATAGTCACCGCGTAGACCATGCAATGCGCGGCGAACAGCGGCAGGCGGATCTGGGCGTGCGGGGACTCGATCGTCCAAAGCGGCAGATGCCAGACCGTCCAGATCGCCCCGACCATCAGGGAGGCCCCGAGCCAGCCGACCTTGGGGTGCAACTGGTCCTGCAAGACCCCGCGCCAGCCCAGTTCCTCGCCCAAGGGACCGAGGATCAGGTTGAACCCGACCATCGCCAGACCCATCCCCAGGCCAAGCGGCATCGGGTCGTCCGGGACGAAGGGCCGAAGGATCAGCAGGATCACCAGAGGCGCAATGACGATCCCCCAGACCGGCAGGGGAACCTGGGCAAATTGCACGATGCGACCCAGAAGCTCTGGGAGTTGCCCGTGCCGCAGGGCGATGATGATCGCGGCCAGCGACGGCCCCCAGACCATCACGATCCAGAACGGCAACCCGGTCAGGGTTTCCGGGCTGCGGGCCGATGGGATCGCCCAGATACAGGCAAACCCCGCCAGAGAAATCCCGAAGGTCAGCCCGAGGAAGATCGTAATCTGTGTCATGGGGCATCCTTTCCGGCCAGGGTGCTGATCATCGGGGTCAATTGGTCCGGGTCGGCCAGAAGGGGGGCAAGGGCCCGAAGCGCCGTCCCGGCGAAGGCGGCGGCAGCACGGTTGTCCCAGTGGCCGAGAATCTGGCGCCGGTTGATATGGGCGTTAACGGTCAGGAACAGCTCTGCCACATGCTCTGGATCGACCCCGTCCCGCACCTGTCCCCGCAGCCGCAATGCCAGCCTCGGTGCCACATGCCGGATAAGGGCGGTATCGACAGCGGCAAGATAGTCCTGCCGGTCGGCCCCTGTCCGCAGCGCTGACAAAAGCCCCGTTTCGGCCCCAAGGTGACCCGACCCGGCGCGCAAGATCGCGGGCAGCGGCGACTGGCTTTCGTCGTCAAGTACACGCGCAAGCGCGCTGATTTCACGGTCCACCAGCCCGTCCAGCACGTCTCGTCGGTTGGCGAAATGGTGGTAAAGCCCGCCCCGCGAAATCCCGCAGGCCTGCCGGATATCCTCCATCTCTGTCCCGTCGACGCCCTTGGCCGCAAACAGGGCCGCGGCTGCGTCCAGGATCATCGTCCGGCGGTCTGTCTTGCTCAGTCGGTTGCGCATGGATTCCCAATTACCGACATGTGTCGGTAAATGCAACGTCCCGCGACGGCGGTTGCCCTTGCCTTTTTCCCCACTGGATGCATCTTCGCCAAGCGAACGGGGGAAAACTCATGAAGATCGGAATCGCGTCGCTGATTGCGGGCTATGTGCTGAGCCAGTTTTATCGTGCCTTTCTGGCCGTGCTTGCCCCGGCGCTTGAGGCGGATATCGGCGCGACGCCGGAAGATCTGGCCTTTGCCTCGGGCCTTTGGTTCCTGATCTTCGCGGGCTTCCAGATCCCAGTCGGCGCGGCGCTGGACCGGGTCGGGCCCCGGATGACCGCGACGGTTCTTCTGGCGATTGGCGGTGCGGGCGGGGCGGTTCTGTTCGCCATGGCCCAGTCGCCCCTGCACATCAGCCTTGCCATGGCGCTGATCGGGATCGGCTGTTCGCCGGTCCTGATGGCGTCCTATTTCATTTTCGCCCGTGTCTATTCCCCTGCCGTCTTCGCGACGCTTGCGGGGATGACGATCGGGATCGGCAGCCTTGGCAATATCTTTTCCGCGGCCCCCATGGCATGGGCCGTCGGCCTGTTCGGGTGGCGCGAAACGGTCATGGGCATCGCCGCGCTGACGCTTCTGGTCGCGCTGATCATCTGGGCCACGGTCAAAGACCCGGAAAAGGTCGTCAGCACGGCGAAAGGGTCGGTCCTGACCCTGCTGGCCATGCCCGCGCTTTGGCCGATCTTCATCATGATGCTGGTGAACTACGCCCCTTCGGCGGGGCTGCGTGGGCTGTGGGTGGCCCCCTATGCGCGGGATGTCTTTGCGGCGGATGTCGGCACCATCGGGACCGTGACCCTGATCATGGGGCTGGCGATGATCGCGGGCAACTTTGCCTACGGACCAATGGACCGGATCTTTGGCACCCGCAAGTGGGTGATCTTCGCAGGCAATGCGCTGGGGGCCGTGGCTTGCCTCGCGCTTTATGCCATGCCGGACCGGGGGCTTTGGGTGTCGGTCGCGTTGCTGGCTCTTGTCGGCTTTGCCGGGGCATCCTTCCCGATGCTGGTGGCCCATGCCAAGGCCTTCTTCCCGGCGCATCTGACCGGGCGCGGCGTGACGCTGATCAACCTGTTCGGGGTTGGGGGCGTCGGCCTGTTTCAATTCGTCACCCGCCCGATCTATGCCGCCAGTGCAGACGGTGCCCAGACGGCGGCGGAACCCTATGCGGCGCTGTTCCTGTTTGCCGGGCTGGCGCTGGTTGTCGGGCTGGCTGTCTACCTTTTGTCGCAGGACCGGACAGACTAGGCCCCGAACCCCCTTTGGCCCTTTTCCTTGACGCGAAGGCGGGCTATAGCCCGCGCGTCTCTCAACCAAGGAGCCATGCCAATGGGCTATAAAGTCGTCGTCGTTGGCGCCACGGGCAACGTGGGCCACGAAATGCTGAACATCCTCGCCGAGCGCGAGTTCCCCGTCGATGAGATCGCGGCCCTCGCGAGCCGAAAATCGCTGGGCACCGAAGTCAGCTTTGGCGATCGAACTTTGAAGACCCAGGATCTGGACACCTTCGATTTCACCGGCTGGGATATCGCGCTCTTCGCCATCGGGTCGGACGCGACCAAGAAATACGCGCCCAAGGCCGCAGGGCAGGGCTGCGTGGTAATCGACAACTCGTCGCTGTATCGCTACGACCCGGACGTGCCGCTGATTGTTCCCGAAGTGAACGCCGAGGCGGTCGAGGGCTATGCCAAGAAGAACATCATCGCCAACCCCAACTGTTCCACCGCGCAGATGGTCGTGGCGCTGAAGCCGCTGCATGACCGGGCCACGATCAAGCGGGTGGTCGTGTCGACCTACCAATCCGTGTCGGGCACCGGCAAGGACGCGATTGACGAACTGTGGAACCAGACCAAGGGCATGTATGTCCCCGGTCAGGAGGTGGCCCCGTCCGTCTACCCCAAGCAGATCGCCTTCAACGTCATCCCGCATATCGACGTGTTCCTTGACGACGGGTCGACCAAGGAAGAATGGAAGATGGTCGCCGAGACCAAGAAGATCCTCGATCCGTCGATCAAGCTGACCGCGACCTGCGTGCGCGTGCCGGTCTTCGTCGGCCATTCGGAAGCGATCAACATCGAGTTTGAGGACTTCCTGGACGAAGACGAAGCCCGCGACATCCTGCGCGAAGCGCCGGGGATCATGGTCATCGACAAGCGCGAGGCCGGTGGCTACGTCACCCCGATCGAATGCGTCGGCGATTATGCCACCTTCATCAGCCGTATCCGTCAGGACAGCACCATCGAAAACGGGATCAACCTGTGGTGCGTTTCGGACAACCTGCGCAAGGGCGCGGCGCTGAACGCCGTGCAGATTGCCGAGGTTCTGGGCCAGCGCTGCCTGAAAAAGGGCTGATTCAACCGGACAGAATTAGGAAGGCGCGTCGCAACTGCGGCGCGCCTTTTTCGTTGGGATACCCCTATGTCCCGCGCGGTTTTGCCCGCAGGGTCGGGTCGGCCTCGGTCGGGTCCTCGGGCCAAGGGTGTTTGGGGTATCGGCCCCGCATGTCCTTGCGCACATCCGCATAGGAGGTGGCCCAGAAACCGGGAATGTCCGATGTGACCTGAATGGGCTTCTGGCCCGGCGACAGAAGCGTCACCTTTAACGGGGTCCGCCCCACGGTCGGATGCCGGGTGACGCCGAACATCTCTTGCAGGCGCAGGCTGATCTGCGGCGGGTCGCTGTCGTAGTCGATAGGAATCTTTCGGCCCAAAGGGGTTTCGAAATGGGCAGGGGCGGCGGCGTCCAGCGCCTGCATCTGGCCCCAGTCCAGCATCGCCCGCAGGGAAGGCAGCGGGTCGAACCGTTTCCAGTCTTCGGCGGTGCGGACCCCGGCAAGATAGGGGGCAAGCCAGTTTTCCAAACCTTCCAACAGCGTGGCGTCGTCCATCGCCGGCAGTTCCGTTCCGCCCGCCCGGACCAGTTCCACCCGGGCGCGGAATCGCATGGCCGCCGGAGGCAGACGCAGCCCAAGGTCGCGGACACCGGCGCACATAGCGCCGGCGATGGCCGCGTCCGGGGCGTCCGGCCAAGTCCGGTCGTCCAGCACCAGCGCACCAAGCCGTTCCTGTTTGCGGGTCAGAACGCGGCGGTCGCGGCGGGACCAGTCGCAGACCTCGGCCCAGTGGATCTGATCGGCGAACAGCCCCCGCACCTCGCTTTCGGAAATTGCGACAGCCTGCCGAATCTTCGCCTCGCGCGGGTTGCCATCCAGATCGGTCGCCACGATCAGGCGTTGCCCGGCCAGCGGGTCGGCCTCTTCCATCACCGCGCCCTTGCCGCCGGACAGGACATAGCGCGGGGCGTCGCCTTTGCGGCGCAGCCCGATCCGGTCCGGGTAGGCCAGCGCCAGCTGTTCGGCCAGCGTCAGGGGCGCGGCCTCGGGCAGGCCGCGGGCCAGACGCTTTGCTTCGGTCCGGATGCGGTCCAATGTCGGGGGATGGGCGGTGCCTGGTCCGTCGTAGCGCCCCCGCAGCGCGGCCATCCGCAGGGACAGGTCCACAGTCGCGCCGCGCAACGGGTCGCGTTCGGCCAGAAGTGCCGCAACCGGGGCAGCCTGCGCGCCCGCCGTCTGCAGCATATGGCCAAGGCGGGGGTGCAGGGGCAGGGCGGCCAGCGCGCGGCCGTGCGCGGTGATGCGGTTCTGCCCGTCCAACGCCCCCAACGCCTGCAGCAGGGCCCGTGCTTCGGCCAGTGCTCCCTCGGGTGGCGAGGTCAGGAAGGCAAGACCGTCCGCCCCCCAGAGCGCCAATTCCAGCGCAAGCCCTGCAAGGTCCGCCGCCTCGATCTCGGCCGGGGGGTAGGCGGGCAGGGCGCCGTCCTCTCCCTTGGTCCAAAGGCGGAAACAATCGCCCGGCGCAACCCGGCCCGCGCGGCCCGCCCGCTGGGTCGCCTCGGCCCGGCTGACCCGTTCGGTGACCAGCCGTGACATGCCCGACCCGGGGTCATAGCGGGCGCGGCGGGCGCGGCCCCCGTCCACCACAACGCGGATGTCGGAAATGGTCAACGAAGTTTCCGCGATCGAGGTCGACAGGACCACTTTGCGACCCGAGGCGACCGGCCCGATGGCGGCGCGTTGCTGGGCAAAGGGCAAGGCGCCGAACAGGGGGCGCAAGTGGCAGTCAGGTGGCAGCCGCCGGGCCAACAGCGCTTCGACCCGGCGGATTTCGCCCTCTCCGGGCAGGAAGACCAGAACGCCGCCCTCGGTCCGGGCGACCGCATCGGCCACCAGATCGGCAACGGCCTCTTCATAGCGGCGTGTCTTGGGGAGGGGCGTATCGAGTTGGTGAACCGCGACCGGGAAACTGCGCCCTTCCGAGGTGATAATCGGGGCCGCGTCCAGCAATTCGGCCACCGGGGCGGCGTCAAGGGTCGCGGACATGACAAGAAGGATCAGGTCGTCGCGCAGCGCCTGCCGGATCTCCCATGTGAGGGCAAGGCCCAGATCGGCGTTCAGGGACCGTTCATGGAATTCGTCGAAGATGACCGCGCCGATGCCGGGCAATTCGGGATCGGACTGGATCATGCGGGTCAGGATGCCCTCGGTCACCACCTCGATCCGGGTCGCGGCGCTGGACTTCGCCTCGCCTCGCATCCGGTAGCCAACGGTCTGACCAACTTGCTCGCCCAGTGTTTCCGCCATCCGCTCCGCCGCGGCGCGGGCGGCAAGGCGGCGGGGTTCAAGCATCAGGACACGGCCCGTCACCAGCCCGGCCTCCAGCATGGCCAAGGGAACGCGTGTGGTCTTGCCCGCCCCCGGCGGGGCCTGCAACACGGCGCGGCCCGCGGCCCGAAGGGCGGCAATCAGTTCCGGCAGGGCGGCGTCGATGGGCAGGGTGGTCATGGGGCGTTTATGGGGCGCGGACCCGGACCGGGCAAGGGGCGGTGGGTTGAAACCCACCTTACCCGGGGGCGCTTCGCCCCCCGGACCCCCCGAGGATACTTGAAACCCAAAGAAGAATGGACGCTGTGTCCAGCTCCCTACTTTGGGTCGATAAATATCCCGGGGTGAATGGCCCGATATGGGCCAGACGGGCAGCGCCCCTCAAACGTAAGGCGGGTTTCAACCCACCCTCCCTAGTGGACGATCTTTTCTTCCTTGACGAACATGTTGGCCCAGGCCCGGTCGATCAGTTCCGGCGACATCTGATAGGGGATGCCTTCGAATTCGCAGATCGAAATCATCTGGTCGATCAGGAACACTGGCTGGTAGTTGGCATAGATATTGTCGATGGTCGGGTATTTCTTCTTCAGAAGGTGGACCAGTGTCGCCTCGTCCAGCGGCATCTTCTTCTTGCGCGCGACCATGGCGAAGATCTTCAGGAAATCCTGCTGCGACGGCCCGTCGATCTTGATCTTGTAGAAGATCCGGCGCAGCGCCGCCTTGTCGAAGATTTCGTTCGGGTGGAAGTTGGTCGAGAAGATCACCAGCGTATCGAAGGGCACTTCGAATTTCTCGCCCGATTGCAGCGCAAGAATATCGCGCCCTTCTTCCAGCGGCACGATCCAGCGGTTGACGATCTTCTGCGGCGGTTCTTCCTGACGGCCAAGGTCGTCGATGATGAAGATGCCACCGGTCGATTTCAACTGTAGCGGCGCCTGATAGGTCCGGGCGACCGGGTTATAGACAAGGTCAAGCATCGACAACGACAGTTCACCGCCGGTGATCACCGTGGGCCGTTCGCAGCGGACATAGCGGGTGTCATAGCGGTTGCCGGTACGGCGCAGCGAGTTGGGGTCGTCGGCCTGTTCTTCGGCCGCCGAATGCACGATCGGGTCATAGACGGTGATCACCTGGCCCGCGTATTCGATGGCGCGCGGGATGTAGATCTTGTCGCCCAACGAATCCCGGATCCCGTTCGAGATCGAGGATTTCCCGTTGCCCGGCGGACCATACATCAGGATCGACCGCCCGGCCGAAACCGCGGGCCCAAGGTTGTCGAGCAGTTCCGGCGGCAGGACAAGGTGCCCCATCGCGCCGGTCAGCTGGTCACGGGTGACCTGGATATTCTTGATCGACTGGCGCTTGACCTGTTCGGCATAAACCTCGAGCGGGACAGGCATCGCGCCGTAGTATTCGGACTGCGCCAGCGCATCCAGCGCACGGGCCCTGCCGCCATCGGTCAGCTGATAGCCCATTTCCCCGCCCGAATTGGCGTGCAATGTGCCTGTCGCCTCGACCAGTTTCTGGCTGCGCGCCAGATCGACCAGTTCCTGCGTCACCGGGATCGGCAGACAGATCGCCCGGGCCAATTCGCTGACCTGGTCGATGTTCTTGCGGAACATCGTCTTGATCAGGATGTCCCGCATCATCACCAGCGGCAGCTGCATCTGTTCCAGCGATTTCGGCGCCGGGGGTGCAATGACGTTCGAGGTTTGCATGTTCATCGGTTTGCTCGTTCCTGCCTGTGCATTCGGCCTTTGTGACACATCCGCCGCGCCCGAAGAGGTTGTCGGACCCACGGCGGTATTCCTTTACACAATCTGTCTGTGCCCGGTTATTGTGGCGAAAAAATGGACAAAACGTTCCAAGAGGCAGGCATGAGCAGACCAAATCCCGCGGTTTTGATGGGCATCCTTGTGGCGGCCCTCGCCCTTCTGGGCGGGGCAGCGGTGCTGAAGGGTGGTTTCTACATCGGCAAACACGAAGGCGACACGCTGCACCTGATGCAGATCGTGTTTCGCATGGCGGAAGGTCAGGTGCCGCATCGCGATTTCATGACCCCGATCGGCGGGCTGGCCTTTGCCCCTATCGCCCTGTTCGTGAAATCCGGGATGGGCATCGGCATGGCGACGCTTTGGTCGCAGGTCCTGATGGCCGCGCTGATCCTGCCCGCGGTCTGGTGGGTGGCGATGTCGCGGCTGTCGCCCTATCTTGCCGCCTTCTTCGGGATTGTTGTCATGGTGCTGATGCTGGCGCTGGTCCATGGCGAGGCACAGCGCAGCGTGTCGATCTCCATGCATTACAACCGCTGGGCCTGGGGGGCGGCGTTCGTCGCGATCCTTGCTGCGATTGTGCCGCCGGTGCATCCGCGCAGTGGCGTCATCGACGGGATCATCATCGGGCTGATGGCCTGCGTCATGGTCCTGATCAAGGTGACCTATTTCGCGGCCTTCGCCCTTCCGGTGGTCCTTGCCCTGATCCTGACCAAACAGCGCCGCGCCCTGATCGTGGCGCTTCTGACCGGGGCGGTGGTGGCCGGGGCGATCACCCTCTGGCTCGGGCCCGACTTCTGGCTGGCCTATCTGGGGGACCTGCTGACCGTGGCCCGGTCCGAGGTGCGGCCCCAGCCGGGCGAGCCGCTATCGGCGGTCGTCGGCGCACCAGCCTATCTGGGCGGGTCGCTCGTCGCGATCATGGGGGTGATCCTGCTGCGACAGGCGCGGGCCGATGTGGGCGGGCTGGTCCTGCTGACACTTCTGCCGGGGTTCTTCTATGTGACCTACCAGAACTTCGGGAATGACCCGCAGTGGATCTTGCTGTTGGCGGTTCTGCTGCTGGCCCTGCGCCCGCAGGGCGAGGCGACCAACGCCATGGGTTGGAACATGCGCGGGGCGCTGAACATCTGTGCCGCCATGGCACTTGCCCTCGGCGCGCCCAGTTTCTTCAATCTTGCCTACAGCCCGTTCCGGCATTTCAACGTGGATGTGTCGACCTATGCGCCGCTGTTGCAGCGTGGCGGCATCCACGAAGACCTGCAAGGCGCGGCCCTGCGGGTTGAACGGGTCGATGGCCGGGTCGCGCTGGACGCGCCGGGGATGGCGCTGGCCGCCTACGCCAACGCCGACCACCGCGAAGACCCGCCCCAGTTCATGGGAGAAACCTTTGCCACCTGTAACGTCGAACTGGGGCTTCCGACCGTTTTCGACGCCATCTCGCGCGATCTGGAAGCGGCGGGGCTGGCCGGGGGCAAGCGGATCTTCGCAGCCGATCTGTTCTCCTCCTACTGGCTGTTCGGGGATTTCGAACCGCTTGTCGGCGGGGCGCCTTGGTATTACGGCGGGCTGCCGGGATATGCTTCGGCCGATTACCTGCTGATCCCGATCTGCCCGGTGGTGCAGGACGTTCAGGCGCAGGTTCTCAAGGCGATTGAGGCCGAAGGTACTGACGGTCTGGCCGAAATCCGGCGCACTGACCTCTATATCCTCTACAGCAAGGGATAGGACGTCGGCCCAACGAAAAAGGGCCCCATCGGGGCCCGTCTTCGGTCCGGCACCACAAACGGGCCGGGGCAGCGCTACTTACGCGGCTTCCGCGGCCTGCTCGGCGGCGTGGCGGCGCTCGCTTTCCTCGCGCGACAGCGCGACAGAGGTGCGCACACCTTTGGAGACAAACTCCATAAGACCCTTCACAACCCGCTCGTTCGGGTCGATCCCGGCACAAGACAAGACTTCACGACCGTCCCGCGACCGCGCCCAGCGGGCGATCTGTTCGGGGCCGTTGCCGTACTTCTTGTCGTCGGCGATGGCGTCATCAAGTGCGGCAAGAACAACGGCCGCAAACAGTTTGCGGGCGCGGTTGCCTTGTTCGTTGTTGAACGCGGTGCCGTCAACGAAATCCTTCATCTGGCGTCCTTTGTTGTTTTTGCTCTTGTGGTTCAGGCGTGAGGCGCAATATGCCTACTTTGATCCGATTCGGGGGGCCTCTTTTGGAATGGCAGCCATGCGTCTAGTGCATGGCTGAACCGGCGTTTTTGGCATATTTGGGGTCGCCCCAGGTTGCTTCGCCTCCAGATATAGGTCTCAAACCCCTCGAAACAACCAATTTGCCATAATTTTGCCACAGGTCCGAACATGCCCAAGATCAACGGAAACGAAATCCGCCCCGGAAACATCCTTGAACATGATGGTGGCCTTTGGGCCGCTGTGAAGGTCGATCACGTCAAGCCCGGCAAGGGCGGCGCCTTTGCCCAGGTCGAAATGAAGAACCTGCGCAACGGGTCGAAACTGAACGAACGGTTCCGCAGCGCGGACAAGGTTGAACGGGTCCGGCTGGAACAGAAGGACCAGCAGTTCCTGTATGAAAATGACGGGATGCTGGTGTTTATGGATACCGACACCTACGAACAGATCGAACTGCCCGCCGACCTTCTGGGCGAACGCCGTCCCTTCCTTCAGGACGGGATGACCGTTGTCATCGAATACCACGAGGAAGAGGCGCTGAACGCGACCCTGCCGCAGAAAGTCACCTGCACCGTGACCGAGACCGAGCCGGTCGTGAAAGGGCAGACCGCCGCCAACAGCTACAAGCCCGCGATCCTTGATAACGGCGTGCGGATCATGGTCCCGCCCTTCATCGCGCAGGACGAAAAGATCATCGTGAACACGGAATCGATGGAGTATTCCGAACGGGCCTAAGGCTTCGGACCGGACAGGGGAGGGCGCGGAGATGCTGACAGAGGCTCGCCGCGCCCTTTTGCTGTCTGCGGTGCGCGATGCGGCGGCGCTGGACATCCTGCCCCGGTTCCGCCGCCTGACCGCCGACCAGATCGGGACCAAGTCCGGCCCCGCGGACCTTGTTACCATTGCCGACCGCGAGGCCGAGGCCCGGATCACCGCCCGCATCGCGGCCGACTGGCCCGAAGCGCTGGTGGTCGGGGAAGAGGCGGTCTCGGCCGACCCGACGCTCTTGGACCGGTTGGACGGGGCGGACTGGGCCGTAGTGGTCGATCCGGTTGACGGCACATGGAACTTTGCCAACGGGTTGGCCACCTTTGGGGTCATCGTCGCGGTGCAATACCGTGGCCAGACCGTCTGGGGGGTGATCTATGACCCGCTGATGGACGACTGGGTCGAGGTGGGGGACGACGCGTGGTTCATGTCCCCGGATGGCGCCCGGACGCCACTAACAACATCTACCACTGCACAGGCCGAGGAGATGACAGGTTTCATCCCCCTGTTCCTGTTCCCCAAACAGGTCCAGCCGGCCCTTGGCGCGGCCTTTGCCCAGTTCGGGCGGGTGCAGTCGCTTCGCTGTTCGGCCCATGAATACCGGCTTCTGGCGCAGGGGCGGGTGGAGTTCATCCTGTCCGCCATGCTGAACCCATGGGACCATCTGGCGGGCGCGCATGCGGCGCGTCGGGCGGGGGGCGTCGCGCGGTTGCTGACCGGCGAGGAATATCTCGCGGCGCGCCGGCAGGGGCCGCTTCTGGTGGCTGGGTCGGACAAGGGCTGGCACGAGGTCGCTGATATCCTGCGGCCGATCCTGCTCGGCTAGTCCTGCTGCCAGATCACCCGTGCCGCGCCTGCGGTCAACGGGCCGGTCGCGCGGTCGAACCGCAGATAGGCAAGGGCCTGATCGCCGGCGACGCTGTGCAGGGTGCCCGCCTCTCGGTCACCTGCCAAGATCGGGGTGCCGGGGGTGGCGTCCCCGCTGATCGCCACGCGGGCCAAGCCCTTTTTCAACTCCGTCTTGTGCTTCATCCGGGCGGTGACCTCCTGCCCGACATAGCACCCCTTACGGAAATCGACGCCGTTCAACCGTTCGAACCCCATTTCAAGGATGTAGCTGTCGGGGGTGAGTTCCATGCCAGTTTCGGGCACCATGCGGGCCACGCGTAGGGCGGTCCAGTCGGTGCCGTCGCCCCCCCCTTCCGCGCCATAAAGGCGCCAGCCGAGCGCCGGATCGCGCGGGTCCATGACCGCGCCGTCCGGCATGGGGCCGGTCCCGCGACGAACCTGCAGCGCTGTCTCCTCGATCCCGACCTTGGCGCGTAGCTTGTACATCGAAAGACGTTGCGCCAGCGCCGGGGCAAGGGCCGTGTCCACATCCAACAGGATGCGGTCTCCGTCACACTTGAGGAAAAAATCGGCCAGATACTTACCCTGCGGCGTTAGAAGGGCCGCGTAGACGATCCCGCCGTCACGGGTCTTGCCGACGTCATTGGTGACCAGACCCTGTAAGAAATGGGCGCGATCCTCGCCGGTGATCGCCAAAATGGTGCGGGTGTCGGACATGGGGCAGCTCCCTTCGCGTTGATCGGGATATAGGGTGGACGCAGGCGCCTGTCAGCCCCTGAGGGATGGAGGGTTAAAACCCACCCTACGTTTCAGGGGCGCTGCCCCTCTGGCCCTGACGGGCCATTCACCCCGGGATATTTATTGACCCAAAGTAGGGGGCTGGACTCAGGGTCCATTCTTCTTTGGGTTGGAAATATCCTCGGGGGGTCCGGGGGGCGAAGCGCCCCCGGGTAAGGTGGGTTTTAACCCACCACCCCTTAGGCGTCGTCGCGGAACTGCATCCGGTAAAGGTCTGCGTAATGGCCGCCGCGGGCCAGAAGCGCGTCATGGGTGCCTTCGTCCACCACGCGGCCCCGGTCCATGACCACGATCTTGTCGGCGTCTCGCACGGTCGACAGGCGGTGCGCGATCACCAGAGTGGTGCGGCCCTTGGACAGGGTTTCGAGTGCTTCCTGCACGACTGCTTCGGATTTGGTGTCCAGCGCGCTGGTCGCCTCGTCCAGCAACAGCACGGGCGTGTCGCGCAGCAAGGCGCGGGCGATGGCGATCCGCTGCCGTTGCCCACCGGACAGGTTCGACCCGCGCGGCCCGGCCGGGCTGTCGAGGCCCTTGGGCAGCTTGGGCAGGAATTCTGTCACATGGGCGGCGTCCAGCACCTGCTGCAACCGCTCCTCAGTGATATCGCTGCGACCCAGCAGGATGTTTTCGCGCAAGCTGTCGTCAAACAGGGCGGCGTCCTGACTGACCACCGAAAACAGCCCGCGCAGGTCGGACAGCGTCAGGTCGGTCGTGTCCACCCCGCCAATCGTGACCGCGCCGCTGTCCGCATCCACGAGCCGGGTCAGCAGATTGAAGACGGTGCTTTTCCCGGCCCCCGACGCGCCCACTAACGCAACCGTCTGCCCGGCCCCGGCGGTCAGGGTCACACCCCGCAGCACGGTCTGGTCGCCATAGGACAGGGTCACATCGCGCAACGCGATCTCGGGCGCGCCCGTGGGCGCGGGCAGGGCGCGCGCCGGGTCTTTCAGCGCGACCGGTTCGGCAAAGACCCCATTTATCCGCTCGATCGAGGCCGAGGCTGCCTGCATCTGTCCCGACAGGTTGCCCAGCCGCCGCAGAGGGTCGAAGGACAGCGCCATGGCAGTGAAGAAGGCCATGAAATCCCCGACGGTTTTGTCCCCAGAGATGATCTGAAGCCCGCCGAAATAGAGCACGCACAGGAACCCGATCCCGGTCATGATGTCGATCAGTGCCGGGATCAGCGCCTGCCCGAAGGCGGATCCGACCTCGGACCGGACCCGGTCTTCGGCAAGGCTGCGGTAGCGGTCCGACTGGTAGCGTTCCAGCCGGTTCAGCTTAATCGGGGCGATCCCGTGAAAGATCTCGTCCAGTCGGATCGACATGCGGCCCGCCACTTCGCGCGCCGCCCGTGCCCGCCGCCGGACAAAGCCCTGCGCCAGCAGCGAGGGCAGGATCAGCAGCGGAATGCCCAGAAGCGCCAAGACGGTCCAAAGCCAGTCGATCCAAAGTGCCACGCTGAACAGCGCGATGACCGAAACCACGTCCCGCCCCAACCCGGTGGCGAGCTGGTTCCACACCAGCCCGATGGATTCCACATCCCCCTGCACCCGTTCGATCAGGTAGCCTGGGGGGTTCTTTTGATGAAACGCGCTGTCAAGCCGCATCAGCTTGTCAACCAGACCAGTCCTCAGGTCGGCGGCCATGCGCTGTTGCACCCGCGTCATCAGCACCCGTTGCAGGACAGAGGTGACCGCGCGGACAGCAAAGATTACCAGAATCCCGCCACCGACGGTCCAAAGCATCCCGATATTGCCGGCGACGAAGACATCGTCGAACATCGGTTTGATCAGGTAGCTGATCAGCCCGAGCATCGACCCTTCGATGACCATGAACACCAGCGCGGCAGCCAGCGTGCCCTTGTGCCGATGCAGGAACCCCCGCCAGAGCCACGCCAAAAGCGCCCGCACGGTCTGGGGCGCGGGGGCGGGCGTCACGTCGGGGGTGTTGGTCAGGGTCATGGCCCCCTCTATCCCGTTGGCCCCGACAGGGGCAAGCCAAAGCGCGGGCGGGTCAGGACAAGCCCGCCCGGACGCGGGCGGTGAAATCCTCGCCCCGCAGTTCGAAGTTGTCGTATTGGTCGAAACTGGCGCAGGCGGGGGCCAGAAGGACCGTATCGCCCGGTTCGGCCTCGGCCATGGCGCGGGCGACGGCGGTGTCCATCGTGGTGCAGACCTCAGCCTCGACTCCGGTCAGCTGACGGGCGAAATCCTCGGCCTCGCGCCCGATGACATAGGCCTTCAGGACCGACCCGGTGGCAGGCAGAAGACCGGCCAGACCGCCCTCTTTCTGCAAGCCGCCGCAGATCCAGCGGACGCGGTCGAAGGCACCAAGCGCCTTGGCCGCGCTGTCCACATTGGTGGCCTTGCTGTCGTTGACGTAACGCACTCCGCCCGCCTCGGCCACCAGTTGCGACCGGTGCGGCAGGCCCGGATAGGTTTTCATCGCGGCCTCGATCTGGCGCGGTCCGATGCCCAGCGTCCGCGCGGCAGCATAGGCGGCACAGGCGTTCTGGTGGTTATGGGCGCCCGGCAGGCCCGATACCGCCCGCAGGTCGATCGAAGCCACCTGCCGCCCCTTGCGGTATTCCGACAGGAACCCCTTGCGGGCAAAGACGGTCCAGCCTTCCCCGGCCAGCTTTTGTCCCGAGGAGATGCGGATCACCCGATCATCGCCTGGCCCCTCGGACAGCTGGTTTGCCAGATAGCGGCCCTCGGCTTCGTCCACGCCGATCACGGCCCGGTCCGGCCCGCCCTCGGCGAACAGCCGACGCTTGGCCGCGAAATAGCCGCCCGGTCCGCCATGCCGGTCAAGATGATCGGGCGACAGGTTGGTGAAGACGGCCACATCCGGGGTCAGGGCGCGGGCTAGATCGGTCTGGTAGCTGGATAGTTCCAGCACGATCACCTCGCCATCGCGGGCAGGGTCAAGATCCAGCACCCCGCGGCCGATATTGCCGGCCAGCTGGGTCGGACGGCCTGCCTCTGACAGGATGTGGTGTAGCAGGGCCGAGGTGGTGGATTTGCCGTTCGACCCGGTGATCGCCACGATCCGGGGCGTCTGGTCGAAACTGTCCCAGTCGTCGCCCCCGAAGGACCGGAAGAACAAGCCGATATCATTGTCCACCGGCACGCCCGCCACCAATGCGGCGGCAATCGCGGGATGCGGGGTGGGGTAAAGATGCGGGATGCCAGGCGAAGTGATCAGCGCGGCAAGGCCCGACAGGGTCTTGTCCTTGCTCAGGTCGGCAAGGGCCAGCCCTTCGGCATCGGCCGCGTCGCGGGCAGTCTGGCTGTCGTCCCAACAGATCGGTTCGGCCCCACCCGCGATCAGCGCGCGCGCTGTGGCCCGGCCCGACCGGCCCAGCCCGAGAACGCCGATTTTCTGTCCCGCGACACCGCGCACTGGAATCATCTGAACACCCTCTCGCTTTGGTCGGGGCAGACTGCCCCCGGCCCGAGAAATGCGCAAGGTGCGGGGGGTGGTGGGTCAAGACCCACCTTACGTTTCAGGGGGCGCTGCCCCTCTGGCCCTTTCGGGCCTCACCCCCGGAGTATTTTGGGCAAAATGAGGGTCCATTCGTCTTTGGGTTGGAAATTTGCTCGGGGGGTCCGGGCGGCGAAGCGCCCCCGGGTAAGGTGGGGCGTGACCCACCATCCGCGAATGGGAAAGGGCGCCCGAAGGCGCCCCCCGATGTTGTCATCATGCGGTTGGATCAGCCGATGATCGTGTTCATCGTGGCCGACGGCCGCATGATCGCCGCGGTCTTGGCCGCATCCGGGTGGTAGTAGCCGCCTTGATCCACGGCCTGTCCCCGGCCCGCCTGCAATTCGGCGATGATCGTCGCCTCGTTCTCGGCAAGGGCTGCGGCGATGGGTGCGAAATGGGCGGCAAGCTCTGCGTCGTCCGACTGTGCGGCCAGCGCCTCGGCCCAGTAGCGGGCGAACCAGTAGTGGCTGTCGCGGTTGTCGGGTTGGCCCACCTTGCGGCCCGGGCTGCGGTCATGGTCCAGCACGCCCTGGGTCGCGGCCTCGACCGCGTCGCCCAGAACGGCGGCCTTGCGGTTGCCCTTGGCCTCGGCCAGGAACTTGAAGCTTTCGCCGAGGGCGCAGAATTCCCCAAGGCTGTCCCAACGCAGGTGGTTTTCGCCCTGTAGCTGCTGCACGTGCTTCGGCGCGGAGCCACCGGCACCGGTTTCGAACAGCCCGCCGCCCTGCATCAGTTTCACGATCGACAGCATCTTGGCCGAGGTGGCCAGTTCAAGGATCGGGAACAGGTCGGTCAGGTAGTCGCGCAGCACATTGCCGGTGATCGCGATGGTGTTTTCGCCCTTGGTGATGGTTTCAAGGCTGGCGATGGTCGCCTCGCGCGGGGCCATGATTTCGAACTTGTCGGCCACTCCCTTGGCTTCAAGGATCGGCTTTACATAGGCGATCAGCTGGGCGTCGTGGGCGCGGTTTTCATCCAGCCAGAAGATCGACCGGTAGCCGGTCAGCCGCTGGCGTTCGATGGCAAGGTTCACCCAGTCCTCGATCGGCGCCTTGCGGGCGCTGGCCGACCGCCAGATATCGCCCGCCTCGACGCTGTGCTGATGCAGGACGGTCCCGTCTTCCAGAACCATCTTCACAACGCCGTCGGCGGGGATTTCAAAGGTGGTCGGGTGGCTGCCGTATTCTTCGGCTTTCTGCGCCATCAGGCCAAGGTTTTGCACCGTCCCGGCGGTGGCCGGGTTCAGTTTGCCATTTGCTTTGAAGAATTCAATCGCGGCGTCATAGACCGGCGCATAGGAATTGTCGGGGATGACGCAGACGGCGTCATGTTCCTTGCCGTCCGGGCCCCAGCCCTTGCCGCCTGCGCGGATCAGCGCGGGCATGGAGGCGTCGATGATCACGTCGGACGGGACGTGCAGGTTGGTGATGCCCCGGTCGCTGTCGACCATATACATCGGCGGGCGGGTGGCGTTGACCGCCTCGATCGCGGCGAGGATTTCCGGTTCGTCCTTGACCTTCTCCAGAAGGGTGCCAAGGCCCGCGTTGCCGGACACGCCGAGTTCCGCCAGCCGGTCGCCGAATTGTTTAAAGACGGGGGCCAGCCAAGCCTTGACCGCGTGGCCAAAGATGATCGGGTCAGAGACCTTCATCATCGTGGCTTTCATGTGCAGCGAGAACAGCACGCCTTCGGCCTTGGTCTTTTCAATCTCTTCGGCAAGGAAGACGTCCAGCGCCTTCGCCGACATATAGGTCGCGTCGACCACGGTCCCGGCCGGGTAGCTGACCGCGTCCTTCAGAACGGTTTCGCCGTCGGCCGTTTCCAGCACGATCTTCGCGGTGGCGGCGGCCGGCAGGGTGGCCGATGCCTCGTTCGAGTAGAAATCGCCGCCCGACATCGCGGCGACCCGAGTCTTGCTGTCGGCCGACCAGTCGCCCATCCGGTGCGGGTTGGCCTGAGCAAACTTCTTCACGGCGGCGGCAGCGCGGCGGTCCGAGTTGCCTTCGCGCAGAACCGGGTTCACCGCTGACCCCTTGATGGTGTCATACTTGGCGCGCACCGCCTTTTCTTCGTCGGTGGCCGGGGTTTCGGGATAGTCGGGCAGGGCATAACCCTGAGCCTGAAGTTCCTTGATCGCCGCGACCAGCTGCGGCACCGAGGCCGAAATGTTGGGCAGCTTGATCACATTCGCCTCGGGCGTCTTCACCAGTTCGCCCAGTTCGGCCAGATCGTCGCTGATCCGCTGCTCTTCGGTCAGATAGTCCGGGAAGGTCGCAAGGATACGGCCCGCAAGCGAGATGTCCTTGGTGCCTACGCTCACGCCCGCGGCGCTCGCAAAGCTTTGGATGATCGGCAGAAGCGAGGCCGAGGCCAGTTCCGGTGCTTCGTCGACCTTGGTGTAGATGATGTCGGGGGTGGTGTTCGCGTCCATGATGTCCTCGCCAGAATCAAGTTTGGCATACAATAGTATACAAAAGCCGGAAGCGCCAGTGACCAAGCTGTCACAGGGGCAGAATTGCCGGATGCCTGCGCGGTCTTACTTTGCCGCTAACACCGGGCGCAACAAGACACTGGAAAAACGGTTTCGCCCACGCTAACGGTTTCAATGCGTGGGGCGATGGCGTCGCCCCGTGATTCCACGCATGTCCGTCCTGAACGCCGGGACCTCTTTGCTAAGAAGGGGGCCAAACATGGACCGTCCCGAATTCTACCGTTTTCACCAGGGCGACCGCATCCTGCCGTTCGCCGCATCCGAATATGACGACCGGCTTGCCGGGCTGCGCAAGATCATGGCCGACGCCGGGGTCGATGCCGCCGTTTTCACCTCGATGCACAACATCGCCTATTACTCGGGGTTTCTCTATTGCTCGTTCGGACGGCCCTACGGGCTGGTCGTGACGGCGACCGAAAGTGTCACCATCAGCGCGGGCATCGACGCGGCCCAACCCTGGCGGCGCTGCCACGGCGACAACATCACCTATACCGACTGGAAGCGGAACAACTACTGGCGGGCGATCCGCTCGGTTACCGGCACCGGCAAGGTCATCGGCTACGAGGGCGACCACATCAGCCTTGCCCAAAAGGCGCTGCTGGACGAATTCCTGTCGCCGTCGGAAACCCGCGACATTGCCGCCGCGACCATGGTGCAGCGGATGCACAAATCTCCGGCTGAACTGGAGATGATCCGCGCGGGCGCCGCCACGGCGGATGTTGGTGGCTTTGCCATCCGCGACGCGATCAGCGTTGGCGCGCGCGAGATTGACGTGGCCATGGCGGGCCGCGACGCGATGGAACTGGAGATCGCCAAGCGCTTCCCCGAAGCCGAATATCGCGACACCTGGGTCTGGTTCCAGTCAGGGATCAACACCGACGGGGCGCATAACCCCGTGACCGCACGGCAATTGCAGGTCGGCGATATCCTGTCGCTGAACACCTTCCCGATGATCTCGGGCTATTACACCGCGCTGGAACGGACCATGTTCGTGCGCGAGGTGGACGAGGCCAGCCTGAAGATCTGGGAAGCCAACGTCGCGGCCCACGAACTGGGGATCAGCCTGCTGAAGCCCGGCGCGAAATGTTCCGAGATTACGGCGCAGATCAACGACTTCTTTGCCGAACGGCAACTGCTGCAGTACCGGACTTTCGGCTATGGCCATTCCTTCGGTGTGCTGTCCCACTATTACGGGCGCGAGGCCGGGCTGGAACTGCGCGAAGACATCGACACGGTTCTGGAACCGGGCATGGTGATCAGCATGGAGCCGATGCTGACCATCCCCGAAGGTCAGCCGGGCGCCGGTGGCTACCGCGAACACGACATCATGATCATCACCGAAGACGGCAACGAGGATATCACCAAATATCCCTACGGGCCGGAATTCAACGTGGTCGGATAACACCATTGTGACGCGGCGGGACAGGAGTGTTTTGCAACCGGCGTTCAGGGTGCTAAGGATCGTTCAACGTTGCTTATTACCGGGAATCTAATGCCGTTTTTGACACCCACCCGCCGCGCCTTCATTGCCCTAGCCGGATCCGCCGCCGCCACCGCCTGTACCCCGGTGCCCGAGGATGTCGTTGGCCCCGACGGGGAAGGCCCGATGTCGGCGCAGCAGGCGATGGACCTGTTCGGTTTCATCCCGGTGGAAGGCTACGGCCCGATCGAGGATGGCGGCTTCAGCCTGCCGCCGATCCCGCCCAGTTTTCTGGAATGGCCCAACCGGCGGCAACTGGTCTTCTACGAAGGTGAACGCGAGCCAGGCACCATCGAAATCGACCCATGGGCCAAGTTCCTTTACTTCATCCTCGATGATGGCACCGCATGGCGCTATCCCATCGCCGTAGGACGCGCCGGGCTGTCGCTGCGCGGAACGACTGTCATCCGGGCCAAGAAAGAATGGCCAAGCTGGACCCCGACCGCGAACATGCTGCGCCGCCAACCCGAGGTCTATGGGCCCTTCCGCCGCGGCGTGGAAGGCGGGCTGGCCAGCCCGTTGGGCGCGCGGGCGCTCTACCTCTATCGCGGGAACCGGGACACCCACTACCGCATCCACGGAACGAATGACCTGCCGTCGATCGGCAATTCCGGATCGGCGGGCTGTATCCGCCTGTTCAACCACGATATCATCGACCTGTTCGACCGGGTCGAGGTTCCGACGACGGTGAACATCCGCACCGAAGAGGATTCCCTGCGGCTGCTCGGCCCGGCCTACAGCCCGCGCGGCGAAGAACTGCCCCCGACCATTGTCAGCCCTGAATCGATCTACGGCGCGACCGATGTGGTGTCGGACGAAACGAGCGACAGCGGCGCGGACGAGGCAACGGCAGGCTGACAGACAGCCAGTCGGGATCGTTTTGACCAATGCGGCCGGCAGGGGCGAAGGGCGGATAAACCGTCGTTCCCCCGTTTGGCGGATTGGGCCTGCGCCTGAACTGGCCGCCGCCGCATCCCCGTTTCGGGCACAGGCTTCAAAACACCCCTGATAGTGATAATAAACGGTGTCACAGCGCGGCGATGCGTTGAAACTGGCCAGCAAGACCAGATGCTTGAACAGCCACAGACCGACCACACAATGCGTCTTGCCGACGCGGTTTTGAAGGTGAATGCCTGATGTACAGAATTGATGATGACAGTCAGACGCTCGTGCTCCAGCCGACCGGGGGCTTGCCGTGCATTGCCTATTTCGGGCCTCGATTGCCTGACGCCGAGGATCTGGACCAGTTGGCTGACGCGGGGCGCATGGACCTGACGGGCGGGATGGTGGACGCGGTTGCGCGTCTCACAATCTGCCCTGTCGCCGATGGTGTCTACATGGGGCAACCTGCGTTGCGGGTTCTTGACGTTGACGGTGCGGAAATCCCGCTTCAGTTTGCGCCTGCGACGATCACGGCCCGTGGAAAAAGCCTGCATGTATCGGCCGTGTCGGGTGGAGTGACCTATACGGCAGAGATTACGCTTGATGGCGTGCTGACACTTCGGGCTGCGATTGAAACAACCGCGCCTGTCAGGCTGGACTGGCTGTCCGCGCCGGTGCTGCCGGTTCCGGGGGCGCAGTCTGATCTGATCGAATTCTCGGGTCGCTGGAACGGTGAATTCCGGATGCAGCGGCAGGGTTTTGCGCCGGGTGCCCGGCTGCGCGAGGCGCGTTTGGGCCGGTCGGGTCACGAAACGCCGCCATTTGCCTATACCGCCAGTCCCCATGCCCGGTTCACGCGGGGCGAGGCGACGGCTTTTGCCTATGGCTGGCCCGGCGGGCACCGCATGATCGCCGAGGAATTGCCCGACGGTCGCCGCCTGATCCAGTTCGGCAATGGGGCGGGGGCCGAACGCGCCCCCGGCACACGGTTCGAAACCGCGACGCTGACGGTTGCCCGGTCTGACACGGGGCTGAACGGCTGTGCGGTGCAGCTACAGGCCCATGTGCGGGACACGATTGTCACTTGGCCGGACCCGGCCCGCCCACGCCCCGTGCATTATAACTGCTGGGAAGCGGTCTATTTCGACCATGACATCGCCACCCTGTCCGACATGGCCGAACGCGCCGCGCGGATCGGGGCGGAACGGTTTGTTCTGGATGACGGCTGGTTCGGCAAGCGGGACGATGACACGACGTCGCTGGGCGATTGGCAGATCGACCGGCGCAAATGGCCGGACGGGCTGACACCCCTGATCGACAAGGTTCACGCGCTTGGCATGACCTTCGGCCTGTGGGTCGAGCCAGAGATGATCAACGCCGAAAGCGACCTCTACCGCGCCCATCCCGATTGGGTGCTTGGCCCGCTGGATCAGACCACGGGGCGGCATCAGCTGGTGCTTGACCTCGGCAAGGCAGAGGTGCGCGACCACCTCTTTGCCGTGCTCGACGCGATCCTGTCGGACAACGCGATTGACTACCTCAAATGGGACCACAACCGCCTGTTGCCCATGCTGGACGCGGCACAGGGGCGGGGCATCCTTGACCTTCTGGCCCGCCTTCGGGCCGCCCATCCCAAGGTGGAAATCGAAAGCTGCGCCTCGGGCGGGGGTCGGATCGACTACGGCATTCTTGAACACACAAGCCGGGTCTGGCTGTCGGATTGCATCGACGCGGCAGAAAGGCTGCGGATGCAGCAGGCCGCCGCCCTTATGATCCCGTCGGCGATCACGGGCAGCCATGTGGGCGCGGCCCATTCCCACACCACCGGTCGCCGGCTGTCGATGGGCTTCCGCGCCTGGATCGCCGCCATGCGTCACATGGGGTTCGAAAGCGATCTGCGCAGCTTCACGGCTGAAGAAGAGGCCGAACTGACCCTCGTGACCGCGTGGTTCAAGGCGAACCGCGGCTGGATGATGTCGGGGGCGATCCATGCGCTGGACTGCGACGATCCGGCGGTGACCGCAGAAATCCAGATCGCGCAGGACAAGAGCCGCTTTGTCGTTTTCGCGGGGCAGGGGGTGACGTCGACCCAGAACCTGCCGCGGGCCCTGCGCCTGACCGGACTGGACCCCGAAGCGATCTACGCCGTTCGTCTGGCCAACCCCGAACACATCGCGCCGCATTCGCGCGGTGGAAATGCATTGAAAACCGCGACGTTGCGATTGTCGGGCCGCGCGCTCATGACTGCGGGTATCAACCTGCCGATCGCGTGGCCGGAAACGGTCTACGTCGTGGAAGGGACCCGGCAGTAACAGCCGTCAAGACCGTGCGTTCTCTTCGACAGAAGGTCGGATCGGCCCCTGTTTCACCTCCGCAGGGGCGAAACCCGGTGTCAGAAACACGGACCTTGGTCGGATGGCCAAGGGCCGTTTGCCCGTCATGCCCGGCGCGGAAACCGTAGAAAACCAAACAGCTCGCACGGTCTTGCCCCGGTCTAAACGGGGGCGAGGGCCTTGGATGTCGGCAAAGGTCCGAAACATCACCTGACCACCCGCGGGTCCGATCCCGTGCAAGGAATGGCAGGTGTGGGGCGTTGGTGCCGCCCGGCTGTCGGGGGCCATGTCTACAGGATCTGCGATGCCCCTTCTTGACCCACTGGACCCGATTGCGGAACTGGCGATCCGGTTCGCGCTGAACGCCGTTTCGATGATCGCGCTGATGTTCGGCATGTTCTACCGCCGATACCGGGACAAGGAACTTGCGACGACTGCGGCGATGTTCAATATCTTCGCCTTCGCGGTTCTCACGATCCTGTCCAGCGTCGAATTCAGTATCGCCGCCGGGTTCGGCCTGTTTGCAATCCTCGCCTTGTTCAGCCTTCGGTCCGAACAGATATCCAAGATCGAGATCAGCTATTTCTTCGGGTCCATTGCCATTGCGGTGATCTGTTCGGTGCTTGGAACTGGTCTGGCACTGGTTGTCCTGATCCTGGCCTTTGTCCTGGTCGCGGCCTGGATGCTGGACCATCCCAAGATCCTTCGGTCCGCCTCTGCCGCCAAGCTGACGCTTGATCGGATCGACCCGCACGTCCTGTCAGACACCGAGGCCATGTGCGCCCACCTGTCCGAGCGGCTGGGCGTTCGCGTCATGAATTTTCAGGTCAATGAACTGAACTACGTCAACGACCTTGCCCGCATCACTGTATTTTATCGGACCTGACAAAGGACGACTGCAATGACCTGTTGTTCCAAAATTGATATCCTGACCGCCCCTTTCACCCCGATCAGCCTTGGCCAATTGAACGCAAAGGCGGAAATGATGGCCCGGATCGACAACAAATATGTGATGCCGCGCGCGACTTTTCTGGATCTGATTCCAGATTTCGCGCAGGCCTATGACGTTCTGGAAATAGATGGAAAGCGGGCCTTTTCCTACGATACGCGGTATTTCGACGATGCCGACTGTAGCGCCTATTTCGAACACCATCAGGGCAAGCGTCTGGGGTTCAAGGTGCGGGCGCGCAGCTATGTCGACGCGGGCCTGTGTTTTCTGGAGGTCAAGGTCAAGGGACAGCGCGGCATGACCGAAAAATACCGGATGCCCTATGATCCTGCCGACCTTCACGGGCTGTCGGATGAGGCGGCGGAGTTCGCCCGCACCACCTATGGCCGTCAGTATGGCAAGCCCTTTCCCTATGCGCTGGCACCATCGCTGGACGTGTCCTATCGGCGGATCACGCTGGTTGCGAAGTCCGGCGGAGAGAGGATCACGATAGATACCGATCTGCGGTTCCTTAGCGATGGCAAGGTGCTGGCCGCGGGGACCGACAGGTTCATCATGGAAACCAAGTCCGCAAACGGGCGCGGTCACGCGGACCGGCTGTTGCGCAAGGCGGGGGAACGGCCGACGCGCCGGTGTTCGAAATACTGTATCGGTATGGCGCTGACCGGACGTGTGACACGCTACAACAGGTTCATCCCGACGATGCGCAAACTGGGCCTGCATCCACCGGCCTGTGGGCAGTTGAAGCGCCCGTTCGGCATGGATGAACCGGCGGTGGGTGTTGTCGGGGTTGCCTGATGCATGGGCGCTGGATCGAACCCTCCGGCGCCTTCACAGCATGAAATGGGCGCCCACGGGCTGGCTCGCTGCGCCGACCGACCGGGCCCTTGCGCCAATACTGCCCGCTTCGATCCGGGGCGGAATCAACCCGCGCGTATCCTGCGTGGCCATATAGCGGCGCACGCGGGATACCAGTTCTTCACGGATCGCGGCGGGGAAGGCCCCGTCGATCAGGATCGCTTCGAAATCAATGACCGAACAGGTCGAAAGCGCGGCTTTCGCCAGTTCCTGCGCCGTCTGGCCTAACCACGGGTCGACATAGCGCGACAGGTTGGTCCAACTATCCGGTTCGGTCCACAACTGGCGGGGGTCAAGGTCCACCTCGCGCAGGCGCAGTTCCAACTGGTGGATCGATGCCATGTCGACCAACTGCATGCTTTCGCCGTTGGGGCCGACCGTGCGCAGTGATCCAAGTGCCCCCGCGTTCCCTTGCGGTCCTTCGAAGACAGAGTTGTTCAGGACAACACCGCCACCGATGAAGGCCCCGATAAAGAAATAGGCGTAGTCGCGGAATTCCTTGCCGCGCCCGAACATGTGCTCTGCCTGACAGGCGGCGGTTGCGTCGTTCATCAGGGTCACCGGTAGCCCGGTGATGTCGGCGGCACGGGCACGCAGGTCCACGTCTTTCCACGATTGGAACGCCTCGTCCGATTTGTCGGTGCTTTCAGGCCAGTTCCAAAGGCCAAACGGGGCGGCCACGCCGATCCCGCAGATGCGGGCCATCGACTCATCTGACAGCGATCCCTTGATTTCGGACACAGCCGCCGCGACAAAATCGAAAATCACATCGGGCAGGGGAACGGCATAGGTCAGCTGGCGTTGGTGGCGCGTGTTCCCACAAAAGTCGATCAAGACAAGTTCGGCAGACCTGCGCCCGATCTTCAGCCCGAAGGAATAGACACCATTGGCCGCAAGACGCATCGGGATAGAGGGCTTGCCAACCTTGCCACGGACCGGATCCCCACGTTCCAAAAGCCCGTCGGTTTCAAGCCTGCGCAGGATCGCAGAAACGGTGGGCGGCGACAGGTTTGCAATCCGCGCAAGGTCACTTCCGGGTAGGGCGCCGTGACGCTGAATCAACGACAGGAGGAGGCGCTCGTTGTGGTCGCGCACCCCCTTTTGGCTCAGCCCTGAGCTGATCGATCTTACCAGTCCGTCCTCCATGCCGCGCAAGTCTATCGGCCTCCTCACCCTTATTCTATAGGGGAAATCCATTAATAAAGAAAGTTAATTAATTAATTGACACGGGCCGTCGAATCGCGTTGTCTTAGGGGCAAGCGGTCGAAACATCGGGCCGTGATTTGCCGGGGTGGAGGCCCCGACTTTTTGACTTTCTCTGGGAGGAAACCATGAAAAAACTTCTCGTCGGAACTGCACTTGCAGTCGTCACTTCCGCCGGTGCTGCCGCTGCGCAGGACGTATCCGCCTGTCTGATCACCAAGACCGATACCAACCCGTTCTTCGTCAAGATGCGTGAAGGCGCCGAAGCTGCCGCCGCCGAAGCCGGGATCACCCTGCGCTCCTACGCCGGCAAGGTTGACGGCGACCACGAGACCCAGGTCGCCGCGATTGAAACCTGCATCGCCGATGGCGCGTCGGGTATCCTGCTGACCGCGTCCGACACCTCGTCCATCGTCAGCGCCGTGACCCAGGCCCGTGAAGCCGGCCTTCTGGTGATTGCCCTCGACACCCCGCTGGACCCGATCGACGCCGCGGATTCGACCTTTGCCACCGACAACTTCCTTGCCGGTGAACTGATCGGTCAGTGGGCCGCTGCCACCCTTGGCGACGAAGCCGCCAACGCCAAGATCGCCATGCTTGACCTCGCCGTCAGCCAGCCGACCGTCGGCGTGCTGCGTGACCAGGGCTTCCTGCAGGGCTTTGGCATTGAACTGGGCGACCCGAACAAGTGGGGCGACGAAACCGATCCGCGCATCGTCGGCCATGACGTGACCGCCGGGAACGAAGAAGGTGGCCGCAAGGCGATGGAAAACCTTCTGGCCGTCGACCCGATGATCAACGTGGTCTACACTATCAACGAACCCGCCGCTGCCGGGGCTTATGAAGCGCTCAAGGCGATTGGCCGCGAAAACGACGTTCTGATCGTCTCTGTCGATGGTGGCTGCCCTGGCGTCCAGAACATCGCCGATGGCGTGATCGGTGCGACTTCGCAGCAGTACCCGCTGCGCATGGCGGCTCTCGGGATCGAAGCCATTGCCGCCTATGCCGCTGACGGCAGCCTGCCGGAAAACACCCCCGGCAAGGACTTCTTCGACACCGGTGTGGCACTGGTGACCGACAAGCCCGCCGAAGGCGTCGACAGCATTTCGGTTGCCGAAGGCATGGACCTCTGCTGGGGCTAAGACCCGGACCGTCCATCAGTTGACTACGGACAAGGGCGGGTTTTTCCCGCCCTTGTTCTAAGAAATGCTCTACACTCTCCCCAATACCCACCCGATGCAGAGGAGGCCGCCAAAATGTCTGGCAATGCCGACGATTTCGAATCCGTGGTGAAAACAAGCCGATCCGAAGCGGTCGCTGAATTCACCAGCCAGAAGAAAGGGGCGCTCGCACGGTTGCAGCATGCCCTTCATGTGAACCCCGCGCTTGTCCCGCTGTTCGTGCTGCTGGCGTCCATCGTCGTGTTCGGCCTGCTTCTCGGGTCCAAGTTCTTTTCGCCCTTCGCCCTGACGCTGATCCTGCAACAGGTACAGATTGTGGGCATCGTGGCCGCGGCGCAAAGCCTTGTGATCCTGACCGCGGGCATTGACCTGTCGGTCGGCGCGATCATGGTCCTGTCGTCGGTCGTGATGGGACAGTTCACCTTCCGCTACGGGATTCCGGTGGAAATCTCGATCGTGCTGGGGCTGGTGACCGGCATGCTGTGCGGTTTCGTCAACGGCTGGCTTGTCGCCGTGATGAAACTGCCACCCTTCATCGTGACGCTGGGCATGTGGCAGATCGTTCTGGCCACGAACTTCCTCTACTCCGCCAACGAAACCATCCGCGCGCAGGAGATCGAAGCGAACGCGCCCCTGTTACAGTTGTTCGCTATGAAATTCAACGTGGGCGGCGCGGTGTTCACTGTCGGCGTCATCTTCATGGTGCTCCTGATGCTCCTTCTGGCCTACGTGCTGAAACACACGGCTTGGGGGCGGCATGTCTATGCGGTTGGGGATGACCCCGACGCGGCGCAGCTGTCCGGTGTGAATGTGAAGTCGGTCCTGATTTCCGTCTATGTTCTGTCCGGCCTGATCTGTGCCTTTGCGGGCTGGGCCCTGATCGGGCGGATCGGGTCGGTGTCGCCGACTTCTGGCCAGCTTGCCAATATCGAAAGCATCACCGCCGTGGTGATCGGGGGCATCTCGCTCTTCGGTGGCCGTGGGTCGATCCTTGGCGCGCTGTTCGGGGCCCTGATCGTGGGCGTCTTCACGCTGGGTCTGCGCCTGGCCGGGGCCGACGCGCAGTGGACCTTCCTTCTTATCGGCGCGTTGATCATCGGCGCCGTGGCGGTTGACCAATGGATCAGAAAGGTTTCGGCATGACACAGGCAGCACAAGCATCCCAAACCGCGATGCAGCCCATCCTGAAGGGCCGCGGACTGGTCAAGCGTTATGGCAAGGTGACCGCGTTAGATAACTGCGACTTCGACCTTTACCCGGGCGAAATCCTCGCGGTGATCGGCGACAACGGCGCCGGGAAATCCACCCTGATCAAGGCAATCTCCGGGGCGGTCGTCCCGGACGAGGGCGAGATCGAACTGGAAGGCCGCAAGGTGCATTTCCATTCGCCGACCGACGCCCGCAAGGAAGGCATCGAAACGGTCTACCAGACCCTTGCGATGTCGCCCGCCCTGTCGATCGCCGACAACATGTTCATGGGCCGCGAGTTGCGCAAGCCGGGTTTCCGTGGGTCGGTTCTGCGCCAGTTGGACCGCCCCAAAATGGAACAGATCGCCCGCGACAAGCTGACCGAGCTGGGCCTGATGACGATCCAGAACATCAATCAGGCGGTCGAAACCCTTTCGGGCGGCCAACGCCAAGGGGTCGCCGTGGCCCGGGCCGCGGCCTTCGGGTCCAAGGTGATCATCCTTGACGAGCCGACGGCAGCCCTGGGCGTCAAGGAATCCCGGCGCGTGCTGGAACTGATCCTTGATGTGCGGTCGCGGGGCATTCCGATCATCCTGATCAGCCACAACATGCCGCATGTGTTCGAGGTCGCAGACCGAATCCACGTGCATCGGCTGGGCAAGCGTCTTTGTGTGATCGACCCGAAGGATTACACCATGTCCGACGCGGTGGCCTTCATGACCGGGGCCAAGGAACCCCCGGCATAGTCGCAAAAAAACGGGGCGCCACCCAGCACTACGGGTGGCGCCCCGAACGCATCTCGGCCTAGCCGGACTTCTTGATTTCGGCCGCCATCTGGCGACCATCCCGGCCCTCGATCAGTTCGAATTCCACTTTTTCATTGTCTGCCAGCCCGGTCAGGCCGGATCGTTCAACCTGGCTGATGTGGACAAAGATATCCTTGCCGCCGTCATCGGGGGCAATAAACCCGTAACCCTTGGTCGTGTTGAACCATTTCACAGTGCCATTGGGCATGGCAGGCCTCCTGTCAGTAGCGCCCCGAGCGGGGCAGGGGGAGAGGTATCTTGGTCCCCCTGTGGCAGGTGGTCTTCAAGTCTCTCGTGTCGAAAGCCTAACACGATTCCGAAAAAGGCAAATGACAACTTGCAACTCGGGCGCGCGCTGGCAATTGTTCCCCCATGTTGATGATCGGACTGAAAACCTGCGACACCTGCCGCAAGGCCCGCAAGGCCTTGGCGGAAAAGGGAATTGACGTGAATTATCGCGACGTGCGCGATGACGGCCTGCCCGAAAACCTGATTGCCGAAATTATGGGCGCGGTCGGGGACAAGGCGGTCAACCGGGCCTCGACCACTTGGCGGGGCCTGTCTGAGGAGGGCCGTGGCAGGCCCTTGGCATCGCTTTTGGCGGAGCATCCGACCTTGTTGAAACGCCCCGCGATCCGTTCCGATGCGGGGTGGACGGTCGGCTGGACCCCGGCCATTCAGCAGGCACTCCTTGGATAATCCGCCGCAAACTCTTATCTGACCTCGAAAGACATTCGAAAAAGGACGACCCGATGCGCAACGCAGCCCTTGTTCTTGGCCTGATCGGTGGATTGATCGGCATGATCGTCGGACTGTTCAGCTATGGCTATGCCGAACTGACTGACAATTATCAGGAAGTGGGCGAGGCATTCGGGTTCCTCGACAACCCCGGCTTTATCCGCTTCGCCAGCTTCTTTGCGCCGCTTCTGGCCATCGCCGGTGGGGCCATGGCCAAGATCCGGGCGCTTTGGGGTGGCGGGCTGATGATCGTGGCCGCGGGCCTGTTCTATGCCGCCTTCGGGTTCAACGTGTGGACCATGTTCCCGATCGGCTTTGTCGCGCTGGGCGGTATCCTTGCTATTGCGGCTGGGAAACCGGACGAGCCGAAAGCCCATTTCTGAGCAACCGGTCGGCGGAGAGCCATCCGCCGCCCAGCCCGACCAGAACCAGCAAGCCCAGAACCCAGAACCCGCGCTGGTCGAGGATCAGGGCATCCGGTGCCCCGTCGAACCACGCGCCCAGCGTGCCGTCATGGGCAATCCCGCCGTGGCCAAACAGGTCGGTCAGGCTTTGTACCGCGATGAACCCGATCATCCCCAGCGCCGCCAGCCGGGTGAACAGCCCCAGCACGATCAGCAGGGGCAGGATGAATTCGGCCAGCGTTCCGGCGACAACAACAGCCCAGTGAAACAGCCCCAACTGGCTGGCGTCATAGCCGACGGCCTCCATCGCCTTGGGGAAGATCTGCGCGTAGGCCCCCAGTGAGGGGGTGAAGATGCCGAAAATCCCGTCGCCGACCTTGGTCAGCGCGGATTTCCAGAAATAGGCCATCAGGACACCGGCGAAGGTCAACCGTGCCAGAAGCGGCAAGAAGTTCGGTGCGACCCGGTCGAGTGTGGTGGCGAAGCGGTCATATGTGGACAGGATCATCGGGGCCTCCGGATCAGAAAACGGGGTCAGGAAATTCGGGTTATCGCGCCTTCGGTGAAGAGGCGCGCAAGGGTTTCGCCAAGGTCCAGCCCCTCGCCCGCCGCGGCCATTGCGGCGGTCAGGGTCTGCCCTTCCATCATGCGGGCGGTGAAGATCGCGGCGGGACGGGACAGAAGATGCGGGCGCGGATCGAACTGGGGCCGGGTAATCAGTACGTCTTCGGCCCCTTTGCCGGGTTTCGGCGCGCCGGGCTGCATGTTGGCAACCCAGATACCGTGGATCGGAAACCGGGATGACACCAGCCGCACGGCAGGGGCGAAGGTGAACCGGGCGCAGGCAAAGGCCTCGGGCGGCAGGGCGCCCAGATCCTCGACCGTGACCGGCGCTGCGTCTGCGGCGTGATAGGATTGCCGGATCGCGATCTCCAGCCGGGCCACATCGGGCAGATAGGGTAGGGCGCGGGCCGGTTCGAACCCTTTCAGAAAGCCCGGCATCTCGGCCCCGTAGTGCATCATCAGGGGCGAGGCGGGCGGATGATTGCGCAGGTAGACCCCGGCCAGCGCCTTGAAGAACGCATCGCCAACCAGCTTTCGGATGACCGGAAAGGCCGCCTCCAGCGCCTCGGTCAGACCGACGGCCACATTGTTGCGGTAGACGTTGAACCGCTTGCCTGCGGGTGCGCCTGCCTTGTCGCGCAGGCCCTCGGGGACCGGTTGGGCCGCGTCCAGCATGGCAGCGCGGAAATGGGATTGGGACACTTCGGTCATGCCGGGATCCTTTCCAGCGCGGCCGCCGCACGACGGGCTTCGTCCGCCAGAACGGGCCAATTGGGCACATCGTTGTCCCATTCGATCAGCAGGGGTTTCGGCCCCGACCGGGCCAGCGTGTAGTCCAGAAGCGCCCAGACCGGCTCTGCCATCTCGCGCCCGTGGCTGTCGATCAGCAGGACCGCGCCGCTGTCGTCCTCATCCTCGTCATGACCCGCCAGATGCATTTCGCCGACGCGGTCCAGCGGGAAGGCGTCGATATAGGCGCGGGGGTCATAGCCAAGGTTCGTGGCCGAGATAAAGACGTTGTTCACGTCCAGAAGCAGCTCACACCCGGTGCGGTCACTGACCGCACGCAGGAACTCTGGCTCTGCCATCTCGCTTTCGGCGAAGGCAAGGTAGGAAGAGGGGTTTTCCAGCAACATCCGACGCCCCAGCACCTCTTGCACCTCGTCGATGTGGTCGCAGACACGGGTCAGCGTTGCGGGCGTGTAGGGCAGGGGGAGAAGATCGTTGAAGAACTGGCTGTCGTGGGTGGACCACGCCAGATGTTCGGAAAAAGACGCAGGCTGCAGCCAATCGCAGAGGTGTTTCAACCGCGACAGATGGTCGGGATCAAGGCGGCCCTCGCCGCCGATCGACAGGCCGACGCCATGCACGGAGATTGGAAACCGGTCCGCCAGAGCCCTCAATTGCGCCAACGGGCGGCCACCGTCGCCCATGTAGTTTTCCGCATGGACCTCGAACCAGCCAACCGGCGCGGGGTCCGCAAGGATCGCGCTGTAGTGCTGGGGCTTGTAGCCGACACCGGGCAGGGGCGGCAGGGCAGAGGGGGGAGTTGCGTCAAACATGGATCAGGGCCTTTTGGGTGAAAGGTGGGCGGCCCGGGATTGGGACGGGCCGCCCGATGGTCGCCTTATGCCGGGAGGTCGCGCTCCAGTGCCTCAAGGCTGCCCATGCGTGCGGTGCCATCGGCCATGGCGGGCAGTTCGATATCGCCGCAGGTGCCGGCCGGAACCAGCGTCCAGGCGTTGCCCTGATAGTCCACGGTCGAGGTGCCGGCGCAGGTGGTGCCCGGTCCGGCGGCACAGTCGTTCTCACCGGCCAGCGACACGCCATAGCACTTTTCATTTTCCTGCGCGGCGGCGGTATGGGCCAGCGCGGTCATTGCGGTGGCAACGGCGGATGCGACGACGATCGTCTTGGAAGTCTTGGACATGGTCATTCCCTTTTGTTGGTCGGCCCGGTTCGGGCCATTTGCCTTAGCGTCGGGGGCTGCCCGAAGCGCTGACCAAACCTAGGGGCGAGTGTCGGTCACCTGCCATTCACGCCCGCGTGCATCGCGGCGGCGTGAGGCCGCGTGACAGGACCAAGGCGGGTTTTCGCAGGTGCGGCAGGGAATAACCCTGAAAATACAAAGGCCCGCCGATCCTTAACCGGCGGGCCTGTAACAGTCTGTCTGCGTGATTTGTTACAGAAGATCGGGGGGCGTGGCCGATTTCCGCAGCTCGCTCACGATCTCCGTCAGCGATGTTACAGCTGTTTCCTTCTCGCCCAGACGGCGAACGGACACGGTGCGTTCCTCGACCTCGCGCGCGCCAACGGCAAGGATCACAGGCACCTTTCCAAGGCTGTGTTCGCGGACCTTGTAGTTGATCTTCTCGTTGCGCAGGTCAGCCTCGGCCCGGACGCCCGCCTTTTGCAGTTCGGCCACGACCTCGCGGACGTAATCATCGGCGTCCGACACGATGGAGGCGACGACAACCTGACGCGGGGCCAGCCAGAACGGCAGCTTGCCCGCGTGTTCCTCGATCAGGATGCCGATAAAGCGTTCAAAGCTGCCGAGCGTCGCACGGTGCAGCATGACCGGCCGGTGTTTCGCCCCGTCCGCCCCGATATAGGTCGCGTCCAGCCGTTCAGGCAGGACGAAATCGACCTGCAAGGTGCCACACTGCCAGTCCCGGCCGATGGCGTCGGTCAGGACGAACTCCAGCTTCGGACCGTAGAAGGCGCCTTCGCCGGGGTTCAGCGTATAGGCGCAGCCCGCCGCCTCGGTCGCGGCTTTCAACGCCGCCTCGGCCCGGTCCCAGACCTCGTCCGATCCGGCGCGGGTGTCGGGCCGGTCCGAGAATTTGACACTGAAGCTTTCAAAGCCAAGGTCGCGGTAGATCATCGACAGGAAGTCGATGAAGATCTTGGTTTCTTCCTCGATCTGGTCCTCGGTGCAGAAGATATGCGCATCATCCTGAGTGAAGCCGCGCACCCGCATGATGCCATGCAAGGCGCCCGAGGGTTCATAGCGGTTGCACGACCCAAACTCGGCCATGCGCAGCGGCAGATCGCGATAGGACTTCAGCCCCTGATTATAGACCTGAACGTGGCAGGGGCAGTTCATCGGCTTCAGCGCGTTCACGGCCTTTTCGCGGGCGTGTTCCTCGTCCACTTCGACGATAAACATATTTTCCTGGTATTTCTCCCAGTGGCCCGAGGCCTCCCACAGTTTGCGGTCCACGACCTGCGGCGTGTTCACCTCGACATAGCCGCCGCGCTTTTGCTGGCGGCGCATGTAGTCCTGAAGCGTGGTGTAGATGGTCCAGCCGTTGGGGTGCCAGAACACCTGACCGGGGGCTTCTTCCTGCATGTGGAACAGGTTCATCTCGCGGCCCAGCTTGCGGTGGTCGCGCTTGGCGGCCTCCTCCAGCATGTGCAGATGCGCCTTCAGCTGGTCCTTGTTCTGGAAGGCCACGCCATAGATACGCTGTAGCTGCGCGCGGCTGCTGTCGCCGCGCCAATAGGCGCCCGCAATGGACATCAGTTTCCAGCTGTCGCCGGGCACCTGGCCGGTGTTTTGCAGGTGCGGGCCACGGCACAGGTCCTGCCAGTCGCCGTGCCAGTACATGCGCAGCGGTTCGTCGCCGGGAATGGCCTCGATCAGCTCGACCTTATAGGGCTCGCCGCTGTCCTCGTAATGCTTGACCGCACGGGCGCGGTCCCAGACCTCGGTCCGGACCTCCTCGCGCTTGTTGATGATTTCCTTCATCTTCTTTTCGATCAGCGCGAGGTCTTCAGGCACGAAAGGCTCGGCCCGGTCAAAGTCATAATACCAGCCGTCCTTGATCACGGGGCCGATGGTGACCTGCGTGTCGGGCCAGATCTCCTGCACGGCGCGGGCCATGATATGGGCAAGGTCGTGCCGGATCAGTTCCAGCGCCGGGGCGTCGTCCTTCATCGTGTTGATGGCGATGCTGGCGTCTTCGGTGATCGGCCACTGAAGATCCCAATGCTTGCCGTTCACGCTCGCGGAAATGGCTTTCTTCGCCAGCGAGGTGGCGATGGATGCGGCCACCTCGGCAGGGGTCACGCCTGCATCATAGCTGCGTGCATTGCCATCGGGAAAGATCAGGGAAATCTGGCTCATCGGCCTGGCTCCTCGTCGGTTTGGCGCCCACGGAACGCCCGGTTGCGGGTTATGTCGTGCGGGGTAATTGACCTGTGACAGGGCAATCGTCAAGCCCCCGGTCTTGTCTTCGCCCGCCCATGCCGCGATGGTGGCCCCGATACGACAGGAGGCCCGCCATGACCGAATTTCTGACCACCCCGCAGGGACGCCGGATCGCCTATTTGAAAACCGAAGGGCAGGGCCCGACCATCGTCTTTTGCGGCGGGCTGAAATCCGACATGGAGGGCACCAAGGCGATCTGGCTGGAAGATTGGGCCAAGGCGCAGGGCCGCGCCTATCTGCGGTTCGATTATTCCGGACATGGAGAAAGTTCGGGCACCTTCGAAGAGGGCAGCATCGCCGATTGGCATGAAGACACGATCGCCGTCACCGCCCTGGCGGATGGCCCGCTGGTCGTGGTCGGGTCGTCGATGGGCGGCTGGCAGGCGCTGCTTTTGGCCCGCGCGATGCCGGACCGGGTGGCGGGCCTAGTCACCATCGCCGCCGCGCCGGATTTCACCGAAGACGGATATTGGGCCGGGTTCAGCGAAGACCAGAAGGCCCAGATCAACGCGGGCGAACCGGTGTTTCTGCCCTCGGACTACATGGAGCCCTATGTCGTCACCAAGAAGATGATCGTGGACGGGCGCAAATGCCTTGTCCTGCGCGACCCGTTGACCCTGCCTTTTCCAACACGGTTCCTGCAAGGTACAGCCGACACCGCCGTTTCGACCGAGACCGCGATCCGGCTGCTGGACCATGCCACCGGCCCCGATATCCGCCTGACACTGGTCAAGGACGCCGACCACCGGTTTTCCGACGATACCTGCCTGTCCCTGATCGGCGCGGCCGTGGCAGAGGTGATCGCCCGCGCCGGGTGACGCAAGGTTCTGCTTTGGCCCGCGCCCGACCGGCCCTACCGTCGCCACCAAACGCGCGGGGAGGGACGCATGGCGCTATCGGGGTTGCAAAAGGCGGGCTGGGGCCTTGCCGATATGGGGATCGTGGTCTTCGTGGTGGTCAAGCAGCTGCTTGTCCTGAATTTCCTGACGGCCTTCCTTGGGGTGCCGGTCGGCATCGCGGGGTTCGTGACGACCGCCGTTCTGATCTTTGATATGGTGACTGATCCGCTGGTCGGTGTCCTGTCGGACAAGACCAGCAGCCGGTTCGGCCGCCGGGCTCCGTGGATGGCACTGGGGGCCGTGGTGATGGCCGGGGCGATGGTGGGCCTGTTCGCGGTGCCCGTCGGGCTGGGCATGGCGGGCAAGATCGGCTGGGTCATCGCCTTCTTCGGGTTGGCGACAATCGGGTTTACCATGGTCGCCATCCCCTATGGCGCACAGGCCGGGGAAATGACGACCGATCCGCGCGAACGGTCCACGATGACCGGCTGGCGCATGGGGTTTGCAAGCCTTGGCATCCTGATCGGCGGGGCGCTGGTGCCGGGTCTGGCGGGGGGCATGGGATATGCCATGGCGGCGCTGGCGGTTTCGCCATTGATTGTCGGCGCGATCTGGCTGTCGCTATTCGCAACGCGAAACGCGCCGCGCGTGGCCGAGGCGGCCTCGGTCGACCTTGGCGGGATGATCCGGCTGGTTCTGTCGAACCGGCCTTTCATGATTCTTGCTGCGCTCTACGGCGTGATGACGCTCGCGGTCGCGATCATCACCGCAGGGTTGCCCTTTGCCGCCACTTATCTGATTGCCGACACTGGCGAGACGGCCCTGTCCGGGGCCGCGCAGGCCCTGACCACGCTCAGCCTGCTGTTCGCGGCCTTCGTCCTCGGCTCGATCCTCAGTCAGGCGGTCTGGGTGATCCTGTCCCACCGGATGGGCAAGCTGAACGCGCTGGTAATCGGGTTGATCCTCTATGTGGGGCTGTTGGTCTGGCTGGCGGCAAACCTGCCATCGGTCAGTGTCACGGTCATGGCGGGATTGTTCGTTCTGGCCGGAATGGCGAACGGATCGTATCAACAGATCCCCTGGGCGATCTACCCGGACCTGATGGACCGGACGCGCGAGGCAAGCGGCGAAGCGATCGAAGGGGCATTTTCGGCGGTCTGGCTGTTCGGCCAGAAACTGGCCAACGCTTTCGCCCCGGCGATCCTCGGGCTGATCCTTCAGGCCAAGGGCTGGAAAGAGGCGACGGGCGAAACGGTTGCCCAGACAGAGGAGGCCTTGGACATGCTTGAATGGTCGATCACCTATCTTCCCGCCGGTATCCTGATCCTCTCGGTGCTCGGGCTGCTGATACTCTACCGGCCTGCCGCGTCCGCCTGATCGGCGGCAATCGCCAACCCTTCGACGATGGCGGTAAAGGCCTTGCCCCGGCGCAAGCGGGCCGCGGGCAACAACGCAGCCATGCTGTCGGAGACCGTCGTCAGCAGGCTGGACCCGCCGACAAGGATCACCTCGGCAATATCGTCGGGGGTGCGGCCCGCGGCCCGCAGGGTTTCCGAGGCGGCCTCGGCAATCTCGGTCGCGAAGGGGGCGATGGCCGCCTTCAGCATCAGTGGGTAGAAGTCGACCGCCAGACCACGCTCCACGACCGACAGGTCGATCTGGGCACGGTCCGCCTGCCCCGCGATCTTCGCGGCCTCGACCGCAAAAGCAACATCGTGGCCAAGGTGCATTTCCAGCACGGCGTGTAGCCGGGCCAGCTTTTCCGGCTCATCCGCCAGCCGCTGCATCCGGGCGGCGTCGCGCAGGGTGGCGGGGTCATAGACAAAAGGGATCTTTTCCCAACTGGCCAGATCGTTGAACAGGGCGGCGGGCGCCGGGTTACGGGCCGCACCCAGTTCTGCGCGGATCAGGCTGCCCCGGCCCAATAGCGGCATGGCGTGGGCAAGGCTGATTGCCTTGTCGAAATCCGTCCCGCCGATCCGCACCCCGTGGGACGCCAGAACCCGGATGTCCGCGCCGGAGCCTTCAAACACCGTGAAATCGGACGTGCCCCCGCCGATGTCCACGACAAGGCCAAGGCCGGTGCGGTCGCCACCGTCTGGCAGGGCGGCGCGGGCGGCGGCCTCTGGCTCGGGCAGGAACGCGACCTTGGAAAATCCGGCGGCGTGATAGCAGGCGCGCAGGTCGTCTTCGGCGCGGGCGTTGCGGGCGGGGTCGGCGGAATGGAACCGGACCGGGCGGCCTGACAGGACCCGGTCGAACCGGTCGCCGGTTTCCGCCTCGGCCCGCGATTTGAGGGCGGATAGGAACCGGGCGACGATCTCGGTCAGGGTCAGCCGTTCCTGTAGAAACTGGCGCCTTTCATGCATCAGGCTGGTGCCGAGGACCGACTTCAGGGCCCGCATGAACCGCCCCTCACGCCCGTCGATCAGCGCGTCAATCGCGGCCTGCCCGAACAGGGTGTCGCGTCGAGTGAAGTCCAGAAAGACGGCCGTTGGCAGTGTCTCGCGCCCATCGTCGATGGGCAGAACCCAAGGCGCACCGTTCCGCATCACCGCGGCTGCGGTGTTCGATGTGCCAAAGTCGATGGCGAGTGTGCGGGACATGGCGGGCTCCGTCGCGGCGAAAGGGCGGCAAATAGGTCAAGGAGGCGGTGGGATCAACCCCGCCGATTTGGCGGTCGGGTCTTCCCCTTTCCCCCCGGCTGCGGCATTGTGGGCGCAACCAACAAGACCGGTGACAGGCATGGGCAGCAGGGCAGGGACGCGCGGCACGCGCGACGGACATCAATGAATATCGAACCGATCCTTATGCTGCCGGGCATGTTCTGCGATGCACGGGTATTTTCGGCGCAGATGACCGCGCTGGGGCGCGACGGTCTGGTCGCCATCGCCCCCACCACGGGCGGTGAACGGGTGGAAGAGGTCGCCTCGGCCATCCTGTCCGGCGCGCCGCAGAAGTTTGCCCTGTTCGGTCACGGATACGGAGGTGTCGTCGCGCAAGAGGTTCTGCGCCGTGCCCCGGAGCGGGTCACCCGGATCGCGTTGATGGGGACGACGCCCCTTGCCGAGACCCCGCAAGATGCCGCCGACCGCGAGGTGCGGATCGTCGCGGCGCGGTCAGGCCGGTTCGATGATGCGATCGGGGCCGAGATCCGGATAACGGACCTTGCCGTTGGCCCACAACGCAATGATGTGTTCGCCAAGATCAGCGCCATGGCCAAGGCCAATGGGCCGGATGCCTATGTCCGGCAGGCCCGCGCCATGCAACGCCGCAAGGACCAGCAGGCGGTTCTGCGCCGGATCAAGCAACCCGCGCTGGTAATCTGCGGGGCGGAGGACGGAAAGACGCCGATCAAGCGGCACGAATTCATGGCCGAGCTGATCCCCTATGCCCGGCTGGAAGTGATCGACGGGGCCGGGCACATGCCAATGCTGGAACAACCGCAGGCCGTAACCTCGATCCTTCAGGACTGGCTGCGCCAGCCCTTCGTACTGCGATAGGGCAGGCGAAGACCAGCTGCACAAGGTAATGACGAGATGCGGGATGGTGGGCCTTGACCCACCAAACCTTACTTGACCGCCGCGATTTTCGGCTTCGACGGCGCGCCGCTGTTGGCGTCGATGAAATCCAGAACCAGCGGCCGGATGTTGTTGCGCCAGCTTTTGCCCGCGAAAATCCCGTAGTGCCCGGCACCGGGTTCGAGATGCGCCGCCTTCTTGCTGTCCGGCAGGCCGGTCAGCAGGTCCAGCGCGGCAAGACATTGCCCGGGGGCGGAAATATCATCGGCCTCGCCTTCGACCACCTTGACCGCGACGGTGCTGATCTTGCCGATATCCACTGTTTTCCCCGCCACGGTAAAATCGTTGCGGGCGATGTCACGGTTCTTGAATACCCGTTCCACGGTGGACAGGTAGAACTCTGCCGTCATGTCCATCACGGCAAGGTATTCGTCGTAGAACACGTTGTGCTTGTCATGGTCCGATGCCTCGCCCTTGGCGACGCGGATGATTTGGTCGGAAAACGCCTTGGCGTGGGTTTCGGCGTTCATCGACATGAAGGATTGCAGTTGCAGCAGGCCGGGATAGACCAGCCGCCCGACGCCGGCATATTTATAGCCGACCCGCTGGATCATGGTGTTTTCCAACTGGCCCATGGTGACGGACCGGCCGAAATCGGTGACCTCGGTGTGGTTCGCCTCTGGGTCGATGGGGCCGCCGATCAGGGTCAGGGACCGCGGCTGCGCCTTGGGGTCCTCACCCGCCAGATATGCGGTCGCGGCCAGCGTCAGTGGCGCGGGCTGGCAGACGGCGATGACGTGCAGGTCCGGTCCGAGGTGCTTCATGAAATCGACAAGGTAGAGCGTATAATCCTCGACATCGAACTTGCCGGCGGAAACGGGGATGTCGCGCGCGTTATGCCAATCAGTGATATAGACCTCGCAATCGGGCAACAGGCTGATCACGGTCTTGCGCAGCAGCGTGGCGTAGTGGCCCGACATCGGCGCGACCAGCATCACCCGGCGCTTGCGGGCGCGGCGGCCCGGCACCTTGAAATGGATCAGGTCTCCGAAAGGGCGGGAGACACGGGTTTCAATGACAACCGTATGGTCCTTGCCATCCTCGCCGGTCACGGCGGAAATGCCCCAGTCGGGTTTCGCGACCATCCGTTCGAAGGTGCGTTCCGTCACCTCGCCCCAGGCACCGATCCAGTCGATCCACGGGTTGGCCGTTGCGGCCATGCCCGGATATGCGGCAAAAGCCCGCGCCGTCGCCCCCAACCATTGGTTGGTGTTGCGGGCGCTTTCCATGAGGTCGTAAGTGAACATATACTTCATGTAAGCTCTCCTGCCGCCGGCCCCCGGCGGGGGCGCTTCAAACGGTTACTGCATGGCCGTCGACTTCCGGCGGTTATGCTGCACCTGCAAATTAGGCCCAAGAGGTTAATATGACAACAAATGAATTTGATCAGGATGCCGCAGGGGCCGCAGACCTCGGCAAGTTGGAAGAAAACCTTGAAAAGCTGGAGGGTCTGACCAAGCGTCTGGCCAAGGTCATGTCGCATAAGCGCAACGTTCCCGCCTCGCTGCAGGGGCCGGGGCAGGACCTGTATATGAAAGCGGCCACCGCCTACATGGCGGAAATGATGCACAACCCGGCCAAGATGATCGAACATCAGGTGGGGTATTGGGGCAAGACGCTGAAGCATTACGTCGAGGCCCAGAACCAGATCGCCCATGGCAAGCTGGAACCGCCCGAGGACACCGGCCCGTCCGATCCGCGCTTTTCCAACCCTCTGTGGGACAGCCATCCGTTCTTCAATTTCATGAAGCAGCAATACCTGCTGAACGCCGAGGCGATGAAGGAATCGCTGGGCGATCTTGAGGGCCTGTCCGAGAAGGACAAACAGCGGCTGGACTATTTCAGTCAGCAGATCGTCGATATGCTGGCGCCGACTAATTTCCTTGCCACCAATCCCGACGCTTTGGAAAAGGCCGTCGAAACGCAGGGCCAAAGCCTTGTCGACGGGCTTGAAAACCTAGTGCGTGATCTGGAGGCGAACCAGGGCGAGCTGATCGTCAGCCTTGCCGATAAATCCGCCTTCAAAGTGGGCGAAAACATCGGCACCACGCCGGGCGAGGTCGTGTTCCGCAACCGGATGCTGGAGCTGATCCAGTACACCCCCACGACCGAAACCGTGCACGAGATTCCGCTCGTGATCTTCCCGCCGTGGATCAACAAATTCTACATTCTTGACCTGAACGCCCAGAAAAGCCTGATCAAATGGGTGGTCGATCAGGGCTTCACCGTCTTCGTGGCCAGCTGGGTCAACCCCGACGCCAGCTATGCCGATGTGACCCTCGATACCTACGTGGAAGAAGGGTATCTGGCCGCGATCGAGGCTGCCAAGGCCATCTGCGGCACCAAGAAGGTAAACACGGTCGGCTATTGCATCGCCGGCACGACCCTGTCCGCCACGCTTGGGGTCATGAAGAAACGCAAGGATACCTCTGTCAATTCCGCGACCTTTTTCACCACCATGACAGATTTCTCGGACCCGGGCGAAGTGGGCGTCTTTCTTGCCGATGATTTCGTCGATGGGCTGGAGGCGGAATGCGCCGCCACCGGCATTCTTGACCGGTTCTATATGGCGCGCACCTTTTCCTTCCTGCGGTCGAATGACCTGATCTACAAGCCCGCGATCAAAAGCTACATGATGGGCGAGGCGCCTCCCGCATTCGACCTTCTGTTCTGGAACGGCGACGGGACCAACCTGCCCGGCAAGATGGCGATCCAATACCTGCGCGAGTTGTGTCAGGGTAACCAACTGGCCGCGGGTGGGTTCAACATTTGCGGGGAAACTGTGGATCTGAAGGACGTGACCGTACCGTTGTGCGCCGTGGCCTGCGAGACAGACCATATCGCGGCGTGGAAATCCTCCTACCGCGGGGTTCAGCAGATGGGATCGAAGGACAAGACATTCATCCTTGCGGGGTCCGGCCATATCGCCGGGATCGTGAACCCGCCAGCCAAGAAGAAATACGGCCACAGGACCAACCCGGAACTGGGGCTGACGGCAGAGGACTGGCGCGACTCGGCCGATGCGCATGAAGGATCGTGGTGGCCGAAGTGGCAGTCCTGGCTGGCCGGGAAATCGGGCAAGCAGGTTCCTGCGCGGGCACCGGGTGGACCGGGATTCGAGCCGATCTGCCACGCGCCGGGAACCTATGTAACGGCCGCGCCCAAACTCTAGGCCGACTAAACCTCTGATTTTGCTGCATGCGCAGAATTCTTTTTGCTGCAGCGCAGAAAAAACTTGAAATGCTGCATCGCAGCATGCATATTGGTGTCAGAAATTCACGGCGGACCGGGGCTCCTCCCTCCCTGATCTCTCCCTCGCAACGGTCCGCGAGACACCTGAAAGGTTACGACAATGGCCAAGACCCAAGACCTCACCGCCGTCTTCAAAGACATGATGGGCGCTTTCCCGGTTGACACCAAAGCCATGGAAGACGCGTTCAAGACCCAGACTTCGCTGACCGAAAAGCTGTCGGGCGTTGCCCTTGACGCTGCCAAGAAGTCGACCGACCTGTCCGCCAAATGGGCCAACGACACCCTCGCCAAGCTGGCCACCGTGTCCAAGGCGAAAGCTGACCCGGCCGACTACGCCAAGTCGATGACCGATTTCGCCTCCGCTTCGGCCGAAGCCGCTGCCGAGCACATGGCCGCCTATGCCGAGATCGCCCGCAAGGTGCAGACCGAGACCCTCGAATTGGTTCTCGCCGCTGGCAAGAAGACCTCGGAAGAAATGACCTCTGCCGCTCAGAAGGCCACCGCCGACCTGACCGCCGCTGCCCAGAAGGCCGCTGCCGAAGTCACCACGGCGACCAAGAAGGCCACCGAAGCCGCGAAGTAAGGCTCAAGACATCGCCGGGGTCGTCCTCCCTCGATCCCGGCACCTGGAAAGGCGGTCCGTAAAACGCGGGCCGCCTTTTGCTTTTGCGGGGTTTCTTTTCAAAAGTGCTTCACAGCGTGCTGCAGGCGCAGTAGCCTTCTCTGCAATGCCGCAATATTCTGGGGAGGATCGCCGTGGCCGAGCAAATGAAGCCGCTTTTGATCAAGCGCTACGCCAGCCGCCGTCTCTACAACACTGAAACCAGCGATTATGTAACGCTGGAAGATATCGCCGCCTTCATCCGTGAAGGGCGCGAAGTGCAGATTGTCGATCTGAAGTCCGGCGATGACCTGACCCGGCAATACCTGTTGCAGATCATCGCCGAACACGAAAGCCGCGGCGAAAGTGTGCTGCCGGTGGATGTGCTGACCGATCTTGTGCGCAGCTATACCAGCCAGGCCTCGTCGATCGTGCCGCAATTCCTTGCCGCCAGTTTTGACATGCTGCGCGAGGGCCAAAGCCAGATGATGGAAAACATGGGCAAGGCGAACCCGATGGCAAATCTGCCGGGCTTCGAGGCGATGCGCGCCCAGCAGGAAGCCTTCTTCAAGGCCATGACCGGGGGCATGATGGGCACCTCGTCCCCGCAACCGTCGGAAGACGAAGGCAAGGGGGAAGGGCTGGACGACATCAAACGCGAACTGGCCGCCTTGCAGGAAAAACTGTCGCGGATGACCAAGTAGCAGGGCCCTGACGGGTCCGGAAACGGATCGACATGGGAACCACCCTTGCGGTTCTGATCGGCGTTGGGCTGACCGCCGCGCTCTTGCTTTGGCCGCGATTGCGGCGGGCCGATGGGTGGAAAGCGACGGTCACCCCGCTTGCGTCGATCATTGGGTCCGGATTTCTGGTTCTTGGCCCGGTGCTGGATGACAATTTCGGGGTCTGGGCTCCGCTGGTCATGGCCGCGCTTTGCCTTGCTGCCTATGGGTTCGGGGCGGCGATCCGGTTCAACATTGCCCGGATTGATACCGACCCGCCCCGGCATGCGCGGACCGAACAGGTCGAGACTTTGGCGGCCTGGGCGCTGGCGCTGGCCTATGTCATCTCGGTTGCCTACTACCTGAACCTGTTTGGCGCTTTCGCCACCAACCTTTGGCCCGATGCCCCCGACAGTGCCGCCAGATGGGTAACGACCCTGATCTACGGGGTGATCCTTGGTGCCGCGCTGTTTGGCGGGTTTCGGGCGCTGGAGGGGCTGGAACAAACCTCGGTCGGGATCAAACTGGCGATCATCGCGGGGCTGCTGGCGGGATTGGCGGTGCATTTCGGCCAACAGGCGACAACCGGCGATCTTGTCATCAACCCGGCCGTCACGACGGGGTGGGCCGCTGTGACGCTGGCCTTTGGGCTGATCGTCACGGTGCAGGGGTTCGAAACCTCGCGCTACCTTGGCAATACCTATTCGGCAGACCTGCGGATTCGGTCCATGCGTTGGGCGCAATGGCTCTCGGCCGGGATCTACATGGCCTATATCTCGCTTCTGGTGTTCCTGTTCCCTACGGGCAAGGTCCCGCTGTCGGAAACCGCAATCATCGACATGATGGGGCTGGTGGCGCCGGTCTTGCCGCCCTTGCTGATCGCGGCGGCCCTGTCGGCGCAGTTCAGCGCGGCGGTGGCCGATACGGGCGGGGCAGGTGGGCTGGTGCAGGAACTGACGGGCGGACGGGTACGGCCGGTTCAGGGCTAAATGCTGCTGATCGGGGCCGGGTTGGTTCTGACCTGGGCGGCGGATGTGTTCCAGATCATCGCCATCGCCAGCCGTGCCTTCGCCGTCTACTACGGTTTGCAGGCGGGGATTGCCGCGCTGTCCGCGCTGAACCAACGGCAGGTGGCGCGGGCTGCGGGCTTTGGCCTGTTGGCAGGTCTTGGGTTCGTGATCGCCATCTTCGGGCAGGCGGTCGAAGGATAGGCGGTTGTCGCCGCGCGGCGCCGGGCCTAGCCTGCGCCGACACAGTCAGAAAGGGCAGGCATGGCCAGAACCGAGGGGCGTATCACGCTATGGGGGATCGAGGTTTTCGTGGCCACGGCGGCCGAAGGCTCCATCTCGGCGGCGGCGCGGCGGCTGGACACCTCCGTCGCGACGGTATCCCAGCAACTGACCAACCTTGAGGCGGCGATCGGCGTGGACCTTCTGGACCGGGGGCAACGGCCCATCGGCCTGACCCCGAAGGGCGAAATCTTTCTGCGCCGCGCCAATGCGATCCTGAACGAGGCGGAACAGGCCCGTGCCGAACTGGCCCTGTCGGATATGTCCCGGCTGACCCGCTTCCGCCTTGGGATGATCGAAGACTTCGATGCCGACGTGACCCCGGCGCTTCTGTCGCGGATGGGAGAGGAATTGAAGCAATGCCAGTTCCTGTTGGAAACCGGAGCGTCGCATCGGCTGTATGACCTTTTGGATGAACGGGCGCTGGACGTGGTCGTCGCCGCCGACATGGGGGCCACCGGCGCGGGGATGGAGGTGCACCGCCTGTTGGAGGAACCCTTTGTCGCCGCCGTGCCAAAGGGGCAGGGGGCGGCGGCCTTCGACGATATGCCGCTGATCCAATACACCACGCGGCATCACATGGGCCGGACCATTGCGGCCCATCTGGCACGGGAACACGTGACCCTCGGCTACCGGTTCGAACTGGACAGCTACCACGCGATCCTTGCGATGGTGGCGGGCGGGACCGGGTGGACGATTCTGACCCCGCTGGCCCTGTCGCGGGCGCAGCGGTTCAACAGGGATGTGGAGATTCTGCCGCTGCCCTTTGCGCCCATGGCGCGGGTGATCCAGTTGACCGCGCGGCAAGGGGTGTTGGGGGCGATGCCCGCAACAGTCGCCGAACACCTGCGCGGGCTGCTGCAGGATCAGATCGTCGGTCCGGAAATCGCCGCCCGACCATGGCTGGACGGGCGGCTTCGGGTGTTGTGATCAGGCAGCCTGTGCCGCCATCGCCTCTGCCGCGGCGTCGGTGAGGATCGTCGCAACCGCATCGCAGTCTTCCAACGTCAGGCGCGCAGGCAGGCGCACATCGCAGGCCTTCATCAGCATGGCGCGGGTCCGGGGCAATTCCACCTGTTCGGGCAGGAATTCCCAGTTCCAATAGGCGCGGGCATTGTCCTGGCTCAGGCCGAAGACCTGCACCTTGACGCCCTTCGCCTCTGCCGCAGCGGCGAACCGGCGGGTCGCCATGTCGTCCATACCGACAAGGTTGAACTGGATTGAATCCGGGGCACGTTCCTCGGGCGAGAGTTTCTCTGGCACCTCCAGCCAGGGCGAAGCATTCAGCGCCGCCGCGACGTGATCGTGGTTGCGCCGCCCGTCAGCAACCCGCCGGGACAGTTCGTCCAACTGCGGACGGATGATCGCCGCCGAGAGGTTGTTCAGGCGCAGGTTATAAAGCGGCAGCTTGTTCTGCCAGCGGGCGAAGGCATTCAGCAGAACCGGGTGCTTTTTCCAGTTGTGTTCATAGGCCCCCGACATGATGACCGCCCGGGCAATCAGGTCGGGATCGTCAGTGACCATGATCCCGCCTTCGCCCGCGTTGATCAGCTTGTAGGACTGGAAGGAAAAACAGCCTACCTTGCCGATGGTGCCGATGTTGCGCCCGGCCCATGTGGTGCCCAGCGAATGCGCGGCGTCTTCGATCACCGGGATATCCGCCGCGTCGCACATCGCCATGATCGCGTCCATGTCCGAGGTATGGCCGCGCATATGGCTGATGATCACCGCCTGCACCGTCGGCAGTTTGGCTGCGAAATCGTCGAGGTCGATCCGGTAGTTGTCGCCGCATTCGCACAGAACCGGAATGCAATCGGCATGGACGATGGACGACGGCACCGCCGCGAAGGTGAAGGCCGGGATCAGCACCCGCGCGTCCCGCGGCAGGTCCAGCGCCTTGAGCGACAGGAACAGCGCCGCCGAACAGGACGACACCGCCAGCGCGTATTTTGCCCCCAGAAGGGCGGCGAATTCCTCTTCCAGAAAGGCAACCGGCGCCTTGGCCGAGGTATAGCGGAACAGGTCGCCCGTGTTCAGCAGCCGCGCGACTTCCTCCATCGCGGCGGTGGGGATCGGCTCTGCGTCGTAAACATTGGGCGGCTGGGTCATTTTCGGCTTTCCTGAAATCTAACTTCGGGAAAACCTAACATGGCCCGCGTGACATTTCCACGACAACCCTGCGTCCGCCGGTCAGATGCCCAGTTTGTCGCGCATCCGGAACCACATCATCGCAAGTCCCATCGTCTGTTCCTGCAGGACAGTGCCCAGCGGGAAGGGGCGCCCCGGCAATTGCGCCAACACGTCAAACTGCCCGGCCTGGCCTGCAACGGTCTCTGCCATGATCCGCCCGCTCATGCAGGACAGGGCCAGCCCGTGCCCGGAATAGCCTGAGATCGACAGGACATTGGGCGCGACCCGGATGGCAGCGGGCAGGCGGGTCATGGTGACGCCCAGTGATCCGCCCCAGGTGTAGTCGAACCGGACCCCGGCAAGCTGCGGGAACATCTGGATCATTCGTTTGTGCAGGGTGCCGCCCATGTCCTTGGGAAAGGTCAGGGAATAATTGGCCCGCCCGCCGAACAGGAACCGCCCATCTTCGAACCGGAAGTAGTTGACGACATTGCTGCTGTCATGGGCGCAGATGTCCTCTGCCAATACCTCGCGCTGGCGATCGGTCAGCGGTTCCGTTGCCCCGATGAAACTGTTGATCGGCATAACGCGGGCGGACACGCGGGGTTCGATCCGGGGCAGATACCCATTCCCGGCAAGAAGCACATGACCCGCCCGCACCCGGCCCCGGCTGGTCTGCACCAACGCAGGATCGCCATGGGTGATCCTGTGCACCTCGGAGCGTTCGAAAATGCGCACCCCCGCCGCCTCTGCCGCGCGGGCCAGCCCAAGGACGAAACGCAGCGGGTTCAGGTGGCCCGCCCCCCGGTCCAGATGGCCGCAGGCGTAAAGCGGGGATTTGACCACCTCGCGGAAATCATCGCCCGCAAGCGGCGTGATCTGATCATACCCATAATGTTGATGCAGAAGTTCAACTTCGGCCTCTATCTCACGGAAATCATTCGTGGAATAGGCGCCATAGGCATTGCCAGGGCGATAGTTCGCCTCGGGCGCGTGGCGGGTCGAAAGATCGCGGACCAGTGCCTTTGCATCCTCGGTGATTTGCCACATCTGCCGGGCCAGGGGGCGGCCCACCCGCGCCTCCAGCCAGCTTTGGGGTTTGTGATGTCCCGAACCCACCTGCCCACCATTGCGGCCCGACGCGCCCCAGCCCGCGCGCTGGGCATCCAGCACCACGACCGACAGGCCGCGTTCGGCAAGGGTCAATGCGGCCACCAACCCGGTATAGCCCGCACCCACGATGCAGACATCCGCCCGCTCCTCGCCATGCAGGGCGGGGCGTTCAGGGGGCAGGTCCACAGTCGTAACGTAATAGCTTTTTGGGAACTGGCCCGGACGGTCATTTCGATAAAGCGCGTTTGTCATGCCGGCAGGATGCGCCGGGTTTCATCGAATGGGAAGCGGGATGTTATGCTATGCTTGGCCAATAACAGCGGCCACCACAGTAGGAAGGATTCAGATGCAGCTTGGTGCCTTTTCAATCAGCCTTGGGGTCAAGGACCTGGCAAGGTCACGAACGTTCTATGAAACGCTTGGATTCTCCGTCTACGCGGGCAACCCCGACCACAACTACCTGATCATGAAAAACGACGAGACGCTTGTCGGACTTTTTCAGGGGATGTTCGACGGCACGATGCTGACGTTCAATCCCGGCTGGGACCAATCCGCGGGGCCTGTCGATCCTTTCATGGACGTGCGCGATATCCGCGACAGGCTGCGCGACGCCGGGATCGAGATCACGCAGGAACAGGGTGGGGAAGAGGGGCCGGGCAGTTTTGTGGTCATGGATCCGGACGGTAACCCGATCCTGATCGATCAACACCGGTGATCAGTTCCCAAGGTCGTCGCGAGGGACCGCGACAAGCCCCAGTTCACGGGCGGTTCGGATATCAAGGATCGGGGTGTCGTGGCCCCTTTGCCGCTGATACAATTGGATCGCTCGTTTGGTCCGCAGGTCCATCAGGGCGGTGATCGGACCGATGTAGAACCCGCGCGCGGCCAGCGCCCGTTGCAGGGCGGCGATGAAGGCAGGGGTCAGGTCTTCGGGGCAAACAGTTTCGAACAAGACTTCCTGTCGTTCGCGGACGATCTGTTGCCGGGTGACCGTCTGGAAACTGGCGGGGGACAGGACGGTCCCGTCGGGTCCGAGGACCGCGGGGCTGACCATGACCTGCTCGGTGCGGGTTTCGATCACGGCCGGGGTCACGTCGCGCCCGAAGCAGGCGCCGCTGGCGTCCCGTTCGACCCGTGCCGTCTGCAGTGCGGGCGGGGTAATCACCTCGGGCACGACAGCGGGATCACAGGCGCAAAGCACCCCTGTGGCCAGCGCGAGCGCGGCAAGGCGACTGTTTCTGACGTTCACTGCTCTGACCCTGCGGCCCTTGGTTCTGCGCAAATCCTATCGCAAAACCAGGGCCGGTCCAAAGCGCAAATGACCTCTGGTGGCGGATCACGGCCGGTCAAATGTCGCAGCGCAGCCCGCGAGGTGCCGCTTTGGGGCTGGAATGCGCCCCCGGTCCCGCCTAGATAGGGGTCCGAACGAAGGATCGAGCGAAGGACCGACAGATCATGGCACGCATCACCTATGTCGAATTCGGCGGCAAGGAACACACCGTAGAGGTGGCAAACGGGCTGACCGTCATGGAAGGCGCCCGCGACAATGGCATCCCGGGGATCGAGGCCGATTGCGGCGGTGCCTGCGCCTGTTCCACCTGCCACGTCTATGTCGACGACGCCTGGGTCGAGAAGCTACCCGCCAAGGACGCAATGGAAGAAGACATGCTCGACTTTGCGTTCGAACCGGACCCGGCCAAATCGCGCCTGACTTGCCAGCTGAAGGTGACCGACGCGCTGGACGGGCTGCGCGTGCAGATGCCGGAAAAGCAGATCTGATGATCGGGCGGGGGGCACTCGCGGCCCTCTTATTGTGGCCCGCTTGTGTACTGGCCGAGATCACCGGCGCGTCCTATGACGCGCCGACTGCCGTTTATGGGCACGGCGCGGTTCAGAACGGCGAATACGAAGCGCTTGTCATTGACCGGGCGGGCCAGACGAGCCGGTTGCGCCTGACCAATGCGGTTTGGGAAGACACCGCCCCCCGGCTGGCCGATCTGGACAGCGACGGCACGCCCGAGGTGGTCGCCGTGCGCAGCGGGTTCACCACCGGCGCCGGCATCGTCGTGATCGACGAAGTCGCGGGCGAACTTGCCGCTGTTCTCGAGACTGCACCGATCGGCCGCCGTAACCGTTGGCTGGCCATTGCCGCAGTGGCGGATCTGGATGGGGACGGGCAGGTCGAGATCGCCTATGTCGATCGGCCCCATCTGGCCAAGGTGCTGCGGGTGATCGAGGTGTCGGTGGCCGACGGGGTCTGGACCTACCGCGAGGAAGCCGCCGCCGAAGGGTTCACCAATCATCACCTTGGGTCGCCCGTAATCGAAGGCGGGCTGCGGACCTGTGATGGGGTAACCGAGGTGATCACTGCGAACGCGGGCTGGACCCGGATCATCGCGACGCGGCTTGACAATGGGCAACTGTCCCATCGGGACATCGGCCCCTATGCAGGGGCGGACAGCCTGAACGCCGCACTGGACTGCTAGCGCCCGGATGGGCAGGGTGGGTCAAGACCCACCTTATGAAAGGGCTTGAGGTTCAGAGGCTTGCAGATGTCGTAAGGTGGGTCTTGACCCACCTTACCTCAGACCTCTGCTAGCCCTTCTTTCCCTTGCTCATCGCCTGAATGCCCGCGATCCCGCTTTCGCCAAGCGGGACGCTGGCGAAGGGGCCGCCAAGACGGGTTTGCGCCAGATCCTGCGGGTCGGGGTCCACGGCCTTGGCGAACAGTTCTTCCGCCCAGTCCTCGGCATTGTCCTGCGGCCGGTAGCCAAGGAAACCGACCTTGTGGTTCGACACAGGCGCGCGGGTGTTGGCGGAAACCCCATAGGCCACGGTGAAGCCCACGGTTTGGGTTTCCAGCGACCGCACGACCAACTGCACCATGTCGCGGTAGGACAGCCATGTCTGCAGGGCGCGCACGTTCTGCGGAACCGGCGTGCAGGACATGATCCGCAGGCAGACTGATTCCAGCCCGCGTTTTTCCCAGTACATCCGCCCCATGTCTTCGGCAAAGCACTTGGCTAGTCCATAAAAGGTATCGGGCCGGTGCGGTTCGTCGGTATCGATTCCACGGTTTGTTTCGCACAGGCCCACCGCGTGGATGGACGAGGCATAGACGACACGGCGCAGCCCGTGTTTATGCGCGGCCTCCCAGATGTTGTAGGCCCCGACGTAGTTCGGCCCCCACAGCTCTTCGAACGGCTTTTCATCGACGATGGCCCCGAAGTGAATGACCATGTCCGCCCCTTCCAGAAGCGGTCCGATCTCCTCCATCTTCGCCACGTCTGCCTGAACGTAGGTCTCGTTCGGGTTCAGGGTTTCGGGCGCTTCGCGGATGTCGGTGGACACCAGTTCGCGGCACAGCGTAGACAGCGGCCCGCGCAATTCATTGCCAAGATTGCCGCGTGCGCCGGTGAGGACGAGTTTGCCGAACATGGGAGACTCCTTTGATCTTTTCGGGCGCCACGCTGTGGTCGTGGCGGGCAAAGGTCAAGGGCTAGCCGTCAACTGCGGCCTCTTCCTCTGGCGTCAGGTGGCGGCTTGGCCCCCAGGCATAGCCGTCGGGACAGAGGATGACGCATTCGCGCAGCCCGTGAGGCTTGTCCGCCGGGGCCTGCAAGACCATTCCGCCCGCGTCTTCGGCCCGAGCCGCCGCCACATCGGGGTCCGTTTCGAACAAGTGCAGGGTGATCCCGCCGCCGCGCGGCCCGGATTCGGGCAGAAGCGAGGGCAGGGGGTGGCTGTGGTAGGTGCCGTCGGCGTGCAACTGGAACACCTGTTTGCCGTAGGTCATGATGGCGAAATCCGCGGTGACCCGGTGGGCCCGCATGTCAAACACCGCGTTCAGGAAGGCAACGCTGCGCCGCACATCCCGCACCAGCAGATTGACGCCAAGGCCAGCGAGGCTGCGACCAAAATCGCCGGGGCTGATCGTTTCGAAATCCATCGTCCTCTCCTCGTTCTGCATGGTGCCAGCGTATCAAACCGCGCCATCAGGCGCGTCTGCGATGCGACAGCTTTCCGCGGTTTTCCGCCGGGGCGTTTTGTCCCAATTGGACCTTTCCGGGCAAAGGCATACCCTTGGGCCGAGGGGAGATCCGCCATGTTCGCCAATCCACCGCCTGATCTGATCAAGCTGTATATCCGCAATGTCGCCATAGGCTTTGGCCTGGCGGCGGTCTTCGTGGCCCTGCTTTTATGGTTCGATATCGCCGGGCTGGGCGGGTTGGTGGCCCGGTCCGACAAAGGCTGGATAGCCGTCCTCATGCTGTTCTTGTCCAACGGCGTCATCTTCGCCGGAGTGCAGTTCGCCTTTGCGGTGATGTCCATGGCCGAGGACGATGACGACGACGAACCGCGGGGTGGGCGGCGCGCGCCGGTGCCCGAACCAGTTGCGATTCCTGTTCGGGTGGGGTCTCCTGCGGGCAGGTAGCACAGACAGGGGGCGTTCATGTCCGACCTTCCGCCAGAGTTCAAACAGTCCGACCTTTATGCCGCGATCAAGGCGGGCCGGGACCGGTTCCAGCGCCTTGGCTGGATCCTGATCGGGATCGGCGTCTTGGCGATTCTGTTCCCGCTCGTCGCCTCGATCGCGACCAAGGTTCTGGTTGGGGTCGTATTCCTTGTCGCCGGGGGCTTTACCCTGCATCACGCCTTTTGGGCGCGGGACTGGGGATCGGCGATCTGGTCAGGCCTGTCCGGGTTTCTCCAGCTTGCCGTCGGGGTCTATCTGGCCTTCTTCCCGCTGACCGGGCTGGTCGGGCTGACCTTCCTCGTCGGTCTGGCGTTTCTGGTTCAGGGTGCGATGGAGATGTTCATCGCCTTCCAGCACCGGCCGGGTAAGGGGTGGGCCTGGATGGGGTTTTCCGGGCTGGCCTCGCTTGTCCTTGGGGTCCTACTGATTTCGGGCCTGCCGGGAACGGCGCTTTGGGCAATCGGTCTGCTGATGGGACTGAATGCGCTGACGACCGGGATATCCTTTGTCGTCCTTGCGCGGTCGGTCTAGTCAGGAACGAGGTGGCGGGCACCACGACAACCGTGGGCGTTTGATTCCCGAGGACCTGTATGTACAGGTGGGCGCCAGATAACATGGCCAGGGCCGTGACAGAGCCAGCTCCCTCGGATTTGTTTAAGGCCACTGGAATGCAACGTTGGTCACGTGAAGCGCAGAAACCCGCCGCGACCATAGGTAGGGCGCGCGAGGCGCTACCGCAAGGGGTCAGACAGCCGGGCCGGTATCCAGAAGCCAGCCACCTTCGCCAACAACGCTTTCCGGCAGCATGTAGAGCCCCCGTTCGATCAGGCCCACCGCGATCAGGCTCATGCAGACATTGAAGAAAGTGAATTCCGAGGCGATGTGCTGAAGAAGGGTCATGAGTGGCAGCTCCGATAAGATTCGATCTTCTTTTGATCGGGTCGAGTGGCAAAGGAGCGGAGGATTCAAGGCCATTTCCGGGCAGATTTTGTAGTGCTGATCCCAATCCGGACACATTTTGTTAAGGTTGACGGGTGTTCACGGTATGTTCATATTTGACCCATGACCGAGATCCGACCAGACGACATGCTCAAACCCGGCCAGCTTCTGGCCCGTGGCGTCTGTCGCCATATGCTCAGCTATGACTTTGTGACGGTCGAGGAACTCGTGCCGACCAGTGGCCTGCGGGTCGATGTGATGGCGCTGGGACCAAAGGGCGAGATCTGGGTGGTCGAATGCAAATCAGGCCGTGCCGATTTTCAGTCCGACAACAAATGGCAGGGCTATCTGGAATGGTGCGACCGGTTCTTCTGGGCGGTTGATGCCGATTTCCCGACAGAACTTCTGCCCGATAATACCGGCCTGATCCTCGCCGACCCCTTCGGCGCGGAAATCATCCGAATGGGACCAGAGGCAAAGCTTGCCCCGGCGCGGCGCAAGGTGATGATCCAGAAATTCGCCCGTCACGCTGCGCTGCGACAGCACGCGGCGCGCGATCCATCCTGGTCACGGGCGTTCTGACACAAGGGCAGGGGCGACAGCATCGCTTGCCGCGCTGATCCCGGCAAACCGGTCCAGCCCCCGCAGCAGCAGCCGTTCGCCACGCTCCGCGATCCCCCGGCGGGCAAGGTCGAACCGTTCCGCGTCGTCCGCCCCGTCCGCAATCCGGTCGACGCAGGCATCCATGGCGGTCGCGACCATCCGGTCCAGCGGCGCCCCATCGGTGCCCAGCCCGTCAAGCGCGCGCTGGAAAAAGCCGCGGGCTTCGGCCAGCAGGTCCGATTGGCCGCCCAGACGGGCCAGATCGGCACAAAGCGCCCCTCGCTCCCGGTCCGCAAGCGCCCGATAATAGGTCAGCCCCTGTTCGGCGCAGATCGGGACGACCTCGTGCAGGGCCGAGAGCGCCTCTTGCAGGTCCGCGATGTCGCGCTGCAACTCGCCCCGGACCCGAAGGGTCATCGCCCGGTTCAACTGTGTCACCGCCCATCCCGGCTCGCCCGCTGACCGGGTCCGGACGGTCAGGGCGGCATCGATGGCGGCAAGCGACTCGGTGGCCGCGTCACTGCTTGCCTCAAGCTCGGCCAGGGTGCGCAGTGCGGTGCCAAGGTTCATCTGGGTCATGGCCCAATCGGATGCGGCGCTGTCACGGGTGCGAACCGCAAGGGCCGCGTCATAGGCGGCAATCGCCCGGTTCAGCCGGTCGTTGCCCGGGTCACGCTGGGCGATGGCGTGCTGGCTGTTGGCAAGGTTCATCTGCGCCTTGGCCCAAAGTGCCGGGTTGTCCGCGCGATCCCAGATCGCAAGCGCCTCTTCAAAGCAAGCGACAGCGGCGTGCAGGGCTGCCATGTCCGGGCGGCGTTCGCCAAGGGTGTGCTGGATGATCCCGGCGTAATTCGCGGCCGTGCCCTGCTGAACCGGGGTTCGGGCAACCTCGGCCATTTTCCCGGCCAATGCGCCTGCCACCTCCAGATCAAGGAACAGCGCCTTGTCCCTTCCGCGGGCGAACCATTCCATCCAAAGGGGCGACAGCGCGTCGAATTCCGTGCCCGGGGCTGCGCCCTCTGTTGCCAGCCGGAACAGCCGGGTCGCGGCAGCGTCGGGGTCGCGGCGCAGAAGGTCTTGCTGCAACCCCGCCTCTAGTAACGCCTTGACGCGGGCGGTGTGGGCGGCTTCAGCCTCGGCCAGGGCCGCGTCGATCGCCTCGCCGGCGGCATCGTGCTGGCCTTCCGCCGACAGACGGGCGGCCTGACCCAGCGCTGGCGTGTCCTGCGACGGCGTCGTCTGGACCGTGATCGCAAGGTCCACTGCCCGCTCCAATTCGCGAAATGCCTGCTCTGGGTCGCGCACATCTGCCGCCACGCGGGACGCAAGGGCCACCAGCGCCGCATCGGTGATGCCGCTGGCCCGCGCGGTCTGCGCCTGCTGTCCTGTGGCCAACGCCGTCCGCAACAGCGCCTCGATAGTATCGAGCCGCCCGGTCGTCGCCTCGAACCCCGTGGCAATTTGATCCTCGACCCGGTCCATCTGTCCCAGAAGGTCGGACCAGATTGCCGGGGCAAGGCTGCCGGTAAATTCGGGCATGGCCAGCAACCGGCGATAGGCCGATTCCGTCAGATCGGCGAGGAAAGCGCGGGCCAGTCGGGCGTCCGCGTCATGGCGTGATGCCGGGCGATAGACATCGGGCAGGGCGGCTTCTGCCTTGGCCAGAAACAGGTCGGCCATGCGGGCCGGGTCCAGCCTGCGGCCCACCACCTCGGTCGAGGAAATCTCGATCAGCGGCAGGACCTCGTCAAAGGCGCGGATCGCCGCCTCGATCTGGCCCGGATCGGCATGGCCGGGCAGGTGATTGGTCCAGTCGTCCTCGATCTGGCGGCGCAGGTCAGCGATGACCTTTTCGGCGTTGAAGCGGCGACGGTGGGACAGGTGACCGATGATCGTACCAAGCCCGAAACTGGCCTGCGCCGTCCCCGGCGGAACCGGCAGGCCCGAGGCGGTCGCAGCGGCAAAGATCGACGCCCCGAACAGGATCGTCGTGAACCCGCCAAGGGTTTCGGCATTGGGAAGAACCTTGCGCATGTCCCACCTCCTGCGGCGAAAGTGGCAGGCGTTCCGGCCCGCGCGCAAGTGAAATGATGGATCGGCGCGTCTAGCGGCTGCGGCGGACGGTCTGCGCGGCGGCGCGGATTTCCTCGGCGATCTCTTCGGCCTCGTCCGGGTCGAAGTCCATCGGGATCTCCATATCGCCAGCCTGAATGAACAGGCGCACCATGCCTTCGGTGGTCGGGCCGATCTGCAGATTGGCTTCGATGTCGCGTTCGGTGTTGATGCCCATTGGGTGTGTCCGCCTTGAGATGACCTGCCGCCTCCTACAGCGGGGATGGCCGGATTGGCAAGCCCGGGCAGGGGGGCGGAAAATGAAATCCGGGGGGATTTGGCCCCTTGCATTCGCGGTTCGGCGGCGCTAAGTCCCCGCGCAGTGCCGCCTTAGCTCAGTTGGTTAGAGCGCTGGATTGTGGATCCAGAGGTCCCCTGTTCAAGCCAGGGAGGCGGTACCATCCCCCCAAACACACGTATCATTCGGCGACGGTGGGTTAAAACCCACCTTACGAAGGGGCTCTGCCCCCCTGGCCCTTTCGGGCCATTCACCCCGGGATATTTATTGACCCAAAGAAGGGGGTGGCCTCAGCGTCCATTCTTCTTTGGGTTGGAAATATCCTCTGGGGGTCCGGGGGGCGAAGCGCCCCCGGGTAAGGTGGGTTTCAACCCACCACTCCCTCAGTCGACCGTCACCGTTTGCCGCAGCGCCCCGCTAGCGCGGTCAAAAATCAGGATACGGTCGTCGGTTGTCACCACCGCGAACCAGTCTGCGCCTTGGGTAAAGGCCTGCGCCTCCGCTCCGGCTGGCAGGGCGATCTGTTCGGGCAAAGTGATCAGCGGCCGGTTCAACCGGATGACAAGCGCCACGATAAGCACTAGGAAGCCTGCGATCATCACCACGGCCAGCCCGGTCACCAGCCGCTTGAGAAACATCAGTTGCGGCGGCAGGGGTTCACCGTCTTCAGAAGGGGTATCCATTGCCCGAGACCCTCGTCAGTTTCCGGATCTCCGAAGATCCGCCTGCCCGCCTTGATAAGGCGCTTTCGCTGGATGTGCCAGAGAGCGCGTCCCTGTCCCGGTCCCGCCTTGCCCGGTTGATCGAAGAGGGCGCGGTGCGGCTGAACGGCGAGGTTGTGACCAACCCCCGCCACCGCGTGGCCGAGGGCGACACAGTTGAAATCACGGTAGAGGAAGCCGCCGAAAGCCATATCGGGGCCGAGGAAATCCCGCTGGACGTGGTTTACGAGGACGCCGACCTGATCGTGGTGAACAAGCCCGCGGGCATGGTTGTCCACCCCGCGCCGGGCACGCCGGGCGGCACCCTTGTCAATGCGCTGATCCATCATTGCGGCGACAGCCTGTCAGGGGTGGGTGGGGCAAAGCGACCCGGCATCGTGCACCGGATCGACAAGGAAACCAGCGGCCTTCTGGTGGTGGCGAAATCCGACCGGGCCCATCACGGCCTTGCCGCGCAGTTTGAAAAACACAGCGTGCACCGCCGCTATCTTGCCGTCTGTTATGGCGTGCCGGACCAGAACGACCCGCGGCTGCACGGGATCAAGAGCACCAGTTTCGAACCGGGCAATATCCTCAAGATCCAGTCTTTCCTTGGCCGCCACAAGACCGACCGCCAGCGGCAGGCCGTCAGTTTCGATGGCGGACGCCATGCCGTGACCCGCGCCCGCATCCTGCAGCCCCTCGGGACCCCCCCGGTTGCCGCCCTGATCGAATGCTGGCTGGAAACCGGCCGCACCCATCAGATCAGGGTGCATATGGCCCATGCGGGCCATGGGCTAATCGGCGATCCGGTCTATGGCGGGCGGCGCAAGTTGCCGGTGAAATCGGTGGGCGAGGCGGGGTTTGCCGCCGCCCAGACCTTTGCCCGACAGGCGCTTCATGCCGCCGAACTGGGGTTTACCCATCCGGTGACGGGCGACGACATGACGTTCGAGGCTCCGATTCCAGCGGATATGGCCGCCCTTGTCACCGCCCTTGGCGGTACACTCGATTAGTCGTCAGATTTCTCGCGGCTGCGGCCCATTAGCCGCCCGATCACGAAACTGGTGCGCGGCGCGTAGACATAGCGCGTCCGGCGCTCCGCCGGGCGCGCCCTCATCCGGGCCAGCCCGAAAACGATCAGCAGGATATGCCCGACCGAGATCAGGGTGAACAGTGCCGCTGGTCCGAACCAGACGATCAGGGTCGATGACACATAGGGCGCGCCGATCGCCCCGACCGCGTAGAAGAACATCAGCGCGGCGGAGAGTTCCACCCGTTCGTCAGAGCTTGCAAAATCATGGGCGTGGGCGGCGCTGACCGAATAGATCGGGAAGGTCGTAAAGCCAAAGAAGCTGGCTGCCAGCATCACCCAGACGGTGCCCAGATGCGCCACCCCGACGGTGACTACACAGGACAGGACCGCCGCGACCGACAGCCAGATCAGCACCCAGCGACGGTCGAACTTGTCCGCAAGCCAGCCTACCGGGATTTGTGCAATGGCCCCGCCAAAGACGAAGAAGGCGAGGAAATAGCCGATCTGGTCCGCCGTCAGCCCGATTTCCTGCCCGTAGATCGGCCCGACCATCCGGAACGAGGCCGCCGAAAGGGCCGCCACCACCACGCCCACTGTGGCCAGCGGCGACATCCGCCAGGAAATCGCGGGCCGCAGGCGCGTCGCGCCGGGCGTCACTGGCTGGGTCGCCTTGGTCACGGCCATCGGCAACAGCGCGGTGCAGCAGAGGATCACCAGCGTGTTATAGGCCAGATAGGTTTCCAGATCGGCCAGCCAGCCGACCATCGCCTGCGCCATGAACGACCCGCCCACATCGACGACGCGGTAGATCCCCATCGCCCGGCCCCGGTTTTCATTGGTCACTTTGGCCTGCAACCACGCTTCAATCACAGTATAGCAGCCAGCCACGCATATCCCGCTGGCGACCCGGAACAGCGCCCACCAGTTGGGATCGGTGACCAGAACATGGGCCGACAGGCCGATGGCGCCAAGGGCGGTGAAGGTCGCAAAGGACCTTGCGTGGCCGACATCGCCCAACAGGCGCGGCGCCCACCAGCAGCCGATGAAGAAGCCAAAAAAATGCGCCGAGCCCAGAAAGCCGACCTCGGGCTTCGAAAACCCGGCCCCTAGCCCGACCAACGCATCCAGCGGGCCAACGCCCCCGGTGGCGATTTGCAGAAGGACGACAGACAGAAACAGGGCGGCGAAGGAAATCAGAATGCGCATAGGCCACTTATGCCCGGAAAATGCTGGCACGCCATGCCCGTTCCCGCCCAAATTGGTCGTATTGGGACATTCTCTGGCCGCCCCGGCGGGTGGTCGGGCTTGCCCCTGCCGCGTGTCGGTCTAAGGTCGGTTCAACGCGCGGGAAGGAGCCTTGAATGAAACAGATCGAACTTGGCCAATCTGGGATCATGGTTCCGGACTGGTGCCTTGGCACCATGACCTTCGGAACCCAAACCAATGTCGCTGACAGCCATGCCCAGATCGACATGTCATTGGATCATGGCCTGAATTTCCTCGACACCGCCGAAATGTATCCAGTCAACCCGGTCCGGGCGGAAACCGTTGGCCGGACCGAGGAGATCATCGGCGATTGGCTGGAAAAGACCCGGCGGCGCGACGATGTGATCCTTGCCACCAAGGCCGGAGGCGACAGCCAGATGGTCCGGGGCGGCGAAGGTTATGGCCCCGACTCGATCCTGCGTATTCTGGACGGCAACCTGAAGCGGCTGAAGACCGACTATATCGACGTCTATCAACTTCATTGGCCAATGCGCGGGTCCTACATGTTCCGCCAGAACTGGACTTATGATCCCTCCGGGCAGGACCGGCAAAAGACGCTGGACCACATGGCCGGGGTTCTGGAAAAGCTGGGCGAGGCGCAGAAGGCGGGCAAGATCCGCGCCTTTGGCATGTCCAACGAAAGCGCCTGGGGCTGCACCCGCTGGATCGACGTGGCCGAACAGGTGGGCGGCCCGCGCATGGCGACGGTGCAGAACGAATATTCGCTGCTGTGCCGGATGTATGACGCCGACATGGCCGAAATGGCGGTGAACGAAAAGGTGACGCTCCTGTCCTTTTCGCCCCTCGCCGCCGGGCTTCTGACCGGGAAATACCAGAACGGCGCCGTGCCCGAGGGCAGCCGGATGTCGCTGAACGGCAACCTTGGTGGCCGCAAGACCCCCCGTGCCTTCGAGGCGGTGGACCAGTATCTTGATCTGGCGCGCGATCACGGGCTTGACCCGGTGCACATGGCAATGGCCTGGCAGCGCAGCCGGCCCTTCCCGATCTCGGCGATCTTCGGGGCGACAACGATTGATCAACTGTCCCATATCCTCAAGGGCAAGGACATGGAGCTGTCGCCCGAGGTGACCAAGGAAATCGATCGCATCAACAAGACGATCCCGATGCCGTATTAAAGAAGGGTGGGTTGAAACCCACCTCTGCCGGTCAGGGCCAGTTGCCGCGTAGCCTGCGGATGTCCCGGACCGAGGTGCCATAGGCCGCCTTGAATGCCCGGCCAAAGGCCGCGTGGCTGGAAAACCCGCAGGCCAGCGCAATGTCCTGCACCGCCATGTCCGTGTCGCGGGCCAGCCGCTGCGCCTCGGCCAGTCGCAGGCCAAGCCAATAGCCGTGCGGGCTTTGGCCCAGCGTGGCGCGAAACTTCTGTTCCAGCAGCCTGCGAGAGACACCAAGCTGGGCGGAAAGCTGATCCATTGTCACAGGCGCATCGAGACCGGCCTCCATTTCGGCGATGGCGCGGGCAACGATGGGCGCGCGCCGTGACAGCGCAAGCGTGGGAACCAGCCGTTGCGGCGCATCGCCCGCATGGACCGGGTCGTAGATGAACACGCCCGCCACCCGTGCGGCCACATCGGCCCCCGCGTGGTGCCGGATCAGCGCAAGCATCATGTCTAGGCAGGGGCTCGCCCCTCCGGTAGTCAGCATTCGACCCGAAACCCGGAACCGGTCGCGCACTGTTTCCACGCGCGGGAACCGGGCGGCGAACCGGTCAAGGTCCTCCCAATGGGTCGTGGCGGCCTGCCCGTCCAGAAGCCCGGCCGAGGCCAGAAGCCAGCCCGCCCCGTCAACCGCGACGATGACTGCCCGCCCGCGCGCCATCCGCCGCAATTCGCGGTGCAGCGCCGGGGTATCCTGCCGGTCAAGACTAAAGCTGGCCACCAGCATCAGAAGGTCGGGCACCGGAACCGTGCCCACCGCCGCGCCGGGGATATCGAACCCGGCGGTGATCCGCGCCGGGCTGCCCGTCATGGTCAGGTAGGTCCAGTCAAAGACACGCCGCCCGGCAAACCGGTTCGCGGCCCGCATCGGGTCCACCGCCGCGGCAAGGGACAGAAGGTTCGTGTCGTCCAGAACAAGGACACCCACCCGGACTGGCCGGTCGGTAGGAAGACTGGGGAATGCGCTATTCATCAAGAAGAATGCGTAAAACGGAAAGCGCGGAGTGCCAAGCGGTATCATAGTTGGGACAGAATCAAGGATCGGAGGACCAAGATGCCCCTGCAAATGAACCGAGAGGTCTTTATCACCTGCGCCGTTACCGGATCGGGCAGCACTCAAGACCGGAGCCCGCATGTCCCCCGGTCCCCGAAGGACATCGCCGACAGCGCGATTGCCGCCGCCAAGGCCGGCGCCGCCGTAGTCCACTGCCACGTGCGCGACCCCGAGACCGGCGCCCCCAGCCGCAAGTTGGACTATTACCGCGAAGTCACCGACCGCATCCGCGATGCCGAGGTCGATGTGGTTCTGAACCTGACCGCCGGAATGGGCGGAGACATGATCTTTGGTCCCACCGAACACCCGCTGCCGCTGCAAGCCGGGACCGATATGATCGGTGCCGCCGAACGGGTCGAGCATGTCAAGCAATGCCTGCCCGAGATTTGCACGCTGGATTGCGGCACCATGAACTTCGCCGAGGCCGACTATGTCATGACCAACACGCCCGGCATGCTGCAGGCGATGGGCCGGATGATGACCCACCTTGGCGTCAAACCCGAGATCGAGGCCTTCGACACCGGCCACCTTTGGTATGCCAAGCAGCTGGTGAAAGACGGCATTCTAGACAGCCCCGCGCTGGTGCAGCTGTGCATGGGGGTGCCGTGGGGCGCACCGGACGACCTGAATACCTTCATGGCTATGGTCAACAATGTCCCCGACGATTGGACCTTCAGCGCCTTCTCGCTTGGCCGCAGCCAGATGCCCTATGTCGCCGCTGCCGTTCTGGCCGGGGGCAACGTGCGGGTCGGGCTGGAAGACAACCTGATGCTGGACAAGGGCGTTCTGGCGACCAATGCGCAGCTGGTCGAGCGGTCGGTCAACATCATCGAAAACCTTGGCGCCCGCGTGATCGGCCCGGAAGAGGTTCGCAAGAAACTTGGCCTGACCAAGCGCGCGCCGGGGTCGGCGTGACCAATCCGGGCCGGACATGGGCGGCACTGATCGCCGCCCTTGCCCTGTCGGCCTGCGCGGTGCCGCTTGAAACATATCGTGACGCCACCGTCCCCATCGCTTCCAAGGCGCTGTTCGAACCGGCCCGATACCTTGGCCTGTGGCACGAGGTCGCCCGGTTCCCGGTTCCGTTCGAGGAAGGCTGCGTCGGCGTCACCGCGGAATACACGGCCCGCCCCGACGGGCTGATCGGGGTGCGCAATACTTGCCGCACCGCCGACGGCAGTATTCGCAGCACCATCGACGGCACCGCCGAAATCGTCGGGCCGGGCCGGCTCAAGGTACGGTTTGCGTCGGTGCCTTTCGTGGCCTCCGACTATTGGGTGCTATGGGTCGATCAGGACTATACCGTGGCCGTTGTGGGCGCGCCGGACGGCCGGTCAGGCTGGATTCTGAGCCGCACCCCGCAGATTTCCGCCGACAAGCTGGCCGCGGCACGTGAGATTCTCGACTTCAACGGGTATGATCTGTCCCGTCTGAAGGAGTTGTAACCATGAAGAAGCTGTTTCTTGTCTGCATCCTTGGCCTGGTCGCCTGCGAAGAGGTTCCGGGCGGTGGAATGGCCGCCCCGTCTTCGGGCGGAGGGGCATTCAAGGAATACCTTGTTCTTGGCAATCGTTCGATGACCTATCAGGAATGCGTCGCCCTAGGCGGGCTGGTTATCCACGACGCGGGAAGCTCCATGTGGGCCTGTGATCCGCGCGTGACCAACCACAACAACGTGTCCCCGGACGAGGAATTCAATCACCCCGACACCTGACGGTTTCGGGGACTTCGGACCCGGCCGGCGCCTGACACGCCCGGCCCCTTCCACGGACAAGGGTCTTGTCTGCTTTCGGGCCTGCCGTTTCGGCGGGGCCGGGGGCTCGCGTTGTGAAAGGGAGAGACATGGCAGCGCACGCACAGAACCGGACCGCCGCGATCATCGGTGGGGGTGTCATCGGGGGCGGCTGGGCCGCGAGGTTCCTGCTGATGGGCTGGGACGTTCGGGTGTTCGACCCGGACCCGGAAGCGGGCCGCAAGGTGGGCGAGGTGCTGGACAACGCACGCCGGTCGCTGCCCGGTCTGTCCGACGTGGCCCTGCCCGAAGAAGGCACCCTGACCTTTCACGACACCATTTCCGATTGCGTTGCCGGGGCCGAGTGGATTCAGGAAAGCGTGCCAGAGCGGCTGGAACTGAAGCGCAAGGTCTACCAGACCATACAGGAACATTGCGCCCCCGACGCGATCATCGGGTCTTCGACAAGCGGCTTCAAGCCGTCCGAATTGCAGGGCTGCGCGACCCGTCCCGGCCAGATCGTCGTGACCCACCCGTTCAACCCGGTCTACCTGCTGCCGCTGATCGAACTGGTCCCCTCTGACATCAACGCGCCCGAGGATGTGGAGCGGGCCAAGGGAGTCCTGACCGCGATCGGCTGCTACCCGCTGCATGTCCGCAAGGAGATCGACGCCCATATCGCCGACCGATTCCTTGAAGCGGTCTGGCGCGAGGCGCTGTGGCTGATCAAGGATGGCATCGCCACCACCGAAGAGATCGACAACGCGATCCGCTATGGTTTTGGCCTGCGCTGGGCGCAGATGGGCCTTTTTGAAACCTATCGCATTGCCGGGGGCGAAGCGGGAATGCGCCATTTCATCGCCCAGTTCGGCCCCTGCCTGTCCTGGCCCTGGACCAAGCTGATGGATGTGCCGGAACTGACCGACGAGTTGACCAACCAGATCGCCGACCAGTCCGACGCCCAATCGGGGATGCACACGATTCGCGAATTGGAACGCATCCGCGACAACAACCTTGTCACCATGATGCGCGGGCTGAAGGCGCAGAAATGGGGCGCGGGCGCGCTTCTGAACGATCAGGACCGCAGGATCGACCAACTGCCCGAAACGCTGGATGACGTGGCCGACCTGTCCGCGCCCATCGTCACCGTGGCACGTGCGGTGCCGCTCGACTGGACCGACTACAACGGTCACATGAACGAGGCCCGCTATCTTCAGGCCTTCGGCGATGCGACCGACAAATTCATGGCGATGGTCGGCTGTGATGCCGATTACATCGCCACCGGGGGCAGCTATTTCACCGCTGAAACCCACATTCGCCACATCGACGAGGTGCATGCCGGGGCGCGCATCCGGGTCGAGACCCAGGTGCTTCTGGGCGCGGGCAAGAAGATGCACCTGTTCCACCGGATGTTTGAAGGCGACCGTCTGCTGGCCACCGGGGAACATATGCTGATCCACGTCAGCCTTGAGACCCGCAAGGCCAGCGAACCGGGGCCGACCGTCGCCGCACCGCTGTCCCGAGTGGCCGAGGCTCAAGCCGCCCTGCCGCGCCCCGAAGGGGCGGGTGCGGCTGTCGGGGTGCGCTGATGCCGCGCGTCCTGATCACCGCCGGGGCCAGCGGGATCGGCCGCGCCATGGCCGAGGCCTTTGACGACGCGGGCTACGAGGTCTGGGTCACGGATGTGGACACCGACGCGCTGCAATCCTGCCCCGGAAACTGGCGGTGCCGGGTCGTGGACGCCGCGGACGAGGCGCAGATCGGCGGTTTGTTCGACGGCATCGCCAAAGCGGGCGGGCTGGACGTGCTCTGTGCCAACGCAGGCGTGAAAGGCCCGACCGCCCCGATCGAAGAGGTCACGCTGGACGACTGGCGGGCCTGCACGGCGGTGACGCTGGACGGGGCGTTTCTGGTTGCCAAATACGCGGCGCCCCTGATGAAGGCGGCGGGGCAAGGGGTGATCCTGTTCACCTCCTCCACCGCCGGGATCTATGGCTATCCGAACCGCAGCCCCTATGCGGCGGCGAAATGGGCGGTCATCGGGCTAATGAAGACTGTCGCGATGGAATTGGGGCCATTTGGTATCCGCTCCAACGCGATCCTGCCCGGCGCGGTCGAAGGGCCGCGCATGGAACGGGTGCTGGAGGCCGAGGCGAAGGCCAAGGGCATGACCCGCGATCAGGTCTACAACGGCTATGCGGCGGGCGTGTCGATGAAAACCTGGGTCGAGGCGCGGGACATCGCCGATATGGCGGTCTTCCTTGCCTCGGACGGGGCGCGGCGGGTGTCTGGACAGGTGATCGCGGTGGACGGGCATACGGTCAACCCGGACCCGCAGATCTAAGGCGTTTACGCGCGGGTCCATGGCCTATCCGACCTGCGCTTCAATCCGGTCCAACTCGTTCATGAATTCGCGGCTGGACACCTCTGCCTCGCGGATCAGCCCGTCGAAATGCCGGGTGATCGCCTGCACACGTTCGGTATCGCGGAAGGCCAGATAGGACGACCCAAGGTAGATCACCGCCAGAAGCGGCCCGAAGACCGTCACGGGTGCGGAATACAGCCTGCGGGCGTCGAACAGATAGACCCGAAGCGAGGGGTAAAGCTGATCGTAGAGGCCGCGCAGATGGGCGATCTGGGCGGCGCGAATGTCGCGGGGAAGCCCGCTGTAATAGCCCTCGGCGCGGGCAAAGCTTTCGATTTCGTGCAGGGGCAGGGCAATCTCGTAGTCGGATTTCGATGCCCGCATCCAGTTCAGGCGGTCGCGGCTGGCCCCGATCGCCTGTTCCGCCGTCTTGCCCAGCGACGGGCCGTATTCCCAGCCCAGCATCGCGTCGGTCTTGAGCATATCAGGCAGGCCGGTCGGCACATGGCGGATCTTGTATCCCGCCGCCTCTTGATGCCAGCCAAAGATCGTTTCATCCACAAGGGCGCGGGGGGCCCGGGTCATGGTCATTGCAGCGGCCACAAGGTCGGCGGCCAGTTCCGGCCGGTCCGACAGCCCCAACAGCCAGTCGGCCGAGACCCCAAGCGCCGCCGCACATCCCGCCACCAGCTGCGCATTGGGCAGCCGCGCACCGTCACCCTTCAGCAGTTGAGAAATGGTCGACCGGTCCACGCCACAGGCGCGGGCCAGCCCGCTTTGGCTTTCGCCAGCACGGGTCATGGCAAGGGCGATCCTTTCCCGAAACAGGGCCGCGCGATCACGTTTGTCGATAGAATTCGTCATAGTGTGGAGTATTATCACCACTGATTAGAAAAGTTAATCAGATTCAGAATACCTGCGCCGCCGGCATCCGATTATCCAAAGGATAACAAAGGATAAGAGGGCGAAATGGACAGCGGCGCAGCATCGGGACCAGAGGCAGCCATCTTGCGGGGCCGGTCATTGCCGCGTGTCGAATGGCGGACGCTGGGGCTGGTCGCGGTATGTTACGCGGTCTGGGCCGGGGCGGTTGCCCTGCTCGCGCCCCTGTCCCTTTGGTTGGCCGTGCCGGTGGCGGCGGTGGCCATCGCGCTGCACAGTTCGCTGACGCATGAGGCGATCCACGGGCACCCGTTCCGGGCGGCCTGGCTGAACGCGGCCCTGATGTTTCCGGCCCTGTCGCTCTGCGTGCCCTACGGGCGGTTCAAGGCAACGCACCTTGCGCATCACCATGATGAAACCCTGACCGACCCCTACGACGACCCCGAAAGCAACTACCTCGATCCGGTGGTCTGGGGGCGATTGACCGGTGCAGCGCGAGCACTGCTGCGGTTCAACAATACGTTAGCCGGGCGGCTGACGGTCGGTCCGCTGGTCGGGCAGGTGATGTGGATGGCGGGCGACCTGCGGCTGATCCGCAAGGGGGATCGCAGCGTGCTGCGCGACTGGCTGGCGCATCTGCCTGCAGCCGCTCTGGTGCTTTGGCTGGTTGCACTGTCACCGATGCCGGTCTGGGCGTATCTTCTGGCGGCCTATATCGGACTGGCGCTGATCAAGATCCGCACGTTCCTTGAACATCAGGCGCATGAAAAGGCCCGCGCGCGGACTGTGATCATCGAAGACCGGGGGCCGCTGGCCTTTCTTTTCCTGAACAATAACCTGCACGTCGTCCATCACATGCACCCGCAGGTGCCATGGTACGACCTGCCTGCGCTTTATCGGTCGAATCGGGACCACTACCTGCGCCGCAACGAAGGCTACCGGTTCCGCTCCTATGCCGAGGTCTTCCGCCGTTACCTGTCCAAGGCGAAAGACCCGGTTCCGCATCCGCTCTGGCCCAAGGACTGATTTCGGGTCATAGAGCGGGCCATGACAGCATGGATCCCGATCACCCTTCTGGCCGCGACGGCCCAAACCATCCGGTTCATGCTGCAAAAGCACCTGAAATCGACGCGGCTGTCGACGGTCGGTGCGACCTTCGCCCGGTTCTTCTATTCCTTTCCAATGGTTGCTGCGCTGGCGCTGACCTACGCGACGGCAAGCGGGCAGGCCTTGCCCGACGTGCCCTCGGGGTTCTTCGGACCGGCGCTGATCGGCGGGGCGGCGCAGATCGTTGGCACGCTCTGTGTCGTGGCGCTGTTTTCGCTACGCAATTTCGCGGTCGGGACAACCTTCATGAAGACCGAAGTGATCCTGTCGATCCCGGTCGGCATGATCTGGCTGGGGGACCGGGTCGGGCCGCTGGCCTTCGTGGCGATCCTTGTCGGTCTCTGCGGGGTTCTGCTGATGTCGGACACGCCGCGCGCCGATGGGCGGGGCGGCTGGCGGCGGGTGATGAACCCGGCGGCGGGGATCGGGCTTTTGTCCGGGTTGGCCTTTGCAGTTTCCGCCGTGGGCTATCGCGGCGCGACCCTGTCGCTGGCCGAAGGGGACGCCGTGTTGCGGGCCCTGGTGACCCTGTCTTTCGTCACCGCAAGTCAGGCGCTGGCGCTGGTGATCTGGCTTGGCTGGCGCGATCGGGCCGAGATCGGCCGGGTCATTGCCGCCTGGCGGGTCGCCGGGTTTGTCGGCGTGTTTTCAATGATCGGGTCGGCCTGCTGGTTCACCGCCTTCGCCCTGCAACAGGTGGCCTATGTCAAAGCGGTCGGACAGGTGGAGGTGGCGCTTTCGGCCCTTGCCTCGCTGTTCGTTTTCCGCGAGGCGATCACCGGCCGGGAATGGGCCGGGCTGATCCTACTGGGCGGGTCTGTCGTCGGGCTTGTGTTGGTGGCCTGAGGCAGTGGTGGGTCAAGACCCACCTTACGCGGGGGCGCTTCGCCCCCCGCACCCCCAGAGGATATTTCCAACCCAAAGAAGAATGGACGCTGAGTCCAGCCCCTTCTTTGGGTCAATAAATATCCCGGGGTGAATGGCCCGAAAGGGCCAGAGGGGCAGCGCCCCTCAAACGTAAGGTGGGTTTCAACCCACCATCCCCCGAACCTAACGCGCGAGAGGCGACCTGCCGCCCAGCCGTTCCATGAAATGCCGCTCTTCCTCGTGCCGGAAATAGGGCACCTGGTCAGGTGGGCCGGGATCATCCAGCCGGGCCGTGATTTCGGCCAGAACGACCTCGGTGATGAAGGGCAGATCAAAGCTGCGCGCCTTGTCCAGCGGCACCCATTGCAGATGCGCCAGTTCGTCCTCGGCCCGGGAAAAATCATCCGGATCGGTGCGCAGGTGGGCGGCGTCGGCCAGAAAGAACCGGGCGTCGAAGCGGCGCGGGTTGCCCGGCGGGGTCACGGCCCGGAACACGAATTGCAGGGCGGCGGCGTCGGGCAAGTGGCCTGTCGCGGCAAATCCGCGCCAGCCGCGCGGGGCGGCCTCGGGCCAGTCTCCGGGGGCGCCAAGGATATGGCCGGTTTCCTCCCACAGCTCCCGGATCGCGGCGGCGGCGATCTGTCCGGGCGGCAGCGCGCTGTTCTCGGTCAACCGGTCGGCACAGACCGGGGGCAGGGGCGCGCCGAGGGGCACAGTGGCATCCACCGGATCGATCGCCCCTCCCGGAAAGACGAATTTGTTGGGCATAAACGCCGCGCCAGACCCGCGTTGCCCCATCAGCACCGCCGGCACGGTCGCCCGGTCCCGCAGCAGGATGATGGTCGCGGCGTCGCGTATCGCGGTCTTGTCGGTCATCCGGTCCCCTGTCTGTCAGGACCGGGGTGAAGCCCCGAATCCGTGCATCCGCTTGGCCCATTGGATCGCCACGACGACCCCCTTCAGCCGTGGCAGAAGGTAGAGCGACAGCGCCACGCAGCCAACTGTGAAAACCGTGGCCATGACCAGAGGTTCGGGCCGGAACCGGGTAAAGACGATATGGATCAGCGGCGCCATCAGGTGCCCGACCACAAGGATCGTCAGATAGGCCGGGCCATCGTCGGCGCGATGGTGGTGCAGCTCTTCCTTGCAGGCGGGGCACTGGTCCGCGACCTTGAGATAGCCGGAAAGCATCCGCCCTTCGCCGCAATTGGGGCAGCGGCGACGAAAGCCGCGCATCACCGCAGGGCCGGTCGGACGCTCGTCGGCGTCATGCTGCATCGTGTTCGTTGCCTGATCGGTCATGGGGAGGCTCCATCGGCTTTGCCGCAGTGTCGAAGGCCCACCGTCTAAAGAAAAGGGGTAAACCTGTCGTTGCGGCGGGTTGTCGCAAAACCCCGCCGAAAAACTTCCAAAATCTCCGACGGAACCCGCGCCGCGCCGCGTTCTATGGGCAAGTTCGGCAGTTGAGGGCCGGGCGAAACACAAGACTGACCTGATACAGACAAGGAACAAGACAATGAAAACTCCGCTTCTTTTGGCCGCGATTGCCGCCGGTTTTGTTGCAACGGGGGCCGATGCCGCCGGGTTTGGCCGCGATGGCGGTGCCATGGGCCGGGGCATGGGCCCGCAGATGGGCCCGATGATGGATTTTGCCACGCTGGACGCCAACGGTGACGGGTCGCTGACGCTAGAAGAGCTTCAGGCCGCCCCAGCAAACCGCTTTGCCGCGCAGGACACGAACGGAGACGGCGCCCTGTCTGCGGACGAGTTGACCGCCGCCATGGTGGCCGAAATCACAGCCCGCGCCGAAGACCGCGTGAACCGGATGATCGGTGAATTCGATGAAAACGGCGACGGGCTGCTTCAGGCCGAAGAATTGCCGCAGCCGGGCGGGCGGATGGGCCGCGATCCCTTCGAGCGGATGTTCAGCCACATGGATGCCGACGAAGATGGCCTCGTGACGGCGGAAGAATTCGAAACCGCCATGGCCGAGATGGGCGAACGCCGTCAGGGCCGTGGGCGCGGCGAGGGCCGTGGCCGCCACGGAAACTGACCCACCTCTGTCCCGGCGGCGATTGTCGCCGGGGCAATCACAGGATAGCACTTTTGCCCATGACCCTTGCTGCGCGCCTGCCAGAGACGGACAGCCCCGATGCCGCCCCCGACGGGGCGCTTCTGGTGGCGTTTGCCAATGGCGATATGGGCGCCGCGCGGGTTCTGGCCGCGCGGCTGACGCCGCGGGTACTGGGGCAGGCCACCCGCATGCTGGGCGGCGATCGGGCCGAGGCCGAGGATGTGGCGCAGGACGCGATGATGCGCCTATGGAAGATCGCGCCAGACTGGCGTCAGGGCGAGGCACAGGTGACGACATGGCTTTATCGGGTCGTTGCCAACCTCTGCACCGACAGGCTGCGCCGCCGCCGCCGCACTGTGGATTTCGAAGGCGTGGCAGAGCCCGAGGACGACCGTCCTGGCCCGGCAGAGCAAATGCAGGAGGGTGCCCGGATGACCGCCCTTCACGATGCCTTGGCCGCACTGCCGGACCGGCAGGCACAGGCGGTGGCGCTGCGCCATCTTGAAGGGTTGTCGAACCCCGAGATCGCAGAGGTGATGGAAATCAGCGTGGAGGCCGTGGAAAGCCTGACCGCGCGTGGAAAACGGGCGCTTGCGGCATTGCTTGCCGGGCGCAAGGATGAACTGGGGTACGGACATGACTGACAAGGACCTTTCCCAAACCGAAGACCAGATGCTCGAGGCGCTTTTCGCAGAGGCGCGATCTGCCCGCGTGGCCGACCCGTCCGAGGCGCTTATGCAGGCGATCCTTGGCGATGCGGCAGACGCGCTTGAGGCGTCCCGCCCCGCGCCGGTTGCGGCGGCGCGGAGCGGGTTCCTGGCCGGGCTTTGGGCCGCGTTGGGTGGGGTGGCCGGTGTGTCGGGCCTTGCCACCGCCACGGCGGTCGGTGTCTGGTTCGGCGTCGCGCCCCCCGCTGGTCTGGACGGGCTCAGCACGGCGATCTGGGGCGAATCCGTATCCGTGTCGATCTTTTCGGCGGACGATATTCTGGGATTGGAGGGCTGATCATGGCCGAGGATGACAAGACACCGAAGCCGCCGATCCGCCGGTCCCTGCGGATTCTGCTGATCGTGTCACTGGCGCTGAACCTGATGGTGGCCGGGGTCATCGTGGGGGGCATTGCCAAGGGCCGCGCGCCCGGTCCGTTTGGCGGCATTGACATGACGCTGGGGCCCTTCGCCCGCGCCCTGGACGATGATCATCGCCGCGAACTGCGGGACCATTTGCGCGGACAAGAGGGCCTTCGCCCGCCAAGCCGCCGCGACCGCGCCGAAGCGATGCGCGATTTCATGGCCGCGCTGCGGGCCGACCCGTTTGACCCGGCGGCGGTTGACGCGATTTTTGCCGGACAGCGGGACCGGGCCACCGCCGGGATGCGGGCCGGACAAGACGCGCTCTTGGCACAGTTGCAGGCGATGACGGCAGCGGAACGGGCGGCCTTTGCCGACCGGCTGGACCATGAGTTGCGGGAAATGCGGGGCGGCGATCGGGACCGGGACTAGGATCAGGCCGGTTTCAGGCCGCCGATTGGCTGATGCTGACCGTATTGCGCCCGGCCGATTTGGCCGCAAAAAGCGCGTGATCGGCGGCATTCACCACGCGGGTCATGTCGGGCAGGTCGGCTGACATGCCATGGGCCACGGCGACGCCAGCAGAGAGGGTCACGTTGATTGTCGCGCCACTGCTCAGTTGAAAGGGTTCTGCCTCGACCGCGCGACGCAACCGCTCTGCCGCGATCCGGGCCGTGGCTTCGTCGCAATCGGGCATGGCCACCAGAAATTCCTCGCCGCCGATCCGGGCCACCAAATCGACCGCCCGCAGGTTCGACCGCAGCCGTTCCGCGACGCCGACAAGGACAGCGTCGCCCACCGCATGGCCATGGGTGTCGTTGATCCGCTTGAAATGGTCGATGTCCAGAACCATGACCGCGATGTCCTGCCCGGTCTCGCGCGCGCGGTCGGCCATCCGGTCGATATGGGGCAGGGCATAGCGCCGGTTGTAAAGGCCGGTCAGCGGGTCCGTCACCGCCGCCTGTAGACCGTTGCGGACGGTGTCGCGCAGACGATCGGTGCGGGCCTTGCGCTGTGCCAGTTGGGCGATGCGCCAGCCAATCTCCTCAAGCCCGACAGAGGCACCGGCAACATCATTGGCCCCAAGGTCCAGAACCATGGCGGCGGTTTCGTCGTCCCCGTCCGGGGTCAGCACGAATTGCGAACAATGGCGGGTTTCCACCCGGCTGCGCAGATCCGCAAGCAGACTGAATACCCGCCCGCTGTCGATCAGCCCGGCGCCGTTGCGGGCGTCGATGACAAAGACATCCGGAACGTCATCCAGCCCGCCGGGGGACAGGACCCGGTCCGGGTCAAGCGCGCGCACCCGGTCCCGCGCCCCTGCGCCAAGCGCCTGCGACAGGCCCACGGCCCGGGCCACCGGATCGGCGATCAGGACGATCTTGCCGGGGGCAATCCCGTCGAAGGCCGCGGGCTCTTCGCAAAATCCAAGGGCCCGTTCCGTATCCTCGCGCAGGCGCAGTTCCGCATCCGCGTCATGCGCACGTAACAGGGATCGGATGCGGGCCAGAAGGAGAGTGTCCGACAGCGGCTTGTCCAGAACGTCATCGGCCCCGGCCTGAAGCGCGGCCAGCCGGTCCGCCGGCCCATTGAAATGCCCCATGGCGATGATCGGGATGGCGCGGGTGGACGCTGCGGTGCGCACAGACTGGATGAAACCACGGACTTCGTCCGAAAGGCGGCTGGTTTCGATAAGAATCAGGTCGGGCCGGTCGGTTTGCACCGCCTGCATCGCGGATTGGGGATCTGACCGGGGCACAACCGCGTATTGTGCCGCAAGAAGCTTTACCTTCAGCACGATACGATTGGTTGCAACACCATCAACTATCAGGATACGGCCCGACATCCTAAGATCCTCACAACGGGCGTCTTGCTTGCCCTTTGTCCAAGAGTCCTGCTGAATGGTTAAGAAACGGTTTCCGTTTTCGTAAGGAAGGCAAATGAATCCTGAACGTGCCGAGACAATCGCGATCCAGGCCCTGGGCTGGCTCGCCACGAATGATGATCTTTTCCCTGTCTTTCTGGGTTCAACCGGGGCGTCGGCGGATGACCTTAGGGCGCAGGCCGCTGACCCGGGGTTTCTCGGGTCGGTTCTGGATTTCCTGACGATGGACGACGCCTGGGTGGTTGCGTTTTGCGACGCCGCCGGACTGCCCTATGACACACCGCTTCGCGCCCGCCACGTCATCGCGGGTGAGGCCGGCATGCACTGGACCTGAGGCAAAGCGGTTGCAATCCACCCTTTGAACCGCCAATTGGGGCTGGGGTAATATGGACGGTCGGCAATGTTGCGGAAATTGTGGAACAGGCTTGAACGGTGGGAGGACTCCTATCGGGCCAAGTTCACGCATGACATTGCGGACCCGGAAGAACGGAAGAAATCCCAGTTCTATGCCGATTGGGTCGATCACGGAATCCTGCGCTATCGGTGGCATAACTTCGAACAGGTCGCGCCGTTTCTGTGGCGCTCGAACCACCCCAATGAGGACAGGTTTCGCGCCTATGCCGAACTAGGGATCACCACCGTCCTGAACCTGCGCGGCAGGACCGACAAAGCCTTCTATCAATTCGAGGTCGAAAGCTGTGCCGCGCTGGGTCTGCGCCTGATCGACCTGCCGATGGCCGCCCGCAGAGCACCGACGCGCGAGCGGTTTCTGGAGCTGATCGACCTGTTCGACACACTCGACACGCCAACCCTGATCCACTGCAAATCCGGGGCGGACCGCACCGGGCTGGCCGCCGCCGTCTACTTGCTTCATGTGATGAAGGCCCCGCTCGAGGAAGCCCGCAAACAGCTGTCGTTTCGGTTCCTTCACATCAAACTGACCAAGACCGGGACGCTGGACTATATCCTGCACTGCTATGGCGAACGTCTGGCAAAGGGGCCGATCGCCTTCCGTGAGTGGGTCGAGACTGAATATGACGGGGCCGCAATGCAGGCCGCGTTCGACAAGACCACGATCCGCGAGCGGATGCGCTTCTGATCGCAGGTCAAACGCCTGATCGCAAAAAAAATTCGACGGAATCCCTTTGTCGGCCCATATAACCGACCAAGGGGCGCAACCTGCCCCCAAGCATGCATGCGAGATCAATATGCGTTTTCTGGGTCGGAGCCTTCTGGGCATCTTCTTGTTGTCGATGACAATCGCGATCCTTGCGGTGGCGGTGAATACCGTGCGCACGGCGGTCGAGGCGCGGATGGCGGATGACGGGCGGTCCTTTCCCCGGCGGGAACGGGTCGTGGCCGTCAATGTCATCGCGGTGGAGCCTTCGGTGATCACCCCGCAGATGCAGGTCTTTGGCACCCTGCGCAGCGAGCGGGTGCTGGACCTGCGGGCCGCGGTTGGTGGAACGGTCGCGACCGCCCACCCGGCATTGGCCGATGGCGGGCGTGTGGCCGGCGGCGATCTGATCCTTTCGATTGACCCGACCGATGCGCAGGCGGCCCTGTTGCGGGCGCAGGCGGATCTGGCCGATGCCGAGGCCGAACTGCGCGATGCCGACCGCGCGCTGGCGCTGGGGGCAGATGAACTGGCCGCGGCAGAGGAACAGGCAGAGTTGCGGCAACAGGCGCTGGTGCGGTCACGGGATCTGCTGGATCGCGGCACCGGCACGGCGGCAGCGGTCGAAACCGCTGAACTGGCCGTGTCTTCGGCCAATGCGGCGGTCCTGTCGCGCAGGCAATCCCTTGCACAGGCCGAAAGCCGCGCCGATCTTGCCCGCACCCGACTGGACCGCGCCCGCATCGCACTGGACGAGGCCGAACGGACACTTGCCGAAACAGAGGTTTTCGCACCGTTTTCCGGCACCCTGTCGGGGGTGAACGTGGGCCTTGGCGGGCGGTTGAATGCCAATGAACAGATCGCGCAACTGGTCGATCCCGACGCGCTCGAGGTGGCGTTTCGCGTCTCGACCCGCCAATACGCACGCCTGATCGACGAAGGCGGGCAACTGCGCAACGCCGCCCTGACCGTAACGCTGGACGCCGATGGGGTGGACCTGACGGCCAGCGGCACCATTACCCGCGAAAGTGCCGAGGTGGGCGAGGGGCAGACCGGGCGGCTGTTGTTCGCCACGCTGGAGACACCGCGCGGGTTCCGGCCCGGCGATTTCGTAACCGTTTCGGTGACCGAAGACCCGCTGTCCGGCGTCGCCCTCTTGCCCGCAACAGCCGTAGCCGCCGATGGAACCGTCCTTGTCCTGGGTCCAGAAGACCGGTTGGAACGGCGGCCCGCCGCCGTTTTGCGCACCCAGGGTGATGATGTGATCGTCGACGCACGGGCGATTGCCGGACGCGAGGTCGTGGCCGAACTATCGCCGCTTCTGGGCGAGGGGATCAAGGTTGCCCCGAACCGTCCCGGCGCCGCGCGCGAAGAACCGGCGCCCCCTCAGATGATCACACTGGACCCGGACCGCAAGGCCCGGATCGTGGCCTTTGTCACCGACAGCCGGATGCCCGAAGACGCCAAGGCGCGGATCCTGTCCCAGCTTGAAGGTGACGAGGTCCCGGCCGAGGTCGTGGCCCGGATCGAATCCCGGATGGGGGGCTGACCGATGCGCGGCCCGGCGGGAATCATCGGTGGCACGGCGGGCGGCATTTTCCGCTATTTCGTGCGTCATGGCACGGCGGCCAACCTGTTGATGGTCCTGCTGATCGCGGCGGGGATGCTGACCTATCCCAAGATGCGGGCGCAGTTTTTTCCCGATGTGGTGACCGACAGCATTTCCGTCAGCGTCGCGTGGGACGGGGCCGGGGCCAGCGATGTGGACGCCGCGATCATCCAGATCCTCGAGCCCGCGCTTCTGACCGTTGAAGGGGTTTCGGCCTCGTCTGCCCGCGCCACCGAAGGGCGGGCCAGCGTCAGCCTTGATTTCGAGCCGGGCTACGACATGGATCAGGCCACAAAGGACGTTCAGGACGTTCTCGATGGGCTGTCCACCCTGCCAGAAGATGCCGAGGACCCGGTTCAACGGTCCGGCGGGTTCCGCGACCGGGTGACAGATGTGGTGATTACCGGCCCTGTGGGGCTGGATCAATTGGCGCGATTTGGCGACGAGATGATCGCCCGGCTGTTCAACGAAGGCGTCAACCGGACCTCGATCAGCGGCTATGCCGCGCCCTCGACCGTGGTCGAGGTGCCGATACTGGCCCTTATGGAACATGATGTGACCATGGCCCAGATCGCCGCTGCCATCGCCGCCGAATCCGGCGCAAGCCCGGCGGGGGATGTTTCGGCAGATGCCCGCCTGCGCACCGGCGTGGCCAAGCAATCCGCCGATGAAATCGCAGGTGTCGTTCTGCGCACCAATCCCGACGGGTCCACCCTGACGGTGGGGGACGTGGCGCAGGTGCGGGTGGAAGGGGCGGACCGGGACATCGCCATTTTCGTGGGCGACAACCCGGCCATTTCAATCCGCGTCGACCGGTCGGCGCAGGGCGATGCAATTGGCATTCAGGCCAGCGTTGAAAAGGTCGCGGCAGAGGTGCAGGCCAACCTGCCTGAAGGGGTGACGATCGACCTGGTCAGCGCGCGGGCCGAACAAATCTCCGCCCGGCTGCGAATCCTTTTGGAAAACGGGGCGCAGGGTCTGGCGCTGGTTCTGGCGTTGCTGTTCCTGTTTCTGAACGCCCGCACGGCGCTTTGGGTCGCGCTAGGGATTCCCGTTGCGATGATGACCGCGGTATCGCTCATGTATCTGGGTGGCCTGACCTTCAACATGATTTCTCTGTTCGCGCTGATTATCACACTGGGGATCGTGGTTGACGATGCCATCGTTGTGGGGGAACACGCGGACCATCGCGCCCGGCTGGGGGAAAGCCCCGAGGTCGCCGCCGAATCCGCCGCCGCGCGGATGTTCAGCCCGGTCCTGTCGGCCACGCTGACCACGGTCATTGCCTTCTATGGGCTGGCACTCGTGGGTGGGCGGTTCGGCGACCTGATTTCCGACATCCCCTTCACGGTGATCGCGGTTTTGGCCGCGAGCCTTGTGGAGTGCTTCGTCATCCTGCCCAATCACCTTGCACATTCGGTCGTTCGGGCGGGCAAGGCGGCATGGTATGACCTGCCGTCGCGGTTGGTGAACCGGGGGTTTGGCTGGGTCCGGCGGGTCCTGTTCCGGCCTTTCCTGACGCTGGCGATCCGGGCGCGGTATCCGGTTCTGGCGGCGGTCCTTCTGGTGCTGGCGCTGCAGGTGTCGCAATTGATCCGGGGCGATGTGCAATGGCGGTTCTTCTCGGCCCCCGAACAGGGGCAGGTCACGGGCAATTTCGCCATGCTGCCCGGCGCGACCCGCGACGACAGCGTCGCGATGATGATCGAATTGCAGCGCGCGGCAGAGGTCGTCGCCGCCCGGTTCGAGGCGGAACATGGGGCCAGCCCGCTGGCCTATGTCACGACGCAGATCGGCGGCAACAGCGGCCGGGCGCTGTCGGGCGCGGACACCAAGGAAAGCTATCAACTTGGGGCCATATCCATCGACCTGATCGACGCGGACCAGCGGCCCTATACCTCTTCGGCCTTTGTTGCGGCGCTGCAGGACGAAATCGTCCAGCATCCGATGGCCGAAACGGTCAGCTTCCGCAGCTGGGGTGCGGGCCCGGGGGGCGACGGGATTGAGGTCAGTTTCTTCGGCTCTGACACCCACACGCTCAAGGCCGCGGCAGAGGCGCTCAAGACGGAGCTTGCCCGCTTCCCCGAGGTATCGGGGCTGGAAGACAACCTTGCCTATGACAAGGCCGAGCTGGTGCTGGAACTGACGCCGCGCGGTCAGGCGCTGGGCTTTGGGATAGAAGACCTTGGCCGGACGCTGCGCAACATGCTGGGCGGGATCGAGGCCGCGACCTTCCCCGATGGGACACGATCCGCCACCATCCGCGTGGAACTGCCCGAGGGTGAGATCACCGCCGACTTCCTTGAACGCGCCATGGTCCGGTCGCCCAGCGGGGTCTATGTGCCTGTTGCGGACATCGTGACCGTGACCCGCGAAACCGGGTTTTCAACAATCCGGCGGGAAAACGGCATCCTGCAGATCACCGTCAACGGGTCAATCTCCGAAGACGACGCTGACCGGGCGGCGGCCGTGCAAGAGGCGCTGGAACAGGACATCCTGCCCGCGCTGGAAACCCGCTTTGGCGTCGAAAGCGCGACTGGCGGGCTGCGACAGCAGGAACGGGATTTCCTTGGCGACGCGCAATCCTCTCTGGTGATCGTGCTGACCGCGATCTACCTGGTACTGGCCTGGATCTTCGCAAGCTGGACCCGGCCCATAGTGGTCATGGCCGTGATCCCCTTTGGCCTTGTCGGAGCGATCTATGGACATGGGGCCTGGGGTATCCCGATGAGCCTGTTTTCCGTTGTCGGCCTGCTGGGGATGGTCGGGATCATCATCAACGACAGCATCGTGCTGGTCACGACGATTGACGAATATGCCCGATCGAAAGGGATGGTGCAGGCCATTGTCGACGGGACAACGGACCGGCTGCGCGCCGTGTTCCTCACAACCGCGACCACGGTTCTGGGGCTGGCGCCGCTGTTGTTCGAGCCCTCAAGTCAGGCAGAGTTTCTGAAACCCACGGTCGTGACGCTGGTCTATGGTCTTGGCTTTGGCATGGTGATCGTGTTGCTGGTGGTGCCGTTGCTGTTGGCCTGTCAGGAGGATGTGAAACGGCTGCGGCAGGCGGCGCGACGGGCCCTGCGGGCGCCGCGCGGGGCAATCCGGGTGCCTGCGCTCTTGGCGGTGACTCTCTCGGTGGCCCTCATGGTGGCCCTGATCCTGCCCTACCTGATGGGGCAGTCCGGCTGGGGATGGGTTCTGGCGCTGCTGCCATTGGCGGGGCAGGGGATCGGTATGGCGCTAGGTCTGTTTGGCCTGGCGTTGGCGGGGGGAATGTTCCTGATCCTACTGGGAACCCTTGGGACCGTATCACTCCAGCAGCGTCTGCGCAGGCGGCAGGGGGTGGTGGGTTAAAACCCACCTTACGTTTGAGGGGCGCTGCCCCTCTGGCCCTTTGGGCCATTCACCCCGGAGTATTTGGGGCAAAATGAGAGTCCATTCTTCTTTGGGTTCCAAATATCCTCTGGGGGTCATGAGTTATCTGGTGGGGGGCGAAGCGCCCCCGGGTAAGGTGGGTCTTGACCCACCATCCTTAATCCACTGGGGCAAATCCAGCGATCAGGTGCCGAAGCCCGATGGCCGCGCCGGCAAGGATTGCCGCTAGGGTCAGCGGGGCCGACCAGGCCAGCACAGAAAAGGCCGAGAGCCCCTGTCCGATGGAACACCCAAGGGCGATCACCGCACCGACCCCCATGATCCCGCCGCCAAAGATCTGCCGGCGCAATTCGCGCGGGTCTTCGCAGGCCTCCCAGCGGAAATGCCCTTTGATCAGCGACCCGGCAAAGGCCCCGATCCAGACCCCGGCGACAGACCCGATGCCAAAGGACAGTGGCTGCGCGCTGGCGGTCATCGTCCAGAAGATCGCCTCGCCCAGCGGGGCGGAAAAGGTGTGCGACACCACCGGCAGCCCGTCGAAGCCGTTTCGGGCGATCCACTGGGTTCCGGCCCAGCTGATCACGACAGACGCCCCGACGACCGCGCCCCAGCCGATATAGGAGGGCTTGTCCCGCATCCGGGCCGGGGCCACGGCAAAGACAAGGATTGCCGCCCCGATTACGCAACCGACCAGTACCGGCGACAGGCCGGTCAGGCCGCCCAGCGAATGGGCGATGCCCGGCAGGTCGCCCGTGGTCGGAGATTGGTCGAACAGTTGCACCCGCAGCCAGGCCAGCGGGCCGGAAATCGTGGCATAGGCGCTGATCCCCATGACCAGAACGATCACGAAGTTGCGCAGATCGCCGCCGCCCAGCCGGGCCAGCGCGCCATAGCCGCAGTTCCCTGCCAGCGCCATGCCATAGCCGAACATCAACCCGCCCACGATGGACCCGATCGGCGCGAAGGCAAAGCCAAGGTAGATGGTGTCGCCCGCGTCCAGAAGCCCCGCGCCCATAAGGCCAAAACTGCCCAGAACCGCGACGCCTATGGCAACGCCCCACATTCGCAGCCGCAGGTCGTTGTTGCCGTAGTAGTAATCCTCGATGGCGCCCAGCGTGCAGAAGCGCCCCAGCCGTGCGGCCAGCCCAAGCATGATCCCGCCCAGCAGCCCCACGAGGGCCGCGGCGTTTCCTTCACCAATCATGTCGAGCATCAAGTCCTCCCCGCGGTCTTGCCCTCGGCCACCGGACCCGAATGGTCAGTCGGCCGCGCAGAACAGATCGTAGACGAGGTCGATTATTTGACGGGGGCGATTGTCGGTCAAGCGGTAGTAGATCGCCTTGCCGTCGCGACGGGGCGTCACCAGCCCCTCCAGCCGCAGCCGGGCAAGTTGCTGCGACACGGCGGCCTGACGGGCCGACAGCAGGTCCTCCAACTCGGTCACCGATTTTTCGCCCGTTGCCAGATGGCACAGGATCATCAGCCGCCCCTCATGGCTGATCGCCTTGAGGAAGTTGGACGCCTCGGTGGCGTTTTCCATCATCTTGTCGAGGTCTTCCTCGCAGATGCGGTCATCAATGATCGGGATCCCCATGTCAGATCCTCTCCAATGTGCGGCGGTCGGAACGTTGGCGGGGCTTTTGCCCCAGCTTTGCGCCGGATTGAAGCGTTTTGTTCCGATCCATGCGCATCTGTGACCGCCTGTTACCCGTTGGCCTCTGCACTTGCGGGTTGGGCCGGAACAACGGGCACGTCTGCCCGCTCCAGCATCATCCCCAGAAGCCCCCAGAAGAAATCCTCGCCCGGGTAGCCCTCGATCCGGTTCACTTCCTGCCCGTCCACCACCAGAATGAAGGTCGGGGTAAAGTTGACCGGGCGGGCCAGTTCGAAGCTGGCGGGCGTTCCGGAATGAATGTCATAGCGCAGGAGCGGGGCTGCCTGTCCCTCGCTGGTCTTGGGATAGATCTCTGCAATCTCGTGATCCCAGCGCTCGCAATAGGCGCAGCCGACCTGTTCGGCCATGACAAGACGCACCTCGGCCCATGCCGCGCCCGCCGACAGGGCCAGCGCCAGACCGATCCCAAGAAGTCGGATCATATTTCGCATTGCGGGGCCCCAAGTTCGATTGACGCGGACAATTTCACTTATCATAATTTGAATATGTGAATTTCTCAAGGGGCAAGCCGCATCATGGATGTGACCTTCATCGGGGCTTTCGTCGCCGGGCTCTTAGCCTTTCTGACCCCATGCATCCTGCCCATGGTGCCGTTCTACTTTTCCTACATGGCCGGGATATCCATGGCAGAGTTGCGTGGCGACGGCGACATCGCGCCGGGGGCGCAGCGGCGTCTGTTCGTCTCTGCCGTCATGTTCGCCCTTGGCGTGACGACCATCTTCATGCTGCTGGGTCTGGGGGCAACTGCGCTGGGGCAGGCGTTTTCGGCCTGGAAAGAACCGCTGTCTTATGTCGCGGCCGCTGTCATCGTTGTCTTCGGCCTGCATTTTCTGGGCATCATCCGCATCGGCTTCCTGATGCGCGAGGCGCGGATGGAAAGCAAATCGGACCCGTCAACGGTTCTGGGGGCCTATGTCATGGGCCTTGCTTTCGGGTTTGGTTGGACGGCCTGCGTCGGGCCGGTGTTGTCCACGATCCTGATGATGGCCTCAGGGATGGGCGATCTGACGCAAGGCGCGCTTCTTTTGGCGGTCTTCGGGGCAGGGATGACCCTGCCGTTTGTCATCGCATCGCTGTTTGCACGGCCCTTTCTTGGGTTCATGGCGCGCCACAGGGCCAAGATGGGCTATGTCGAAAAGGTGATGGGGGTCCTGTTGATCGTTTTCGCGATCCTGATCGCCACCAACAGCGTCAACGTGATCAGCAACTGGCTGATCGAGGTGTTCCCGGTGTTCCGCACCCTTGGCTAACGTCAGCAGGGGCGAACCGGATAGAAGGGAGGAAGAAGATGTTTCGACGGATATTCCTGGCGACTGTAGCCGCGGTGGCCCTGTCCGGGCCGGTCCTGGCCGAGGCGACGATGGGCGATGATGGTCTGCACAAGACCGGTTGGATGCATGACACCTTCCGCGACTTGCGCGAGGATCTGGACGAGGCCAATGCCGAGGGCAAGCGCCTTGCCATCATCATCGAACAGCGCGGCTGCATCTACTGCACCAAGATGCATGAAGAGGTGTATCCCACGCCCGAGATTGACGCGCTGCTGAACGACGAGTTCTTTTTCGTCCAGATCAACATGTTCGGTGACGTCGAAGTCACCGACTTTGATGGCGAGGTTCTGACCGAGAAAGAGGCGGTCCAGAAGTGGGGCCTGATGTTCACCCCGACGATTCTGTTCTTCCCCGAAGAGGTGACCGAGGAGCTGCCCGCGAACCGGGTCGCCGTGGCCTATGTGCCCGGTGCCCTGTCAAAGGGGATGTTCTTCAACATGCTGACCTGGGTTCTGGAGCACGGATATGACACGGACGAGAATTTCCAGAAATATCATGCGCGTATCCTGACAGAAGGTGGTGGACTCTACGGGTCTGACGGGTAACCATGGCCAAACGCCTGTGCGCCGCAGTGCAGCAATATTCAAATAAATGAATTTGTGATTGCTAATCTGAAGCCCGGTGCGCTACGGTATGCCAAAAGCAAGATATGACGCACACAGGGAGGATCAGGGAGGGCCCATGAAGCGCATCATTCCATTTACGGCCGCAGCGGTTATCGCAGCGGGCATGGTCACGGCGGAAACCGCCCCCGAGGATGTCGTCTTTGGCGAATATGGCGAGATCGCCGAATCGCTGACCGGCGTGGCGGGCGATCCGGCGGAAGGCGAAAAAGTGATGACCAGCCGCGGTCTGGGCAATTGCATTGCCTGCCATCAGGTGACCGCCCTTGAAGAATACCCGTTCCACGGCGAGGTTGGCCCGTCGCTGGACGGCGCCGGGTCCCGCTGGGACGAGGCACAGCTGCGCGGCATCGTGGCCGGGGCGAAGAACACCTTCCCCGACAGCGTGATGCCGAGCTTCTACAAGTCGACCGGGTTCATCCGTATCGGCGACGCCTTTACCGGCAAGGCCGGGTCGGACCCGACCACCCCGCTTTTGACCGCACAACAGATCGAGGATGTCGTCGCCTACCTGATGACTCTTCAGGACTAAGCGACAAGACGTTTCGCAAGAGGAGAAACCATGACCTTTACGCGTAGAGACACGCTTCTGATGGCGATGAGCGCAACCGCGGCGGCGATGCTGCCGTTCCGTGCCTCGGCTGCCGTTGAAGACAACATTGCCGCCTTCACCGGTGGCGCAGAGGTGGGCGAGGGTGGCATCACCCTGACCGCGCCCGAAATCGCCGAGAACGGCAACACCGTTCCGATCGAGGTCAGCGCCCCCGGCGCCGTGTCGATCATGGTGCTGGCCGCTGGCAACCCGACCCCGCCGGTCGCCACCTTCAACTTCGGCCCGCTGGCCGGGGCGCAGATGGCATCGACCCGCATCCGTCTGGCTGGCACGCAGGACGTGGTCGCTATCGCCAAAATGGCCGATGGCAGCTTTGTCCGGACAAGCGCCGAAGTGAAAGTCACCATCGGCGGCTGCGGCGGCTGAGCTGAGAAGAGGGAGTTAGAGACATGGCAGACAACGTTACACCCCGCGTCCGCGTTCCCCGCTCGGCGGCGGCAGGCGAGACCATCACTATCAAGACCCTGATTTCGCACACGATGGAATCGGGCCAGCGGAAAGACGGCGACGGGAACCCGATCCCCCGGTCGATCATCAACCGCTTCACCGCCGACTTCAACGGTCAGAACGTCATCGACGTGACCCTGGAGCCCGCGATCTCGACCAACCCCTATTTCGAATTCCAGTCGTTGGTGCCCGAAGCCGGGACCTTCACCTTCACCTGGTATGACGACGATGGGTCGGTCTACACCGATACGAAGGAAATCGCGATCGGCTAAGGCCGGGCCACCACAGGGAGGAGCAACATGAAAAAAACAATGCTACGGGGGGCAATCGCGGCGGCGGCCATGATCGTGGGGGCGCAAACCGCCCTTGCACAGGACGCCGACAGCCTCAGCATCAATGGCGAGATCGACATCGTAACCGAAACCGCAGCGCCTGCCCATCTGGATGGGGCGTTGCGGACTATCTACTCTGGTTGGCGGTTCCGGTCCGACGATACCCAGGAAATGCAGATGGACGATTTTGACAACCCGGCGATGCTGGCTGTCGAAGCGGCCATGACCACCTGGAACACGGCCGAAGGCACCGAGGGCAAATCCTGTGCGGATTGTCACGGTGCGGTCGAGGACAGCATGGTCGGCGTTCGTGCAGTCTATCCGAAGTGGAATGAAGGCGCGGGCGAGGTTCGCACTCTTGCGATGCAGATCAACGATTGCCGGACCAACCAGATGGGGGCCGACGCCTATAAATACGATGGTGGTGACATGACCGCCATGGAGGCGCTGATCTCTGTTCAGTCCCGTGGGATGCCGGTGAACGTGGCTATTGACGGCCCGGTCGCGGATGCTTGGGAACAGGGCCGGGAAATCTACTACACCCGGTATGGCCAGTTGGAACTGTCTTGCGCCAACTGCCACGAACAGAACTACGGCAACTATATCCGGGCGGACCACCTCAGCCAGGGTCAGATCAACGGGTTCCCGACCTACCGGTTGAAGAACACCGCGCTGGTCCAGACCCACAACCGTTTCCGTGGTTGTATCCGCGATACCCGCGCAGAAACCTTTGCGGTTGGCAGCCCGGAATTCGTGGCACTTGAACTCTATGTCGCATCGCGTGGCAACGGCCTGTCGGTCGAAGGCCCCTCGGTTCGTCAGTAAACACGGTCTGGCCCGCCCGACGTGCGTTGGGCGGGCCTTTCCTTATCTGAAAACATTCAATTATGCGCATACGTTGCGCTGACAGGCCGATCCGGCGACGGGCGGCGATCATGTCAAAGAGGGAAGACAGATGGACAAGATCTTCAAAGGTATGAAGCCGTCCCGCCGGTCGTTCCTGACCGGGGCCGCGGCTGCCGGGGCAGGGGCCGTTGCGACGGTTGCCAAGGGGCAGGGCGCGCCCGACCCGGCCATCGTGGAACAGCAGCCCTGGCGAACCTTCCTTGGCGAAGGTGTTGATGCCTATCCCTACGGGATGCCGTCCGAGCATGAGGCCCATGTCATCCGCCGCTCCGTACCCTGGCTGACCGCCGATCCGATCTCCTCTGTCAACTTCACGCCGCTGCACGAGCTGGACGGGATCATCACCCCCAACGGTCTGTGCTTTGAGCGGCACCACGGCGGCATCGCCGAGGTCGACCCGGCCGAACACCGGCTGATGATCAACGGGCTTGTGGACAAGCAGATGGTCTTCACCATGGATGACCTGAAGCGGTTCCCGCGCGAAAACCACGTCTATTTCCTCGAATGCGCCGCCAACTCGGGCATGGAATGGGCCGGCGCGCAGCTGAACGGCTGCCAGTTCACCCACGGCATGATCCACAACGTCATGTATACCGGCATCCCGCTGCGCCTGTTGCTGGAAGAGGCCGGAGTCAAGACCAACGGCAAGTGGATCATGGTCGAAGGCGCGGATGCGGCGGGCATGAACCGGTCGATCCCGATCGAAAAGGCTATGGACGACTGCCTGATCGCCTTCAAGATGAACGGCGAGGCGCTGCGCCCCGAACAAGGCTACCCGGTCCGTCTGGTCGTTCCCGGCTGGGAGGGCAACATGTGGGTCAAATGGCTGCGCCGTATCGAAGTCGGCGACCAGCCGTGGCACGCCCGCGAAGAGACCTCGAAATACACCGACCTGCTGGAAAACGGGACGGCCCGTCGGTTCACCTGGGAAATGGATGCCAAATCGGTCATCACCAACCCCAGCCCGCAGGCCCCGATTACCCATGGCCCCGGGCCGACCGTCCTGACCGGCGTGGCGTGGTCCGGCCGTGGCACAATCCCGCGCGTGGACGTGACCATCGACGGCGGCAAGAACTGGCATCAGGCCCGCATGTCCGGTCCCTCGCTGAACAAGTCGATGCACCGTTTCTACTTTGAATTCGATTGGGACGGGACACCGCTGCTGCTGCAAAGCCGCGCGCATGACAGCACCGGCTATGTCCAGCCCACCAAGAACGAGTTGCGCGCCATCCGGGGCGAAAATTCGATCTACCACAACAACGGTATCCAGACCTGGTACGTGAACGAACAAGGGATCGCCGAAAATGTCGAAATTTCTTAAGATCTTCGCCCCCGCCGGGGCCGGCGCTGCCTCGATCCTGACGCTTGCCTATGTGATGGCCGACCAGTTCGTCGTCGACATTCCCGCGCCGCTGCGCACCGTGATCGCGGTACAGCCGGCACAGGCGCAGGAGGCCCCCGCCGAAGAAACCGCAACCGCCGAGGCGCCGATGGAGGCCCCGGTTGAATTGGCCGCCGCCATCGTCGAACCCGCCGCCCCGTCGCGTGAAGGCGGCTATGGTCTGGGCCGCGAGGCGCTGCCGGAAGAAGTGGCCGCATGGGACTTTGACGTGCGCCCCGATGGCGTCGGCCTGCCCGAAGGCTCTGGCGATGTCTGGACCGGCGAGGAGGTTTTTGTCGAAAAATGCTCCATGTGCCACGGCGACTTTGGCGAAGCCGTGGGCCGCTGGCCGGTTCTGGCCGGGGGCTGGGACACGCTGGAAAACGAAGACCCGGTCAAGACCATCGGGTCGTATTGGCCCTATCTGTCGACGGTCTTTGACTATGTCCACCGGGCGATGCCCTTTGGCGAGGCGGAAAGCCTGTCAGCGGATGAAACCTATGCGATCACCGCTTATCTTCTGTATGTGAATAACCTTGTCGAAGACGACTTCGAGCTGTCGCACGAAAACTTCACCGAAGTGCGCCTGCCGAACGAGGGCGGGTTCTTCATGGATGACCGGCTTGAGACCGAATTCCCAGTCTTCGTTCGCCCGGAAATCTGCATGGAGAACTGTAAGGAGACAGTAGAGATCACCATGCGCGCAACCGTGCTTGACGTTACGCCCGAGGAATCCGGCGTCGTCGAAAGCGATGCGACCCAAGCCGCCGCTGAAGTCCCCGCCGCCGAGGAGGCCGTGGTTGAAGAGGCTGCCACCGAAGAGGCCGCACCCGCCGCCGAACCCGCCGAAGAAACCGCAGCCCTTGATCCGGCGCTGGTCGAGGAAGGCGCGGGCGTCTTCCGCAAGTGTCAGGCCTGCCACCAGGTTGGCGAGGGTGCGACCAACCGGGTTGGTCCCGAGCTTAACAACCTTATGGGGCGGGTTGTCGGCGGCGTGGACGGGTTCAACTACTCGAACGGGTTCGCCGAGGCCGCTGCAGCGGGCGAGGTTTGGACAGCGGAATCGCTGGCCGAATTCCTGACCAACCCGCGTCAGGCCCGCCCCGGCACCAAGATGTCCTTTGCCGGTCTGCGCGATCAGGCCGACATCGACGCAGTGCTGGCCTACATCCAGTCGGAAGGCGGGATGTAATCGGCGCGGATAGCATGATCCATGTCAAGGCGGCGCCCCGTTGCCTTGACATAATCGCAGGATGACAAAGGGAGGATCCCAACCATGAAGACTTTTGCATCTGCCGCAGTTGTTTCCCTCGCCCTTGCCGCACCGGCCCTTGCCGACACGGCCACGACCTACACCTTCGATGGCAGCTTTGATGACGCCAGCTTTGCACTGGAAAACGCGATCATCGAACGGGGGCTGGTTATCGACTGGGTCAGCCACACCGGCGACATGCTGGCCCGCACCGGCGAAGACGTCGGGTCGGACGTCGTTCTGTACGACAACGCCGATGTGTATCAATTCTGTTCGGCCCAGTTGTCGCGTGAAGTCATGGAGGCGGATTTCATGAACATCATGCACTGCCCCTATTCGATCTTCGTGTTCGAACGGGATGGGGCCGTAACCATGGGCTTCCGCGACATGCCCGAAGGTGACATGCAGACCATCCAGACCCTGCTGGACGGTATCGTTCAGGACGCAGTGGGGAACTAAAGACTGATGGACTACCAGAATTTTTTCCGGTCGGCGCTGACCCGGCTGAAGGATGAAGGCAACTACCGCGTCTTCGCCGATCTTGAACGGGAACGCGGGGCCTTTCCGAAGGCGGTCAACCACAAGGACGGGGCGGTCCGGCCGGTGACGATCTGGTGTTCCAACGACTACCTTGGCATGGGGCAGCACCCGGCAGTGCTGTCCGCCATGCATGAGGCGCTGGATACCGTGGGCGCGGGCGCTGGCGGTACCCGGAATATTTCCGGAACCACCCATCACCACGTGCTTCTGGAACGGGAACTGGCCGATCTCCACGGCAAGGAAGCGGCGCTGCTGTTCACCTCGGGCTATGTGTCGAACTGGGCGACGCTGGGCACGCTGGGGGCAAAAATCCCGGGTCTGGTGATCCTGTCGGATGCGCTGAACCATGCCTCGATGATCGAAGGCATCCGCCATTCCAAGGCGCAGCGGATCATCTGGAAACACAATGACCTGGACGACCTTGAACGGCACCTTGCCAGCCTGCCCGCCGAGCAGCCCAAGATGATCGCCTTTGAATCCGTCTATTCGATGGATGGCGACATTGCCCCGATCCGCGAGATTTGCGATCTGGCCGACAAATACAACGCCATGACCTATCTGGACGAGGTGCACGCCGTTGGCATGTATGGCCCGCGCGGCGGCGGTATCGCCGAACGCGAAGGGCTGATGGACCGCGTCACGATCATCGAAGGCACGCTGGGCAAGGCATTTGGCGTGGTCGGCGGCTATATCGCGGCCTCTGCCGACCTTTGTGATTTCATCCGCTCCTTCGCTAGCGGGTTCATCTTTACCACCGCGCTGCCGCCCGCCGTGGCCGCCGGGGCCTGTGCCTCGATCCGGCATCTGAAGGACAGCCGCACGGAACGCGAGACCCAGCAGGACCGCGTGACCCATTTGCGCGCCCGACTGGACGAGATCGGCATCCCGCATATCCCGAACCCCAGCCACATCATCCCGGTGATGGTTGGCGATCCGGTGAAGTGCAAATACCTGTCGGATGTGCTGATGGACCGCTTTGGCATCTACATCCAGCCGATCAACTACCCGACCGTGCCCAAGGGAACCGAGCGGCTGCGGATCACCCCGTCGCCGGTGCACACGCAGGCCGATATCGATCATCTGGTTGGCGCCCTGTGCGAACTATGGACCCAGTGCCAGCTGGCGCGGATGCCGATGGCGGCGCAGTAGCGCGGGATTACATATTCAGGAAGGTCCGCACCGCGGCTTCGAATTCGCGCGGTTTTTCGGCGTGGAGCCAATGACCCGCATCGGGCAGCTTGGCAAAGCGGGCGTTGGGGAACAATTCCTTGATCCGGTCCCGGTATTCCCGCCGCACGTAGTCCGAATTTGCCCCTGACAGGAACAGGGTATCGCCTTCGAATGGCGGCAGGTCGATGTCGGGAAACCCGACGATCTTGGCCATCTCGGCCTCAAGCACGTCAAGGTTCAGGCGCCAGCGCCCTTCCTTCAGATCCAGAGATTGCAGAAAGAATTCGGCCAGTCCCGGTTCCAGCCCTTCCAGCTGGCCAAGGGCATCGGCACGGCTGCCGACGCGGGACAGGTCCACGGCGCGCATGGCGTCGATGTTGTGCGTCTGGGTATGCTGATAGGGGACCGGCGCAATATCGGCCACCACCAGCTTGCCCACCTTTTCCGGGTGGGTCAGGGCCAGCAGCATCGCCGCCTTGCCGCCCATCGAATGCCCCAAAACGTCCCAGCGACCGTCGATCACATGCGCAAGGTCGTCGCCCAACTCGGGGTAGGAATGGGTCGCCATCCGGGGGCTTTGCCCGTGGTTGCGCATATCAACCGCCACGACCTCGCGTTCATCGGACAGCCGTTTTGAGATCACACCCCAATTCCGGGCCGATCCAAACAGCCCGTGGGCGATCAGCAGGGTAGGTTTTTCGGTCGGGGCGCCATGCCGGATCGTGTTCAACATGGCACAACGATTAGCGGCCTTGGGCCGGGGATGCCAGCGGGATTGAGCGGGAGGGCCGACTCATGGTTATGGCTGGCCCATGGACCCGAATGCGCTTGACCCGGTAGTGGATGAAATCCGCGGCCTCTTGGCCGAACGGTTGCGCGTGCGCGGCAAGACGCTCGAAGTGCAGCTGCGCAAGGCCCGGCGGCTTCTGCCGCGCGCGGTCCGGCGTGAAGCGACCTTTCTTGAACAGTCCAGCCAGTTGATCGGGAACCCGAAACTGGCGCGGATGGTGGACATGGACCATGTGGCGCGGGCGCGGCGCGTGGTTGTCGATCACCTGCGCCAGATCGACCCGTCCCAACGGCGGCGCGATGCCCTGCTGAACTGGGCAGCCTTCGTCGGACTGGTGGTTCTCGTGGCCGGGGGCGGGGTCATCTGGGCGCTCTGGGCCCGCGGGCTGGTCTAGGGACGGCACACACATCAAAGCGGGGATTGCCCCGCGCCTTGCGGGCCAGAGGCCGCACAAAGGCCAAATGGCCCCTCGCGTGCCCTTTCGGATGTGGGACATGATTTTCGCGGCGTCGAATGCTACGTCAAACGCGGCGCAGGCCTGCTCGTGGCGATCGACTTGGACAAGACCGACATGCTGCAAGAGTCCGTTGCGGAGTGCATCAATATCTTCGACGGTCTGGATCTGGCCAAATCGCGAGGTCATGGCCGGGATCGAACGGTTGATTCAGGATGTGGACGTCACCATTCAGTCCGATCGGCCGACTCTTGACCGCTACACGAAACGAGGGTTGGTTGGGTCAGAACGACACCTGACCTTCGACCATCACCAATGCAAAATGGGCTGGGCCTGATCTTTCGGCAGGGCGGACTAGTCGCGCCCGGCGCCACATGAAATGGAAACCGACGCATGATGTAAACCCCGAACATCCTGTTGGTCATTGCCGACCAGATGACGCCCTTCATGCTGGAGGCCTGCGGCTATCCCATCGCGCGGACCCGGAACTTGGCGGCCTTGGCCGCGCGTGGTGTCCAGTTCACGAACGCCTATACGCCCAGCCCGATCTGCGTGCCCGCCCGGTCCTGCCTGATGACCGGCCTCTATACGTCGACCACCGGCTGCTATGACAATGGCGACCCCTATCACAGCTTCATCCCGACTTTCGCCCACTACCTGACCAACGCGGGCTATGAGACGATCCTGTCCGGCAAAATGCATTTCGTCGGAGCCGATCAGTTGCACGGGTTCAAGCGGCGTCTGAACACCGACATCTACCCTTCGGGCTTTATCTGGTCCTACCCCTTGCTCGATCCCAACGACCCCGAGGCGATGGCCTTTGATTTTGCGCCGCAATATCAGGCCCGGAACATCGGCCCCGGTTGGAGCCTTGAGCTACAGTATGACGAGGAGACGCATTTCCGCGCGCTGGAATACCTCCGCCATGCGCCGGATGGGCCGTTCATGCTGACGGTCAGCTACACCAACCCGCACCCGCCCTACATTGTGCCGCGCAAGTATTGGGAGATGTACAAAGACGCCGATCTGCCGCTGCCGCAGTATCCCGATGACATGGATGAAAATTATTCCGAATTCGATCGGGCCTTCATCCGCTGGTACGGACTCGACCGCAAAAGCATCCGCAACTCCGAAGACCTGATCGCCATGCGTCGGGGGTTCGCGGCGCTTACCCACTATGTCGATGACAAGCTGGGCGAGCTGCTGGAGGTTCTCGATGAACAGGGGCTGCGGGACAATACGGTCGTGATCTTCACCTCTGATCACGGCGAGATGCTGGGTGAAAAGGGACTGATTCAGAAACGCAGCCTTTACGAATGGTCGGCGCGTATCCCGTTGATCATCGACATCCCCGGCAATGCCCCGGCCAGCATCGACACGCCCGTGTCCCTATTGGACCTGCCCGCCACACTCGTCGACATGGCGGGTCAAACGCTGGCGCGCCCGATGGAGGGTCGCTCGCTCTTGCCTGCCCTGCGGGGTGCGCCGCTACCCGACGTTCCGGTCATTTCCGAATACCACGGCGAAGGCATCATGCGGCCCAGTTTCATGGTCCGTCAGGGCGCCTGGAAAATGATCTACTGCCACGGGTCCGCGCCACAATTGTTCAATCTCGAAACCGATCCCGGTGAATGGGACAACCGGGCCGGGGACCCATCGGTTGCCGAGATCGAGGCGGCGCTACTGTCGGTCATTACCGACGGTTTCGACCTTGAGGCCATCGGGCGCGATGTCTGGGACCGACTGGCGCAGAAACAGGTCGTCAATGCTGCGATGGCGGCAAACGGAACGGCGTGGGACTACGTGGTCGATCAGGACGCCGCCCGGCAATACGTCCGGAAATAAAAGGGGGCGCCCGACCGGCGGCGCCACGCAGGCCGACCGGCTGACACGAATAGCCACGTCCAACGAATGTAGGGCCAAAAGGGTTGTCTGAGGGCGGCCCTCCCTTTTTCAACGCGATCCAAGGTATTTGAACGTTTGAGGCGCCGCAAACCTCGAACGGTCTACCGCAGTTGGGTCGTCCGTGCCTGGGGGTCGGCATCAAAAGATTGACTCATTTGCGGCGACTCGGCTATGGCACCGATGTCATGACACCGATGTCATCGGTTCTGGCAGGGGGAGGGCACTGGACATGGCGACCATCTATGATGTTGCGAAGGCCGCGGGCGTTTCGCCGAAAACGGTCAGCCGCGTCCTGAATGGCGACGCGCCCGTGAAGAAGGAAACGCTGGATCGGGTGCAGCAGGCCATCAGCCAGCTTGGCTATGTCCCCAGTTCTGCCGCGCGCACCATGCGGTCCAATAAATCCGGGCTCATCGGCTTGATCACCGGCGCCATCTCGATGAATGCCAACGTGGTCGACACCAGTGGCCTGCCGGACCTTTTCATCGTTCAGGGCATTCAGAAAGCGATTGAACCCAGCGGCAAGACCCTTCTGATCGCCGACACCGGCGGCAAGACAGAGCGCGTGCCCGATCTGATCCGCACCTTCGAAGAACACCGGGTCGAAGGCATCATCTATGTGGCGGATCATCACCAACAGGTCAGCCTGCCGCGCATCGGCTCTGATATCAAACTGGTTCTCGCGAATTGCTACGACGACCGCGGCACCCCGTCGGTTCTTCCGCACGACAGGCAGGGCCAATATGCGCTTGTCCGGTCGTTGATCGCCAAGGGGCACCGGCGGATCGCCTATCTGTCGCTCAGTCCCAATATGGACGCCACCCGCGAACGCACCGCGGGCTACCGTGACGCGCTGACCGAGGCGGGGATTGGCTTTGATCCGGAACTCGTGGTGACCGCGGAAATCGAATCTCCGGATCGAGAAACGGCCGTGCAGCTTCTTTGGGACGCCATCGACCGTGTCCTGACCCTGTCCGAACCGCCGACGGTGATTTGTTTCGGCAATGACCGCATGGCAATGCGGGCCTATGGCATCCTGCGGTCACGCGGGTTGGACCTGCCGGGGGATATCAGCGTTGCGGGCTATGACAATTACCGGCTGATCACCGAAACGCTCTACCCGACGCTGACCTCGGCCGAGCTGCCCTACGCGGCGATTGGCATTCGCGCCACCCAGCTTCTGCTGAAGCTTCTGGATGGCGAGGCGGCGCCGGCGAAACCAATCCTGGTCAGTGGCCCGGTCACCCCCGGGGGATCTGTCAGGGAACTACCAAAACCCATCACCAAGCTTTCAACAGTCGGGAGGAAATCGACATGAAATCGACACTGAAACTAACGACCGCTCTGGTCTTCGGCGCCTGCCTCAGCAGCGCCGCGGCGGCCCAGACCGAACTGACCATGTGGTATCACGGGGCAGGGAACGAGGTCGAAAGCAACATCATCAATCAGATCGTTTCCGACTTTAACGCCAGCCAGTCCGACTGGGTCGTGTCGCTGGAATCCTTCCCGCAGGGCGCATACAACGACTCCGTCGTTGCCGCCGCACTTGCCGGGAACCTGCCCGATATCCTCGACGTCGATGGCCCCGTCATGCCCAACTGGGCCTGGGCCGGCTACATGCAGCCGCTGCCGATCGACGAAAGCGTCATCGAAAACTTCCTGCCCGGCCCGAAGGGCTATTGGGATGGGGAACTGTACTCCATCGGCCTTTGGGACGCGGCAGTTGCGCTGGTGACCCGTCAGTCGACGCTCGACGCGCTTGGCCTGCGGACCCCGACGCTGGAAGAGCCGTGGAACCTCGAAGAATTCATGGCCGCGCTTGATGCCGCCAAGGCTTCGGGCGATTTTGACTACCCGCTTGATCTGGGCATGGCTTGGACCGGCGAATGGTATCCCTATGCCTTCTCGCCCTTCCTTCAGTCCTTCGGTGGCGACATCGTAGACCGGTCGACCTATCAGACCGCCGAAGGCGCGCTGAATGGTGATGCGGCCATGGCCTTTGGCGAGTGGTGGCAGGGTCTGTTTGCGAACGGCTATGCGCCGGGCACCAGCCAGGACCCCGCCGACCGTGACAGCGGTTTCATCGACGGCAAGTATGCCTTCTCGTGGAACGGCAACTGGGCTGCTCTGGGTGCGCTCAATGCGCATGACGACACGCTCTTCCTGCCGGCGCCGAACTTTGGCAACGGGTCGACCATCGGTGCCGCCAGCTGGCAGTTCGGGGTTTCCGCCACGTCCGAGCATCCCGATGGGGCAGCCGCCTTCATCCAGTTCGCGCTTCAGGACCAGTATCTGGCTGACTTCTCCAACGGCATCGGCCTGATCCCGGCCACCGCAAGCGCGGCCCAGATGACCGAGAACTACGCAGACGGCGGCCCGATGGCAGTCTTCTTCGGGCTGACTGAAGCTCAGGCGCTGGTTCGCCCCGTGACCCCCGGCTACGTCGTTCAGGCGAAAGTTTTCGAGAAGGCTCTGGCCGACATCGCGAATGGCGCCGACGTTGCTGACACACTGGATGCGGCGGTTGATGAGATCAACGCTGATATTGCGGCGAACAACGGCTACGGCCACTAGTCCCGCCTACCTCCCGCCGGGGGCGCGCATCGTCGCGCCTCCGGCACTTCCCCCGCGAAAAGGTCACGAACGATGGCATCGAAACTCACGACATCAAACCGGTCCGGGTGGTTGTTTGCGTTTCCCGGTTTCGGCCTCATCACGTTGTTTATCGTGGTGCCATTCTTCTTTGCCTTTTGGCTGTCGCTGACCAATCAACGCCTGATTTCACCCAACCCGACGGAATTCGTCGGCCTGTCCAATTACGAGCGCCTGCTGAGCATCGGGGTCATCGATATTGACCCCGAACAGGATGACAACGGCAATCTCCTTCGGGATGACAATGGCGATCTGGTCTATCCGCGCGTCCGCACCTTCACCCGCAACAACCCAAATTTTGCAGGCTACGAAGGGATGCGCGAGTGGTTCCGCTGGTATTCCGGCGATACCGCCAAGGTGGTCGTCGCAACGGACGTTGTCTTTTGGAAATCGCTGACCAACACGCTGATGTTCGTCCTGATCGTCGCACCGGTGCAGGGTGGGCTGGCGCTCTGCCTTGCCCTGCTGATCAACCAAAGACTGCGCGGCATCAACATCTACCGGGCGATCTATTTCATGCCGGTGGTGGTCTCGATCGTCGTTGTCTCGCTTCTGTGGCGCTTCATCTATGACGGCAACGACGGGCTGTTGAACAACATCCTCTCCGCCCTCAGCTTTGGAATGTTCGAAGGGCGGGATTGGCTTGGCAATCCAAACACGGCACTTGGGTCCATCATCGGCATGTCGATCTGGCAGGCGGTCGGATTTCACATGGTGATCTGGCTGGCCGGGCTTCAGACCATTTCGCCGACACTCTACGAAGCAGCGTCGATCGAAGGGGCCAGCAAGTGGCAAACCTTCCGCTATGTGACCTGGCCCGGCCTGCGCAATACCGCCATTCTTGTGCTGATCGTGATCACGATGCAGGCCTTCGCCCTCTTTGCCCAGATCGACGTGATGACCAACGGCGGGCCGCTGGACAGCACCACGACGCTTGTCTTCCAGGCGGTCGAGCGCGGCTATGGCAAGCAGGATATCTCGGGTGGGGCGACCATCAGTGTGGTCCTCTTCCTGATGGTCCTGACCATCAGCATGATCCAACGCTACCTAACGCGGGAGAAATAGACATGGCTGCCATTGATCCCTCTAACCACGGCCTGCGGCTGGCGACCCGCTATGCAGTGCTGACGCTGATCGCAATTATCTTCATCTTCCCGCTGGTCTTCATGGTGATGTCCAGCTTTAAGCCGGACCTGCAATTGCTACGGGATACGGGCAGCTTCCGGGCGTTCCTGCCGGTGGGCGACCTGAGCATGAACAACTATACTGCGGCCTTTGATCGCGCGCCCGTCGCGACCTTTGTCTTCAACTCGGTTTTGGTGACGGGGCTGACGGTCCTGTTGTGCCTGTTCTTCTGCTCGCTCGCCGCGTTTTCGTTTGTCTTTCTGAATTGGACAGGCCGCAACATTGCCCTGTCGATCATCATCGCCACGTTGATCGTTCCGTTCGAAACCATCGCGATTCCGCTGCTTCTGCTTGTCTCGAAACTGCCGTGGATCGGCGGGGAGGGGCTGGAATGGGGGTGGCTCAATTCCTATCGGGTGCAGATCATTCCGTGGATTGCGGATGGCCTGACGATCTTCCTTTTCGTGCAGTATTTCAAAGATCTGCCGCGCGAGCTGATCGAGGCATCCCGGGTCGAGGGGGCAAGCTGGTGGCAGATCTATGTCAAGGTCGTCATGCCCCTGTCCGGCCCGGTGCTGGCCACGGCTGCGATCCTCAAGTTCCTGGTCATGTATAACCAATACCTCTGGCCCCTGATCGTGGTGCAAGAGGAAAGCTACCGCCCCGTCATGGTCGGCTTGCAATACTTCTTCCAACTCAACATCGCCTGGGGCGAGGTCATGGCCTATCTGACCCTGATCACCGTGCCCGTACTGGCCTTCTATCTGGTGCTTCAAAAGGCATTCATTGCCTCGATCGCATCCACCGGCGTCAAAGGATAAACCATGGTTATCGCAATCAAAGACAAGTTCATCTGGGACAGCTGGTATGTCCATGACGGAGACCTGTGGCACGGGTACTTCCTTCAGGCCCCGCGCAGCATCGGCGATCCCGACCTTCGGCATTGGAACGTGACTTATGGGCACGCGACCAGCCGTGATCTGACCAACTGGACCCATCTGGGCACCACCTTTGCGCCCACCGAAGGGCCTGCCTGGGACGACCTGACAACCTGGACCGGATCCGTGGTGCGCGGCGATGACGACCTCTGGCATCTTTACTATACCGGCACGTCCAAAGCCGAAAACGGGCTTTACCAACGGATTGGCCATGCAACCTCGACCGACCTGCACAACTGGTCGCGGATTGGCGATGGGAAGATCCTCGACCTAGATGGTCCGAACGCGGTCCATTATGAGGTCAGCATGGATGCCTCGGTCTGGCACGACCGGGCGATGCGCGATCCGTGGGTCATGCGTGATCCCGATGGCGATGGGTGGCTGATGTATTTCACGGCCCGGTCGCGCGGCATTGCAGAGCCGAACGCCGGTGGCTGCATCGGCTTCGCCACCTCGCCCGACGGCTATGACTGGACCCTGCAACCGCCGGTCTTCACCGGTGGCTACGGCCAACTCGAAGTGCCGCAGGTGTTTGAATATGGCGGGCAGTGGTATTGCCTGTTCTGCACCGCCGCCGAGCATTTTTCGATCGAGCAGGCGGCAAAGACCGCCGGCGGGCCGGTGACGGGCAACCACTATCTGATCGCCGACAATCCACGCGGTCCGTGGCGCATTGGGCCTGACTTCCTCGACGGGGCGCTTCCCTGCCGCCGCTACGCCGCGCGGATCGTTCGCGATGGCGACCGGCTTCTGATCCTTGGCTTCGCCGACCGACCGGATGGCGGTGATTTCGTCGGCCATGTCATGGACCCGGAAGAAGTGATCGTCGGGCAGGACGGCCACCTGAATATCCCGTCGCAACAGCAAGCAGCGGAGTAGAACATGGCCAATGTCAAATTGCGCAATGTGCGCAAATCCTATGGACCCGTCGAAGTCATCAAGGGCGTCGATATCGACGTTGAGGATGGTGAATTCGTGGTGTTCGTCGGCCCGTCCGGCTGCGGCAAATCCACCCTGTTGCGGATGATCGCAGGGCTAGAGGATATCACCTCGGGCACGCTTGAAATCGACGGGCAGGTCGTGAACGATCTCGAACCCTCCAAGCGCGGGATCGCCATGGTCTTTCAAAGCTATGCCATCTTTCCGCATATGACCGTGCGCGAAAACGTGGCCTTCGGATTGACCATCAACAAGGCCAGCAAGGCCGAGAAGGAACGGAAGGTCGCAGAGGCCGCGCGCATCCTTCAGATGGAACATCTTCTGGACCGTCGCCCGTCGGAATTGTCGGGGGGCCAGCGCCAGCGCGTCGCAATCGGCCGCGCCATCGTGCGCGACCCCAAGGTCTTTCTTTTCGACGAACCGCTGTCCAACCTTGATGCCGCCCTGCGCATGGACATGCGGATGGAGATCGGCAAGCTGCATCAATCGCTGGCCAGCTCGATGATTTATGTGACCCACGATCAGGTCGAGGCGATGACGCTGGCCGACAAGATCGTGGTTCTGAAGGACGGGCAGGTCATGCAGATCGGCGCGCCGATGGAACTATACCATGAACCCGCCAACCTCTTTGTTGCGGGCTTCCTCGGGGCACCGTCGATGAACTTTCTCCGCGTGACGGTTGATGCGATCGACGACCATGGCGTCACCGTCTCCAACGCGGCGCTTGATCCCGTGACCGTGGCCCACAAGGGGCGCAGGTTCACGCTGGGTCAGACTGCGACCCTGGGCGTGCGTCCGCAGTATCTTGCCCCGGCGGGCGCGGATGGGATGCTTCACGGCAGGGTCATCCTGACCGAACGTCTGGGAAGCGAGACCGTGGTCAACGTGACATTGAAAGACGGAACTCAACTGATCGCGGCGCTGTCCGAAGATGCCATCCTCAACGAAGGGACCGAAGCCAATTTCCGCTTTGACCCGGCGCAGGCACATATCTTCCCCGAGGTGGATTGACGGGGCCAAAGGCTCTGGTTCATCCCAATCCGTTATGGACGGTTCGTAGGGCGGCGTTGGCTGCCCTACCGGGATTTGCCGGGGGCCGGACCACGACCGTCACGGTAACGAACGCCACATACAAAAGCAGATACCAGCTTCCCATTTTTGACAGGCTGGCAAAGGCCTGTGCCGCCGTCCCCGCATAGACCCATGTGCCGGTCAGCGTGCCGATGTTTTCTGCAACCCAAAGAAAAAAGCTCGACAAAAGCGCCGCTAGTGGCATTGGCATGTGATAGCGCCCGCCGACAGTAAACCCGATCCATGTGTGCCCGAAGATCACCACTGTTCCCGCGATCAGCAGCCAGCGGATGTCGGGCAGGTAGTGGTGGCTGAAGAAATTCACATAGATCAGCGCCGCGAGCAGGTAGGTGACCCAGCGGCGCGGGTAGGGCGCAAAACTCATATCAAAAATGCGGATGACGCGGGCAATGAAGCTGCCCACGCTCGCATACATGAACCCTGAAAACAGCGGCACGCCCAGAACCTTGAACAGGGCCGGTTCGGGATAGCCCCAACTGCCCGCGCCCACCTTGAACCACTCCATCGCGGTGCCAGTCAGGTGGAACAGCAGGATCACCTTCGCCTCGGTCAGGGTTTCCAGCCGAAACAACAGAAACAGGGCCTGCACAAGAAGCGCGAACAGAAACAGCGCGTCATAGCGGTGGATCGGCAGCGCGTCGAAATCCACCGTCTTCGACAGGATGATCGCGCCCAGCATCAGCCCGCCGAACAGCGCGGCCCAACCCATCTTCAGGCCGAACATAACGAATTCGGCCAGCCATCCCGGCAGGGCGTGGCGCACGGCAGAGCCTAGCGAGCGTTCGATCTGGCGTGTCTGTTTCATGAGCCGGAAAAGATCACGGGCCGCCCCTGTTTGCCAGAGGCGGCCCGCCAAAATTTGCCTGCGTCAGCCGATCAGAGGTTCGGGTAGAGCGGGAAGGTCTCGCACAGCGCTTCGACCTCGGCTTTCACCTTGGCTTCGATGTCGGCGTTGCCTTCTTCGCCATTGGCGGCCAGCCCGTCGACCACCTCAACGATCCAGTCGGCGATCTGCCGGAACTCGGCCTCGGTAAAGCCGCGGGTGGTGCCCGCCGGGGTGCCCAGACGAATGCCCGAGGTCACGGTCGGCTTTTCCGGGTCAAAGGGGATGCCGTTCTTGTTGGTGGTGATGTTGGCCCGGCCAAGTGCCTTTTCGGTGGCGTTGCCCTTCACGCCCTTGGGGCGCAGGTCAACAAGCATGACGTGGCTGTCGGTGCCGCCGGTAACGATGTCCAGACCGCCCTTCATCAGCTGGTCGGCCAGCGCCTTGGCGTTCTTGACCACCTGCTCTTGATACAGCTTGAACTCGGGGCGCAGCGCCTCGCCAAAGGCGACGGCCTTGGCCGCGATCACATGCATCAGCGGGCCGCCCTGAATGCCCGGGAAAATGGCCGAGTTGACCTTCTTGGCGATATCTTCGTCATTGGTGAAGATCGCGCCGCCGCGCGGGCCGCGCAGGGTCTTGTGGGTTGTGGTGGTGGCCACATGGGCGTGCGGGAAGGGCGAGGGGTAAAGGCCCGCGGCGACCAGACCGGCAAAGTGGGCCATGTCGACCATCAGGTAGGCACCGACGCTGTCGGCAATCTCGCGCATACGGGCAAAGTCGATGATGCGCGGAATGGCGGAGCCACCGGCGATGATCATCTTCGGCTGGTGTTCGGTGGCCAGCGCGGCGATCTGATCATAGTCGATCTGACTGTCCTGCTGGCGCACACCGTATTGCACGGCGTTGAACCATTTGCCCGACTGGTTCGGCTTGGCGCCGTGGGTCAGGTGGCCGCCCGCGTCCAGCGACATGCCCAGAATGGTGTCGCCCGGCGTCAGCAGCGCCTGAAACACACCCTGGTTCGCCTGCGAGCCCGAGTTCGGCTGAACGTTCGCAAAGGCGCAGTCGAACAGTTGGCAGGACCGTTCGATGGCCAGGTTTTCGGCCACGTCGACAAATTCACACCCGCCATAGTAGCGACGGCCCGGATAGCCTTCGGCGTATTTGTTGGTCATGACAGAGCCCTGGGCTTCCATCACGGCGGCGGAGACGATGTTTTCACTGGCGATCAGTTCGATCTCGTGGCGCTGACGGCCCAGTTCGCCGGTGATTGCGCCGAACAGTTCGGGGTCACGGGAAGACAGGCTTTCGGTGAAAAAGCCCGAGTCGCGGGTGGTGGCGTTCATCGCTGGTGTCCTTGTCCCAGGGTGGAGGTTGGCGGATCAATAGGGGTAAGTTTCCTATAGGAAAACCCTCAATGCGACGTCTTTTCCGGGTTTGCCGCCATTTGCCGCATCTCTTAGGCGACTTGCGTTTCCTTTCCGCAAAGGCCAACACTTTTGGAAACCTACAAGGACTACAGATGGCCGCCAAACCGAGAGTATCATTCGTCACCAGCGACAGCCCGCCCGCACAAGAGGCGTTCGAGGCGCTGGTCGCGCGTTATGGCAACCATCCGCTGGACACGGCAGAGGTCATCGTGGCGCTGGGGGGCGACGGCTTCATGCTGCAAACCCTGCACGCCACGCAGGACAACCCCGCCCCGGTCTATGGGATGAACCGGGGCACGGTCGGCTTTCTGATGAATGAATACCACGAAGACGACCTGTTCTTTCGGCTAGCCGCGGCAGAGGAGGAGATCATCAACCCGTTGTCGATGGTCGCAACCTGCCGCGACGGATCGGTGCATCGGGCGCTGGCGATCAACGAGGTGTCCCTGCTGCGGGCCGGTCCGCAGGCCGCGAAACTTCGGATCACCATCGACGGGCGGCTGCGCCTGTCTGAACTGGTGTGCGACGGCGCGCTGGTTGCGACGCCCGCAGGGTCGACCGCCTATAACTATTCGGCCCACGGTCCGATCCTGCCGATCGGGTCGGATGTGCTGGCCCTGACAGCGATGGCGGCCTTCCGGCCCCGGCGCTGGCGCGGGGCGCTGCTGCCGAAATCGGCAGAGGTCCAGTTCGACGTGATCGACCCCGACAAACGGCCCGTCATGGCAGATGCCGACAGCCGGTCGGTCAAGGATGTTGTAAAGGTGGAAATCCGCTCCGAGCCCAGCATCCAGCACCGTCTCCTGTTCGATCCCGGCCACGGGCTGGAGGAAAGGCTGATCTCGGAGCAGTTCGTTTGACGGATCAGGCGGTCTGATCGTCCAGCTTGGCGTCGGGCGCGTTCTTCTTCACCGACTCGATCCCGTTGTCCCGGCCCGAGGTCGATGTGTAGCTTTCCGAGGTGCCGATCACCTGACCGTTCGTGGCCTTGAGGTTGAACATATGGCCGCCCGATTTGGTTTCCTTGCGCTCATAGCGCTTGTCATCCGGGGCGTTCTTGCGGACCGACGCGATGCCGTTCTCGCAGCTGGCCTTTGCCTTGTAGCCTTCGCTGGCCAGAATGATTTCGCCGTTGCCCGCTTTCAGGCGAAACCGGAATTCCCCGGCCTTGTCCTTGTAGATTTCAAACTTCCCTGCCACGTGAAACTCCTATGGTGCGATAAATACGTGGCCGCAGTATTGGGCGACATGGCCGATAGCGCAAGCATTCGAATGGCCCGGGGGCCAGTAAAGGCAGGCTGACCCGGCGAACAGGGATCAGCCGAAGCTGATAACGGCCATGACCACCGTGAAAATGGCAGACAGCAGGGCGATCCGGCCCAACCCCTCCATCGTTGACGCCGCCGGGGGCTGTCCATTCGCCATGGCCCGGCGCTTGACCACCTGCATTGCCAGAAGGGCAAGCGTCAGGGTGACAACCCCGCCCATCTTATAGGTAAATGCAGCGGGCATCGCCGCATATCCGCCGTGGTCCGCGACCATCCAGATGCCGGTGATCCACAGCAGAATGATCGCGCCGAAGCCGATATCGCCGACCCGCGACTGGACCTTGCCCACATGTCCGGCAATGGCCGGATCAGCGCCTTTCGTCATCCCCGCCATGACAGCAGTCGCCGCCCCGCCGCCAATGCCTACGGCCAGCGACAGGTAGTGCAGTGTCAGAAGTGTTGTTTCCACGATCGTCCCTCCCATCCATACCGCAGGGTAGGGCGTGTCGGGCCCATGTGGCAACGGGAACAATAGTTTGCCCAGAATCGGCGTCGGGCGGCACATTGGACCGCCCGAACCATTTCCATCGTCTAGGATCAGGCCTTGGCGTAGCCGAGGGTCTGAAGCGCCTCGCGGATCTCATCCAGAATCGCCGGGTCGTCGATGGTGGCGGGCATCTTGTAGTCCTGACCGTCCGCGATCTTGACCATGATCCCGCGCAGGATCTTGCCCGACCGGGTCTTGGGCAGCCGGTCCACCACCACGGCCAGTTTGAAGGCCGCAACCGGGCCGATCTTGTCGCGGACCAGCTTCACCACCTCCTTGACCACCTCGTCATGCGGGCGGTCACAGCCTTTGTTCAGGCAGAGGAACCCCATGGGCAGTTGCCCTTTCAATTCGTCGCTGACGCCAATCACAGCGCATTCGGCAACGTCGGGGTGGGCGGCCAGAACTTCCTCCATCCCGCCGGTCGACAGGCGGTGTCCGGCCACGTTGATGACGTCATCGGTGCGGGCCATGATGTAGAGGTATCCGTCTTCGTCGATCATTCCCGCGTCGCCGGTCTCGTAGTAGCCCGGGAAGGTGGTCAGATAGGATTTGCGATACCGGTCTTCGGCGTTCCACAGGGTCGGCAGGGTGCCCGGCGGCAGGGGTAGTTTCACCGCGATCGCGCCCAGCTCGCCCGGTTTCATCGGATGACCGCCTTCGTCAAGGATTTGCACGTCATAGCCTGGCATCGCCACGGTGGGCGACCCGATCTTGACCGGTAGCGCCTCGATCCCCGCGGGGTTACCGGCGATGGTCCAGCCGGTTTCGGTCTGCCACCAATGGTCATAGACGGGAACGTTCATCACTTTCTGCGCCCATTCGATGGTGTCGGGGTCGGCCCGTTCGCCCGCCAGATAGAGCGCCCGCAGGCAGGAGATGTCGAAATCCTTGATCATCTCGCCTTTGGGATCGTCCCGCTTGATCGCGCGGAAGGCGGTCGGCGCGGTAAAGAAGCTGCGCACGTTGTGTTCCGAGATGACCCGCCAGAAGGTCGAGGCGTCGGGGGTGCCCACGGGTTTGCCTTCGAAGACAACCGTCGTGTTGCCGTGGATCAGCGGCCCGTAGCAGATGTAGGAATGACCCACGACCCAGCCCACGTCGGACGCGGCCCAGAACACATCGCCCGGATCGACATTGTAGATCGCCTTCATGGTCCAGTTCAGCGCGACCAGATGGCCCGCAGTCGGACGAACAACGCCTTTGGGCGCGCCCGTGGTGCCCGACGTATAAAGGATATAGGCCGGGTGGTCGCCTTCGACCGGGACGCAGTCCGCCGGGGCGACGCCCTCTTGCGCGGCGAACCAGTCCACATCGCGGCCCTCGACCAGCTCGGACGGGCTTTGCTCGCGCTGGAAGATGACGCAGAACTCCGGCTTGTGGTTGGCGGCCTCGATCGCGCCGTCCAGAAGCGGTTTGTAATCGACCACGCGGCCCGGCTCGATCCCGCAAGAGGCGGCGATGATCGCCTTGGGCTTGGCGTCGTCGATCCGAACGGCCAGTTCGTTGGCCGCGAACCCGCCGAAGACGACCGAATGTATCGCCCCGATCCGGGCGCAGGCCAGCATGGCCACCAGCGCCTCTGGCACCATCGGCATGTAGATGATGACCCGGTCGCCCTTGGTTACACCGCGCGCGGTCAGCGCTCCGGCCAGGCCCGCAACCTTGTCCTTCAGCTGGGCATAGGTGATCTGGTCCTTCACCCCGGTGATCGGGCTGTCATAGATGATCGCCGCCTGATCGGCGCGGCCGTTTTCGACGTGGCGGTCGACCGCGTTATAGCAGGTGTTCACGCGGGCGTCGGTGAACCATTCATACAGCGGCGCATTCGTATCGTTCAGCGCCTTGGTCGGCGGGGTGTCCCAGTCAATCGCCTTGGCCTGTTCCATCCAGAACCCCTCGGGGTCGGCCTTCCAGCTGTCATAGACGTCCTTGTAACCCATGTGCTGTCTCCTCCTCAGCGTTGGAAATGTGTTACGCGGGGGGGTGCGACGCGGGCAAGCGCCATGGCAGGGGCAGCGGCAGATTGGCGCAGAAAATTTGCAGATATCGCCGTTCGGGACTGCAAACTTTTGCAAACCCGTAGCGGACGGGCGGGATTTGCAGCCCGCGACGCGCGTTCTGCAAATCTGCAAATCTAATTTGCGAAACCCGAGTCGCGCCTAGCTGTAGAGCGTCACCGGTGTCCCGGCGAGCGCGGACATGTTCAACAGCCCGCGCGGCGTGATCGACGGGGTGACGATATGCGCCCGGTTGCCCATGCCCATCAGGATCGGCCCGACCTCCAGCCCGCCGCCTTTCATCTTCAGGATATTGCGCACGCCCGAGGCCGCATCGGTATTGGCGAAGACCAGCACATTGGCCGCGCCCTTCATCCGGCTGCCGGGGAAGATGCGGTCGCGCAGGTCCATGTCCAGCGCGGCATCGACATGCATTTCCCCCTCGTAGCAGAAATCGCGGGGCTGGCTGTCCAGGATGTCGATGGCGGCCCGCATTCGGTTGCCGGTATCGCAATCCAGGTTGCCGAACTGAGAATGAGAGCAGAGCGCGATATTTGGGGTCACGCCAAAGCGGCGCACATGGCGGGCGCAGCCGATCACTGTCTCGGCGATCTGTTCCGGGGTCGGGTTCGGGTGCACCTGCGTATCGGCCACGAACAGCGGCCCATCTTCAAGGATCATCAGCGACAGCGCCCCGACCGGGTGCAGCCCGCCCCGCCCAAGGATCTGCTGGACATAGTTCAGGTGCCACAGGAACTGGCCGAAGGTGCCGCAGATCATGCTGTCGGCCTCTCCACGATGGACCATGACGGCGGCAATCGCGGTGGTATTCGTGCGCATGATCGCCTTGGCAAGGTCCGGGGTCACGCCCTGACGGGCCATCAACTCGTGGTAGGTGCCCCAGTAGTCGCGGTAGCGCGGGTCGTTTTCGGGGTTCACGATCTCGAAATCGGTCAGCGGCCGGATCTTCAGGCCCGCCCGTTCGCACCGCCGTTCGATCACCTCGGGGCGACCGATCAGGATCGGGGTGTCGGTGGTTTCCTCCATCACCGCCTGCGCGGCGCGCAGCACCCGTTCGTCCTCGCCCTCGGCATAGACGATCTTGCGTTCGGCGCTGCGGGCAGCTTCGAACACCGGGCGCATGATAAAGGCGGACTTGAAGACCGAGGCGTCCAGCTTGCGCTTGTAGGCGGCCAGATCGTCCAGCGGGCGCTGGGCGACGCCGGTTTCCATCGCGGCCTTGGCCACGGCGCTCGCGACGACCCCCATCAGGCGCGGGTCGAACGGTTTGGGGATCAGATAGTCGGCCCCAAAGGTCAGCTTTTCCCCGCGGTAGGCGGCTGCGGCCTCGGCGCTGGTGGTGGCGCGGGCAAGGGCGGCGATACCTTCGACACAGGCCACCTGCATTTCGTCGTTGATCTCGGTCGCGCCCACGTCCAGCGCCCCCCGGAAGATAAAGGGGAAGCACAGCACGTTGTTGACCTGATTGGGGTAGTCGCTGCGGCCCGTTGCGATGATGGCATCGGGGGCAACAGCGCGGGCCTCGTCCGGCTGAATTTCCGGGGTCGGGTTGGCAAGGGCAAAGATGATCGGGCCCTTGGCCATCTTCGCAACCATCTCGGGCTTTAGAACGCCGGGGCCGGACAGGCCAAGAAACAGGTCCGCGCCGTCGATTACATCGGCCAGCGTGGCCGGGCTGTCGCCTTGGGCAAAGGCCGCCTTCTGCGGGGTCATTTCCTTTTCGCGACCGTGATAGACCAGCCCTTCGATATCGCACAGCCAGACGTTTTCGCGCTTCACACCCAGTTTCAGCAGCATATTCAGACAGGCAATGCCCGCTGCCCCGCCGCCGGTGCTGACGACCTTCACGTCCTCGAACCGTTTGCCCGCGACCTGAAGCGCGTTGGTCGCCGCCGCGCCGACAACGATGGCGGTGCCGTGCTGATCGTCATGAAAGACGGGGATGTTCATCCGTTCGCGGCAGATCTTCTCGACGATGAAACAGTCGGGTGCCTTGATGTCCTCAAGGTTGATCGCGCCAAAGGTCGGCTCCAGCGCGCAGACGATATCGGCCAGCTTCTCCGGGTCCGGTTCGTTCACCTCGATATCGAAACAGTCGATATTGGCGAATTTCTTGAACAGGACGGCCTTGCCTTCCATCACCGGCTTCGACGCCAGCCCGCCGATATTGCCCAGACCCAGAACCGCGGTGCCGTTTGACACGACCGCCACAAGGTTGCCGCGTGCGGTATAATCGCGGGCAGTGTCGGGGTTTGCCTTGATCTCCAGGCAGGCCTCGGCCACGCCTGGCGAATAGGCGCGGGACAGGTCGCGGCCGTTGGCCAGTGGCTTGGTCGCGCGGATCTCCAGTTTGCCGGGTTTCGGGAACTGATGGTATTCCAGCGCGGCGCGGCGCAGGGCTTCGCGATTGTCGTCGGACATGCGGGGGCCTCCTGTATCTTGTATGGTTTAACTTTAAACCATTTTGCCTTCCGCCGGGGAAGGGGGCCTTTCCAATACACAGCTTAAGGTGAAACTTGCAAATGGTATCGCGGGGCAGGAAGCTGCATAAACCCTTGCGCCCGGACGGGCCTTGTGGTTTTTTGAATACTTGGTCAAAAAAGAGGTGCCAGATGTCCCTTGTCGATGCGGCGCGCGATGTGCGCGAACGGGCTTATGCGCCCTATTCGAATTTCAAGGTCGGCGCGGCCATCCTTGGTACGGGCGGTGCGGTGCATCAGGGGTGCAACGTGGAAAACGTGGCCTATCCCGAAGGCACCTGTGCCGAGGCGGGTGCGATTGCCGCGATGATCGCTGCAGGCGAAACCGAGATCGCCGAGGTGGCAGTGATCGCCGACAGCCCGATCCCGGTGTCGCCCTGTGGCGGCTGCCGACAGAAGCTGGCCGAATTCGGGAAACCCGGGGTCAAGGTGACGCTGGCCACAACGGATGGCAAAACGCTGGAAACCACCATCGGCGACCTGCTGCCCGGCGTCTTCACCGAAGACTACATGGTGCGGAGTTGACGATGGACGCCCGCGCGATCATCGCCAAACTACGCAACCGCGACATCCCGACCGCCGAGGAATTGCAGTGGTTCGCCAATGGGTTGGCCAGCGGAGCCGTGTCAGACGCGCAGGCCGGGGCCTTTGCCATGGCGGTTCTTCTGAACGGGATCGGGGCCGAGGGCAGGGTCAACCTGACCCGTGCCATGCGCGACAGCGGTGATGTGCTGCGCTGGGACATGCCCGGCCCGGTGGTCGACAAACATTCGACCGGCGGGGTGGGCGATTGCGTGTCGCTGATCCTTGCGCCCGCGCTGGCGGCCTGCGGTGCCTTCGTGCCGATGATTTCGGGCCGGGGGCTGGGCCATACGGGCGGAACGCTCGACAAGATGGAAGCGATCCCGGGCGTCGTGGCCCAGATCGAGGAAGACAAGCTGCGGCCGCTCGTCCGCAAGGTCGGCTGCGCCGTGGTCGGGGCGACCGGGCGGATCGCCCCGGCGGACCGTCGGCTCTATGCCATTCGCGACGTGACCGCGACCGTCGAATCCATCGACCTGATCACCGCATCGATTCTGTCCAAGAAACTCTCCGCCGGGCTGGAGGCCCTGGTCATGGACGTCAAGGTTGGCACCGGCGCCTTCATGAAGACCGCCGATGACGCCCGCGCGCTGGCCCGGTCGATTGTGGACACTGCCAACGGGGCGGGCTGTGCGACCGCCGCGCTGATCACAGACATGAACGAACCACTGGCCCCGGTCCTTGGCAACGCGCTCGAGGTCGCGATCTGCATGGAGGTGATGGCTGGAAACCGCGCCGCCGCCCCGCGCCTGCACGACCTGACCGTGTCGCTGGGCGGGCGGCTTCTGGCGCTTGTGGGCGAAGAGGAAGGCGAGGCGGAAGAGAAGATGGCCGAGGCGATATCCTCGGGCCGCGCCATGGCCCATTTCGCGGCTATGGTGGCCGAATTGGGCGGCCCGCCGGACATGGAAAAGGACTGGATGACCCATCTGCCCAAGGCGCCAGTGATCGGCGACGTGCCCGCGCCACTGGATGGATATATCAATGAAATCAATGGTGAAGCTTTGGGGTTGGCGGTGGTCGACCTTGGCGGCGGGCGTCGGGTTGAAACCGACCGGATCGACCCGGCGGTTGGCCTGACCGACGTGGTGGGGCGCGGCGTGAAGGTGGCGAAGGGCGATCCCCTGTGCACGATCCATGCCCGGACCGAGGCCGGGGCCGAGGCTGCGGCAAAGGCCGTCATCGCCGCGATCAGGATCGGTGACGCGCCAGAGCCCTTCCCCCTGGTTCACGAAAGGATCGACTGATGCCGCGCGCGTTTCTTCTGGTGATCGACAGCGTCGGGATCGGCGGCGCGCCGGATGCCGACAGCTATTTCAACGGCGATGTGCCGGATACCGGCGCCAATACCGTTGGCCATATCGCGCAGGCCTGCGCCGACGGGCGTGCAGTTGAGGGGCGCAGCGGCCCGTTGTCTGTTGGCACGTTGGACACATTGGGGTTGGGCGCGGCCCTCCGCGCCTCGACCGGGATTGCGACGCCGGGGCTGGACGCGGTGCCAACCGGCGCCTGGGGCGTCGCCCGGGAAGCATCACGTGGCAAGGACACGCCCTCGGGTCACTGGGAACTGGCCGGCGTGCCGGTGCCGTGGGATTGGCACACCTTCCCCGACACCCAACCGGCCTTCCCCGAAAAGGTGACCGAGGCCCTGTGCAAGGCCGCCGGCACCGAAGGCATTCTTGCCAATTGCCACGCGTCCGGCACCAAGGTTATCGCCGATTTCGGGGCTGAACATCTGCGCACTGGCTGGCCCATCTGTTACACCTCTGCTGACAGTGTTGTGCAAATTGCGGCCCATGAAACGGCCTTTGGGCTGCAAAAATTGTATGATTTGTGCAAGTCCGTTGCGCCGCTTCTACACAGAATGAAGGTCGGGCGGGTCATTGCCCGCCCCTTTGTCGGCTCTGTGGAAGAGGGGTTTACCCGCACCGCCAACCGCAAGGACATCGCCATCGCGCCGCCCGCGCCGACGCTTTGTGATTGGGTGCAGGGGGCCGGTCACCCGGTCTATGCGATCGGCAAGATCGGCGACATCTTTTCCATGCGCGGGATCGACGAGGTCCGCAAGGGTCGCGATGCCGAGCTGATGGGTCACCTGTCCGATCTGGTGGAAGAGGCCGCCGATGGCGCGCTGGTCTTTGCCAATTTCGTCGAGTTCGACAGCGAATACGGGCACCGGCGCGACGTGTCCGGCTACGCCCGGCATCTTGAATGGTTTAATGCTGAACTATCTGAAATCCTGCCCCGCCTGCGGGACGGTGACCTGCTGATCGTCACCGCCGATCATGGCAACGACCCGACCTGGGTGGGCACCGACCACACCCGCGAACAGGTGCCTGTTCTGGTTCACGGGATCGGCGCGCGCGCCCTTGGCACATTGGCCTTTACAGACATCGCCGCAAGCGTGGCCGCCCATCTGGGCGTGCCCGCCCAAGGCCCCGGACGGAGTTTTCTATGAGTTACAGATCCCTGCCCAAGGTCGAATTGCACCTGCACCTCGAAGGGGGCGCACCGCCCACCTTCATTCGCGGGCTCGCAAAGGAAAAGAACATTGATATCAGCAAGATATTCAATGAAGACGGCAGCTATGCCTACCGTGATTTCGACCATTTCCTTCAGGTCTACGAGGCCGCCTGCACGACCCTGCAAGGCCCCGAGGATTTCCGCCGTCTGACCCTTGCCGTGCTGGAGGAAAGCGCCGCAAACGGCGTGGTCTATTCCGAAACCTTCCTGTCGCCGGATTTCTGCGGCGGCGGTGATCTGGCCGCCTGGCGCGACTATCTTTCCGCGATGGAGGATGCCGCCGCCGAGGCCGAAGCGAGAATGGGCATCACGCTCAAGGGCATCATCACCTGCATCCGCCATTTCGGGCCGGAGCAGGCGAAGACCGCCGCCCTCTGTGCCGCCGAGACCAAGGGCGATTTCATTACCGGCTTCGGCATGGCCGGGGCCGAGATGATGGGCCGCCCCGGTGATTTCACCTATAGTTTCGACATGGCGCGCGAGGCCGGGCTGCGCCTGACCTGTCACGCCGGGGAATGGGGTGGGCCGGACATGGTGGCCGACACGATCCGCGACCTGCGGGTGGAGCGGATCGGCCATGGGATCAACGCGATCCACGACCTTGCCCTTGTCGATCAGATCGCCGAGGCGGGCATCACGCTTGAGGTTTGCCCGGGGTCCAATGTGTTCCTTGGCGCGGTGAAATCGTGGAAGGACCATCCCATCGCCCGCCTGCGCGAACGGGGAGTGAATGTCACCGTGTCGACTGACGATCCACCCTTCTTCAAGACCACGATGACCGACGAATTCAACATGCTGGCCAAGGTTTTCGGCTGGGAGGAAGAGGAATTGCGCGCCCTGAACCAGACCGCGCTTGACGCGGCCTTCTGCGATGACGCAACCAAGGACAAGATCGCGAAACGTCTGGAGGCCGCCCAATGACCCAACAACTGACCGTCGTCGACCACCCGCTGGTCCAGCACAAGCTGACCCTGATGCGCGAGGTCGATACGTCGACCAAGTCGTTCCGCCAACTGCTGCACGAAATCAGCCACCTGCTGGCCTATGAGGTCACGCGCAATCTGCCGATGACGACCAAGACGATCGATACACCATTGTGCCAGATGGATGCGCCGACGATTGACGGGAAAAAACTGGCGCTGGTGTCGATCCTGCGGGCGGGCAACGGGCTGCTTGACGGTATTCTGGACCTGATCCCCAATGCGCGGGTCGGTTTTGTGGGTCTTTACCGGGACGAGGAAACGCTTCAGCCGGTGAAGTATTACTTCAAGGTTCCGGCCGAGTTGGAGGACCGTCTGACCATCGTGGTGGACCCGATGCTGGCCACCGGGAATTCCTCTGCCGCCGCCATCGATATGTTGAAGGAGGCCGGGGCGAAGAACCTGATTTTCCTGTGCCTGCTGGCCGCGCCCGAGGGCATCGCCCGCATGAAAGAGGCCCATCCCGACGTGCCGATCGTCACAGCATCTGTAGACGATCACCTGAACGACCATGGATATATTGTCCCCGGACTAGGTGATGCGGGCGACCGCATGTTTGGTACGAAATAGGGGGGTAATCTCCTTTACACACGCCTGATTGTCATGCATTCTTCGACAAATTCTGTTCGGGGGAATGATTGTGCTGTCTCGCGTCGCATCTGCTGCCATGATTGCGGTTTTGGTGAATGGGCCCGCATTTGCGCAGGGCGCGCCTGCTGAGCTTCCCCCGGCCAGCTACACCGGCACACAATATGTAGACAGCAACGGCTGTATTTTCATTCGCGCAGGTATCGGTGGTGTGACCACCTGGGTGCCGCGCGTCGACCGGAACCGCCAGCAGCTGTGCGGCTATTCACCGACGCAGGTGGCCGGTGCCCCGGCCGCCGCCGCGCCCGCCGCCCCGATCATCCAGATGGCACAACCCGAAAACGTCGCCGCGGCGCCGTCGCGCCCTGAAGGTCCGGCGCCGATGGAAACAGTGGCCTCCGTGACAACGCCGCCGACCGTCCGGGCCACCACCCCGCAGATTGCGCCGCCGCCCGGAACCCCGACCCCGGTCCGGGCAACGGCCCCTGCGCCAACGCCCAGCCCGGCAGTGGTAGAGCAGCCCGAACCGCGCCGGATTAGTCGCGCCGAAGCCTGCGACGGCAAATTCGGGGTGCAACCGCGCTATATCAGTGCCCGGACGGGGCAGCCGATCGATTGTGGTCCGGCCCCGGTTCTGGCCAGCGCCGCGCCGATCCCGACAGCCGCCCCGGCTGCCCCTGCGGCCAGCACGGAACCGCGCCGCATGACCATCGCAGAGATCTGCACGGACATCAGCGCAACTGGCCGCCGCTATATCAATGCCCGGACCGGGCTGCCCGTCCGTTGCGGCCCGCAGACCCAGCCGGTCAGCGCGACCGTGGCCGCGACGGTTCCCGCGGCCATTGCCCGGCCCACGGCCCCGATGTCCCCGGCGTCACCCGCCGCCCCGTCGGCCCCCGTCGCGGTTGCCTCTGCGCCCGTTGCGCCGGTTGCCGCCCCGGTGGCGACGTCCTGCCCGGATCTCAGCCCGGTCAGCGCGCGCTATCTGTCAGGGCAGGGCGTTCGCTGCGGCCCGCAAACGCAATCGCCGTCGGGCACTGTCAGCCGCGCTGCGCCGATGACGACCCCGCAGACCCATCAGTCTAACCGCACGCAAGTCGGCGGATGGTTCGCTCCGCCGCCGCTGTCAAACCCGCCAGTCGCTACGCCGCACCGGGCCACCCCGCCGGAAGGCTATGAACCCGCGTGGGATGATGGGCGTCTGAACCCGAACCGCGGCCCGCAGCTGGTGCGGAACGTGCACAGCTCTGCCCGGGCCGTGGCCCCGACCCAGACCGCGCCGGACCAGCAGCAACCGCAGGTCGCGGCCAGCCACCGCTATGTTCAGGTCGGCACCTTCGCCAACCCCGCCAACGCCGAAGCCGCCGCGCAGCGGTTGATCGCGCTCGGCCTGCCCGCCCGGCGGGGCACTGTGACCCGCAATGGGCAGGAATTGACTGTCATCGTCGCGGGGCCCTTTGCCTCGCAATCCGCGCTCGGATCGGCCCTGTCGGTGGTCCGAGGCGCGGGATATTCCGACGCGTTCCTGCGTCGCTAACCGGTTCTCCCGGGAAAGGGCCTCGCGCTGGTTATGCGGGGCCTTTTCTTGGGCACCGGTCAGCCCCCGCAAATCCCCTGAAGCGCGACCCAATCCCTGTCCGACAGGATTGGCGGTGCGGTGCTGCCCGCCATCGGGTCGGCCTCGATCAGGTCAAGCGTGGTTTCCCCGGTGATATCAACGGCATAGGCAAAGGGGCTGGCGGCGATTTCGGCCCGTGCAAACTGTGCGATCAAGGCGTCGGCGTCGGGCTGTGCCGGCGGCGTGCTGACCAGGGTTTCGGCGTAGCTGCGCAGAACCTCGGGCGGAAGGTCACCGGTTGTCAGCAGGGTAATCGTGGCCCGCAGGCCCGCCGCCTTCAGCAAGGGGTCAAGCGGGTCGGATGACAGGTTGTGCGCCAATTCGGCCAGAACATAGCCCGCAACCACGGCGGGATCCTCATAATCCTCGACTAGCCCGCGATTCAGGAGGGTAATCCCGCCGGGCAGGCTACGCGACGTGGGCACGCCGTCGGGCACCACCACAAGCTGGATCTGGCTGCCGGCCCCCAGAACCCGGGCGCGCAGCCGCGTCAGCGCCGCCGTGCCCATCGCGTCGCGGCAACTTGGGCCAGTCAGGCGTTGCATATGGCCCAGAAGGGTCGCGCCGATCTCGCTGCGCTTGGCGGGCGGAACAACGCCCAACGTATGGTTCCGCAGCGCATCGGGCAGCCACAGAAACCCAAGCGCCGCCATCCCCGCAACCGACATCGCCAGTCCCAACCAGCGCAACCGGCCGGGCCGGGGCCGTCGCCGGGCGATGGTCTTGCGCACGGTTTCCACCGCGCCGATCATGATGTCGTCCTCGACCTCAAGCGTTTCGCTGCGTTCCGCATCCGGGGCAAAGACCGCCGGGCGCTGGCCCGGGTTGACCCGTTCAATGGCGGCAAGCGACCAATGGGTCAGGGGTCGGCCCGCGCTATCGGCAATTACCAGCGTCGCATCGCCGAAAGACACCGTGACCTCGCGCCGCTGTTCCCCGGGCGCCGCGCGCCACAGGCCGGTCGATTCCAGACGTTCGTATTGCGAAAGTGCCGTCATGCTGCCCGCGTGCTGTTTTGCCCGCAATGATAATACGTTGTAACCCTTCTGGGTAGGCTTGATCGCGGTTCGGGGGCGCGGGTTTTTCGCCCTACACCTTCGGCATCTTGGGCACTAGGGTCTGGCCGACTCATATTAGTTCTGCGGGGTGTTCCATGTCCTTGGCCAACGGTCTGTCCTATCTTGCCATTCCCGGCCCGTCGGTGATGCCCGACCGGGTGCTGCGGGCGATGCATCGGCCCGCGCCGAACATCTATACCGGGGAACTGCCCGACCTGACCCACAGCCTGATCCCCGACCTTAAGGCCGTGGCCGGGACCGATGGCAACGCCACGATCTATATCGCCAATGGTCATGGATTGTGGGAGGCGGCCCTGTGCAACACCTGTTCGCGCGGCGACAAGGTGCTGGTTCTGTCCTCGGGCCGGTTCGGGATCGGCTGGTCGGAAATGGCCACCGGGCTGCATCTGGACGTGGACCTGATGCATTTCGGTGAGCGGTCGCCATTTGATTTCGACCAGATCGAAACGGCGCTACGGGCCGACACCGGGCAAAAGATCCGCGCGGTGCTGATGTGCCATGTCGATACGTCGTCGTCGATCCGCAACGATGTGCGGGCGGTGCGGGACCTGCTGGACGCGGTCGGACACGGGGCGCTTTTGATGGTGGATTGCATCGCCTCGATGGGCTGTGACCGCTACGAGATGGACGCCTGGGGCGCGGATGTGACCATCGCCGCCTCGCAAAAGGGGCTGATGACCCCGCCGGGGATCGGGTTCGCCTGGTTCAACGACAAGGCGGATCGCTGGCGCGAAGATGCGGATCTTGCCAGTCGCTACTGGGATTGGCGGCCGCGGGCGAAGCCGGAGATGTATTACCAGTATTTCGATGGAACCGCCCCGACCCATCACCTTTATGGCCTGCGCGAGGCGCTGGACATGATCGGTGAGGAAGGGTTGGAAAATGTCTGGACCCGGCACGAAACGCTCGCCCGTGCCATCTGGGCCGCCTGCGATGCATGGGGGCAGGGCGGGGCGCTGCGGTTGAACGTGGCGGACCCGGCGCACCGGTCCCATGCGGTCACCTCGGTCGGGATGGACAGCCCCGATGCCGACCGGTTGCGGCATTGGTGCGAGTTTGAGGCCGGGCTGACCCTTGGGATCGGGCTGGGCCGGGTGCCAGAGGATGCATGGTTCCGGATCGGGCATATGGGACATGTGAACGCCCATATGATCCTTGGGGTCATCGGCACGATTGATGCGGGACTGAAGGCGCTGGACATTGCGCATGGATCGGGCGCGGTCGAGGCCGCAACGCGGGTCATCGCCGGAACGGTGGGTTGAAACCCACCTTACGGCCTGCGCTGACCCCGTAAGGTGGGTCTTGACCCACCTAACCCCGCAGCCGTCCGATCAGGGTGATGGTCCGGTCCACCGCCGCTGCGGTGATCGCCACCCAGATCGCCCCGGCCACCGCGTGGATCACCCAAAGCCCCATGAACAGGATCACCCAACACATGGTCAGGAAGGCGTTGGTGTAATTCTCGACCGGGCGGGGGATATGCGGCTCTGGCATCGGCGGGGTCCTTTTCTCCGCACAGTTTAGCCCGTTTCCACCAAAACGCGGTTAACGTTTCCGTGCGTCGGCCAAGGCGCCCGGCAGGGCGGCGGCAAAGGCGTCGATGTCTTCGGCGCGGCCCACGCTGACCCGGATGCAGCGATCCTGTGGCGCGACGAAGGGCATCCGTACGAAGATGTCCCGCGCCACCAGACCCGACAGGACCGCACGGGCGAAATCACCATCCGAGCCGCAGTCGATGGCAACGAAATTGGTGGCCGACGGAACAGCCCGCAGCCCGTTGTCGGCGGCAATCGCTGCGATCCGGTCTCGTGCGGCGGCGACGGTTGCCCGGATATGGGCCAACCAGTCCGCATCCTGAATGGCGGCCAGCGCCCCGGCCTGGCTGATCCGGCACATGCCGAAATGGTTGCGCACCTTGTTGAAGGCGGTGATCACATCCGCGGCGCCGATGGCATAGCCGACCCGCGCCCCCGCCATCCCATGGGCCTTGGAAAAGGTCCGCATCCGGATCACGCGGGGGTCGTCCGGGTCGGTCGCGGGCACAGCCTCGGCTGGGGCAAACTCGATATAGGCCTCGTCCAACACAAGCAGGCAGCCGTCGGGCACTTGGCGGATCATCTTTTCGATGGTCTCGGCCCGGTGCCATGTGCCCATGGGGTTGTCGGGGTTGGCGATATAGATCAGCTTTGCCCCCACCTCGCGGGCCTTGGCGATCAGCCGGTCGGGGTCTTCATGGTCGCCGGTATAGGGGACGGTGTGCAGCACCCCGCCGAACCCGGCCACGTGATAGTTGAAAGTCGGGTAGGCCCCGGCCGAGGTGACAACCGCATCCCCCGGCCCGACGAACAGGCGCACCACAAGGCCCAACAGCCCGTCGATCCCTTCGCCAATGGCGATATTGGGGGCCGGCACGCCAAGCGCCGCCGAAATTGCCGCCCGAAGCTCATGGCTTTCGGGATCGCCATACATCCAGACCTCGGACGCGGCCCGTTCCATCGCGGCGATGGCGCGGGGCGACGGGCCGAACAGGCTCTCGTTCGCCCCAAGACGGGCGGCAAAGGGACGGCCCCGCGCGCGTTCCTGCGCCTCTGGTCCGACAAAGGGGACGGTGGCAGGAAGGCTCTGGGCGAGCGGGGTCAGGCGGGGATCATCTGTCATGGGGGAAGATAAGCGCCGAAATTCCCCCCTGTGCAAGGGGTTGGCGGCAGGATGGGCGCACATAGGTTGGATCAGAAGGGAGATTGCCCATGACCAAACTGACCCGACGCGGGTTCATCCTGACCGCCGCCGCCGCTGCGGGCGTCCGGACCCTGCCGCAGATCGCGGCCCGGACCGGCGGGCGGCGCATCCTGACGCTCGTCTATGACAAGGGATTGGGGATGATGCGGGCGGTGGACCGGGTCGTGCCATAGCGGTGGGTCAAGACCCACCTTACGAGGCGCCGGGGGTAAGGTGGGTTTCAACCCACCACCCCTGTCAGTCCCGCAAAAATTTGCGCCGGGCCTCTTCCGCCATGGCAAGTTTCGTCTGAAGCCGGGATAACTCGGCCATCACTGCCTTGCGGTCCGCCGGATCGGTCAACCCGGCCAATTGGGCCTTCACCGCCTCGATCTGCCGCTTGATGGTAATCTCCTCGGGCAGGGCGCCCGCCTCGGCCATGATCCGGAATCCGACGGCCTCGCCCGGATCGACAAAGGCGTCACCGGGCCGCTCGGGCAGTGGCTTTCCCTCGCCCGACAGACCCTGCAATTTGCCCTCGGCCCGCGCCTTGAGCATCCGCCGTTCCGCGATCTTGTCGAGCCACCGGGGCATGGGCCGTTTCCTGCGCTAATGCATCGGAAGTGTCGCACCGACGCAGGAGAGGAGCAAGTCGTCTTCGGGGTGTGCCCGGCCAATCCAAGGACTGGCCGGTGCCGTGTCTCAGCCGATCTCGGCCAGACGCGCCAGCGCGGCGGTCAGCTGCGCCTCTTCCTCTTCGCGCAGGGCAAGGTTGGCGCGGGCCTCTTCCACCACCTCTTCGGGGGCAGAGGCGGCGAATTTGGGGTTGTTCAACCGGCCCCGCAGCCCGCCCAGCTCCTTCTGCAACTTGCCCAGGGTCTTTTCGAGCCGCGCCTTTTCCTCGGCCACGTCGATGATATCGGCCAAAGGCAGGCCAAACGTCGCCCCTTCGACAGGGATGGTCGCCGTGCCTTTGGGGAAACTGTCGACCATGCTCAGGCTGTCGATCCGTGCCAGACGCTTGATCATCGCTTCGTTGTTGTTCCAAGCGGCTTGGCCGTTTGTGTCCAGTGACGACACCACCAGGGGCACTTTCAGACCTGCAGGCACATGCATTTGAGCGCGGACTGACCGGACGCTTTCGATCAGGGTGATGACCCAGTTCATCTCGCGGTCTGCCTCGGTATCTACCAGATCAGCCGCATTGTATTCCGGCCAATCCGCATGGATCAGCATTTTCGGGCGCTCGCTATTCGAGATGCCCCACAGCTCTTCGGTGATAAAGGGCATGAACGGGTGCAACAGGATCAGGCATTGATCCAGAACCCAGGCAAGCGTCTGCTCGGTTTCGGTCCTGGCGGCGGCGTCCTCGCCCTGTAGAATCGGCTTTGACAGCTCGACATACCAGTCGCAGACCTTGCCCCAGACAAAGGCGTAGAGCGTCTGCGCCGCGTCGTTGAAGCGATAAGAGGTCAGGGCCTCGTCGACCTCGCTCAGCGTTTTGGCGGTTTCACCGATGATCCATTTGTTTAGCGTATTTTGCGCGTCGGGCCGTGCGTTTTCGCCCGCAAAGGCCACGTCGTAATGATCGGCAAAGCTAAAGGCGTTCCACAGCTTGGTGCCGAAGTTGCGGAAGCCCTTGATCCGGTCCTCGGACAGTTTCAGCACGCCGCCGATCGCCGCCATAGAGGCATTGGTAAAGCGCAGCGCATCGGCCCCGTATTCATCGACGATCACCAGCGGGTCGATGACATTGCCTGTGGTCTTCGACATCTTCTTGCCCTTCTCGTCGCGGACAAGCTGGTGCAGATAAACGGTGTGGAACGGGTTCTGGCCCATGACCGCATGGGACATCATCATCATCCGCGCGACCCAGAAGAACAGGATATCCTGCCCGGTGATCAGAACGTCGGTGGGGAAGTATTTCGACGTGCTATCGTCCCAATTGGGCCAGCCTAGGGTGCCGAAGGGCCAGAGGCCGGAGGAGAACCAAGTGTCGAGGACGTCCGGGTCGCGGTAGATCGGGAGTTCGTCGTCAAACGCATCAAGCGATTCAACAGCTTCTTCCATGTCGGCCACGGCCTTACAGGGTTGTTCAAAAAATGAGCTGGCTTTTTCGACGGCCTCGGCCTCGGTTGCTGCGCAGATCGCTACGGTCATAGACGACTCGTGCACCGTGACGCCTGGGATCTCCTTTGGATCGACGACAAGAGCCGTCAACGGAGCATACCAAACCGGAATCTGATGCCCCCACCACAGTTGGCGCGAGATGCACCAGGGCTCGATGTTTTCCAGCCAGTGGTAATAGGTCTTTTCGCCGGACTCCGGCATGATCTTCACATCGCCATTGCGGACCGCGTCCAGCGCGGGGCCGACGACCTTTTCGGCGTCGACGAACCATTGGTCGGTCAGCATCGGCTCGATCACAACCTTCGACCGGTCGCCAAAGGGCTGCATGATCTTCTTGGCCTCGACCAGCGGGACCAGCGCCGCCGGGTCGTCATCCTCGCCCAGCTTGCGGCCCAGAACCGGGTTGTCGGCGCGGGTCATCACGGCCAGCCCCTCGGCGGTGATTTCGGCAATCACCTTTTCGCGCGCCTCGAACCGGTCCAGCCCGCGCAGGTGATCGGGGACAAGGTTGATGGCGTCGGCCTCGGCCTCGGTCAGGGTCCGCTCGCCCTTGGCCACGGCCATGGCGGTGGTCGCGCAGTCTTCGTAGGACGCGCCATCGGCCCGCATCGCACCCTTTACGTCCATCAGGCGATACATCGGGATGCCGCCGCGCTTGGCCACCTGATAGTCGTTGAAGTCATGCGCGCCGGTGATCTTCACCGCGCCCGACCCGAAATCCTTGTCCGGATATTCATCGGTGATGATCGGGATCAACCGGCGGTGTTCCTTCGGTCCGACCGGAATTTCGCAAAGTTTTCCGACGATTGGGGCGTACCGTTCATCCGATGGATGAACCGCGACCGCGCCGTCGCCCAGCATGGTTTCGGGGCGCGTGGTGGCGATTGAGATGTAATCGCGCTCTTCCTCCAGCACGATATTTCCATCCTCGTCCTTCTCGACATAGGTATAGGTCGCGCCGCCGGCGAGCGGGTATTTGAAGTGCCACATGTGACCGTCGACCTCGATATTCTCGACCTCTAGGTCGGAAATCGCGGTCTCGAAATGCGGGTCCCAGTTGACCAGCCGCTTGCCGCGATAGATCAGGCCCTTCTCGTACATGTCGACGAAAACCTTGATCACCGCGTCGTGGAAATTGCCCTGCGCGTCGGCCTCGGGCGCACCGGGGGCGCCGGACATGGTGAAGGCGTTACGCGACCAGTCGCAGGACGACCCGAGCCGTTTCAGCTGGTCGATGATGGTGTTGCCGTATTGGCCCTTCCATTCCCAGACCTTGGCCAGGAAATCCTCGCGGCTCATGTCGGTGCGGCGCAGGTTGCTTTCGGCCTTCAGCTTCTTTTCGACCTGAAGCTGGGTGGCGATGCCCGCGTGGTCCTGCCCCGGCTGCCAGAGGGTGTCAAAGCCGCGCATCCGGTGCCAGCGCACCAGAATGTCCTGAAGCGTGTTGTTGAAGGCATGGCCCACATGCAGCGCGCCGGTCACGTTGGGGGGCGGGATCATGATGGTGAAGGTGTCATCGCGCGAGGCATTGGCCCCGGCTTTGAACGCGCCTGCGTCCTCCCACATCTTGTAGATGCGGGCCTCGGCCTCGGCGGCGTTGAATGTCTTTTCCATCGGCATGATCGTCCCTTTCGCGCGGCAGGTTTCGCGTCCGGGGTCTGTTAGCGAAAGTTCGCGGCAAGGGGAAGCGGGAAGGGGGCGGTGGGTTGAAACCCACCTTACTTTTCAGGGGCGCTGCCCCTCTGGCCCGTGCCGGGCCATTTACCCCGGAGTATTTGGGGCAAAATGAGAGTGGGGGTGTAAGGTGGGTTTCAACCCACCATCCCCGGTCACACGGTCCGGTCGATCCGTGTCGAGAGGTGGATCAGGCTTTCCATGACCTCGACCCCGTCGATCGCGCCGATCCGGTCCAGCGCCTCGTCCAGCGCCATGGTGTTATCTGTGCGCAGCTGGCAGGCCAGATCGAACCGGCCCGAGGTCGTGTGCACCCGTTCCACTGCAGGCAGCCGCCCCAGTTCCCGCAGCACGGCGGCCTGCGCCGTGGGCCGCATGTGGATCAGCACCGTGGCGCGGATCATGTTCCGCTCTGCCGCCTCGGTCAGTTTCACGGTATAGCCCGCGATTACCCCGGCCCGTTCCAGCCGGTCCAGCCGCGCCTGCGCCGTGGTCCGGGCGATGCCCAGTTTCGTCGCGATCTTGGCCACGGGCAGCCGGGCATTGGCCCCCAGAAGGGCCAGTAGCTGCCGGTCGATTTCATCAAGTTCCGTCATACTGACAAGGCTAACGTCGAAATGACCAAAAATACAAACGATTTGCACAAAGTGCTGCGATGAATCGACCAAGACCTGCTGCAAAGTAAAAGAAAACCAGCAGGCAGGTTCCGACAATGTTGCAGCGCCCCCTTCTTCCGACCGATCCGATCAACTGGCTGGCGGCCACCCGGCCCGATGTGCCGGTGCATTTCTTTTCGCCCGTCGCCCTGCGCGATCGGCTGTGCGCCTTTCAGGACGGCTTTCCCGGCATGGTGACCTATGCGGTCAAGGCCAACCCCTCGCGGCTGGTCCTGTCCGAACTTTGCGCGGGTGGGATCGAAGGGTTCGACGTCGCCTCACCACAAGAGATCGCGACGATCCGCAAGATCTGCCCGGGTGCTGTACTGCATTACAACAACCCGGTTCGGTCGACCGAGGAGATCGCGGCGGGGATTGCCGCCGGGGTTGCATCCTGGTCGGTTGATGACAGGGCGGAACTGGACAAGCTAATCGCCGCCGGGATCGGCGGAGAGGTGGCGGTGCGGTTCAAGCTGCCGGTCGCCGGCGCGCATTACGATTTCGGGGCCAAGTTCGGCGCCGAGGAGGCCGAGGCCGTGGCGCTCTTATCCCGTGTCGCCACGGCCGGCCTGACCCCGGCGCTGACGTTCCATGTCGGCACCCAATGCGGTGATCCGGAGGCCTATGCCACCTATCTTGCCGCCGCCGCGCGTATTGCCCGCGCCGCGGGCGTTCAGGTGGCCCGGGTCAACGTGGGCGGCGGGTTCCCGTCGGCCCGCAATGGCCAGCCGCTGGACCTGACCCCCTATTTCGACGCGATCCGGGGCGCTCTGGCCCACTTCGAAACGCCACCAGCGCTCGTCTGCGAACCGGGGCGCGGGTTGGTCGCGGACAGCTTTGCCTATGCGGTGCGGGTCAAATCCCTGCGGTCGGGCCGCGCCTATCTGAACGACGGTATTTATGGCGGGCTGTCCGAATTCCCGTCGATGGTGTTGCCCGCGTTCCGAGTCTTCGCGCCCGAAGGCACCACGCGGGCTGCCGCGTCCACGGCCCGGATCGTCTTTGGCCCGACCTGCGACAGTCTTGATCAACTTCCCGCGCCGCTCGACCTGCCCGGTGACCTGGCCGAAGGGGATTATATCCTGTTCGGGTCCATGGGGGCCTATCTGACCGGGGTTACGACCCGGTTCAACGGCTACGGCGCCCGCGACACGGTCGAGGTGGCGCGGCTTTAGGGCTGCACCACCGCCGCTGTCCATTCGTTCAGGAAACGCTGCCGTTTCAGCGGGTCGACGAAGACCAGAAGCCCGGGGTCCAGCCGGATCGGACGCAGGTAGGGGTCGGCAGCAAGCGCCGCCTCTGAAATCGGGGGCAGGCCGGTTTCCGATGCGATGAGTGCCTGCCCATCCCCGGACAACAGGAAATCCACGAAAGCCCCGGCCGCATCCGGGTTGGACGCCGTGCGGGGGATCAATGCGGTCCGCAGCAGCACATGGGTGAAATCCTCGAAGGCGACGATCCGCGCGTCGCCGTCCGGGTCCAGCTGCGCCTCGGCGTAGGATCCCAGCACGTTATAGGCCAGCGCAAGATCGCCTGATTGCACATCGGCGATCATCGCGCCGGTGGTGTCATAGAGGCGGGGCGACAGGCCGCCCATCACCTCGGACAGCCGCCAATAGGTATCGGACTGACGAGCGTCTTGCGTGGCAAACAGGTATCCCGCGCCCGACCGGTTCGGGTCATAGGTGCCGATCCGCCCGTCGAAGGCCTCTGGCCGGTCGCGCAGGGTGCGGATCAGGTCGGACCGGGTGCGGGGCAGGGGGCCGTCAAAGGCGCGGGCCGAGGCGATCATCACCACTGGTTCCTGCGCAAAAGCAAAAAGCTGATCCCGCCAACGGGCCCAACCGGGCAGGGCCTGCGTGGGCGCACTGCGGTGCGACAGGGCAAACCCGTCATTGGCCAGCTTCATTTGCAGGTCCATCGCTGAGGACACCGCAAGGTCAAAGGCGGCCCCTTCATCGTGCAGCGCCTTATAAACCTCTTGCGTGCTGGCCACGGTGTAGTGAATGGGCACATCTGGATTGTCGGCCTGAAATGCGTCCAAGAGGGGCGCGAAAATCTCGGTGTCGGTGGTCGACAGGATGTGCAGGGGGGCAGCAGGTGCACCAGACGGGGCGGGGAACAGCTGTTCCTCTTCCACGTCGAAGGCAAGGGCCGTCCGGGGCAGGGCCACGGTTGCCGCGACTACAAGGGCAGCGATAATTCGGCGCATGTGCCACCTCCTTCCCGTTCGGTGATGCGGAACTCTCCGCCCTGGGCGCGGGCTACCTCGCGCACGATGGTCAGGCCAAGGCCCGATCCCACCACATCGGCCACGTTGGTGCCGCGCCGGAACCGGCCCGTCAACTGCGTCGTGCGCGCGCCCGACAGCCCGCGCCCCCGGTCCAGCACGCGGATCACGGCCCGCCCCCCGTCGGTGCCGACCGTAACGTCGACAGACCCGTCGGGCAGGGAATATTTGATCGCGTTGTCCAGCAGGTTGCGCAGCGCGGATTCGACCAAAAGCCGGTCGGCGGTGATCTCGACCGGCGGGGCGCAAAGGTCTGTCGTCAGGTCGATGTCGCGGATGTCGGCGGTCGGTCCGAAACTGTCCGACATGTCGCGGGCCAACTGGCACAGGTCGATCCGTTCCTCGGTCCGCTGGTCGGTGCGATAGACGACCGCCGCATGGTCCAGCAACTGGCCCGCCGACCGGGCGCTGTCGTCGGCGGCGCGGATCATCGCGCGCAGGCTGTCGCGGGTGGATTCGTCATCGGTTTTGCGCAGGGCAATCTCGGCCTGGGTGCGCAGGGTGGCCAGCGGTGTGCGGATATGGTGGGCGGCCTCTGCGATAAAGGTTTCGGTCCGCGACAGGGCCCCCGACAGCCGCGCGATGAACCCGTTCAGGGCCCGCACCAGCGGCGCAAGTTCCGACGGAACCGGCCGTTCGACCGGGCGCAAATCATCCGGGCCGCGCCGCCCGACAGCTTCGGCCAGCCGCTGCACGGGGTTCAGGACCGACCGCGCGGTGATGACGGACAGCACCGCGGCAAGGGCAAAGAACCCCAGCCCCAGCAGCGCCGCCCGGTTGGCCATCTGCGCGACAATCGCGTCCTTGGCACCGCGCGTCTGGGCAACGATCACCATGACCTCGGTATTGCGCCCCTCGACCAGCACCGACCGGACGACCGCCGCCGCCCGCACCTCGGACCCATCGTAGGATGTGGTAAAGAACCGGGGGTCCAGCCCGCTGCCCGGCGGGCTTTCGGGCAGGGCAAGGTCGGGGTAGCCGGTGACCGTCTCGCCGCCCACAAGGATGCGGTAGAACACCCGGTCCTCGCCGATGGACCCGAGCATGGAAAAGGCGGTGTAGGGGATGTCGATGGACACCCCGTCCTCGCCGCCGCGCAATTCCTCGGCAATGGCGATGGTGGCCGCGCCAAGGATGCTGTCCTGCGTGGTTTCGACCGCCGTATCGGCCACGCCCCGGACGGACAGATACAACAGCCCCGAAAGAACCGCCGCCACGATCAGCAGTTGCACCACCAGCTGGCGGCGAATCGATCCCCCGGTAGCGGGGCGGAGATGGGGGCGGTTCACCACCCGCCTAATCCGCCACCAGCCGATATCCGACCCCGCGCACCGTTTCGATCCGGGCCGCCGATCCGTCCAGCTTCTTGCGCAACCGGCCCACGTAAACCTCGATCGCGTTGTCGGTCACAGCCTCGGTTGCCGAGAACAACCGGTCGCACAATTGGCCCTTCGAATAGATGCGGCCGGGGGCGGCCAGAAGGATCTCGAACAGGCGCAGTTCGCGGTTGCGCAATTCCCGCTCCGCCCCCGCGACACGGACCGTAGCCGACAGCGGATCGAACGTCAGATCGGCAAAGCTGACCGAGGGGGAAGATGTGCCCATGCGCCGCCGCAGAACCGCGCGGACACGGGCCTCCAGTTCATTGAAATCAAAGGGTTTCGTGACGTAGTCGTCCGCGCCTGTATCCAGCAGGGCAACCCTGTCCGATACCGCCGACCGGGCGGTCATCACGATCACCGGTGTGTCTCGCTTGGCCCGTCTGTGGGCGGCAAGAAAATCGCGTCCGTCCCCATCGGGCAACATGATGTCCAGAAGGATCAGGTCATAGGTCGCTGCGGCCAGATGGTCCTCTGCCTCGGACAGGGTTCCGGCGATATCCACCCCATGCCCGTCCAGCGCCAGCCGGTCCGCGACCGACCGGGCCAGATCCGGGTTATCCTCGACCAGAAGAAAGCGCACGCGGTTCTCCCTTGCCTGAAAAAAGTGCGGCGGTGACAGGTTGGTGTCAGGTTGGGGGCGAAGTCTGCATTCCGCAAGGGGCGCTTTGCCCTCCCGGAGGAAGGGGGGCCGCGCCACCCGCTGCTTTGGAACTTTGGGAGGAAACCAATGAACAAGACCCTACGCGCCCTTCTGACGGGCGCCGCCCTGTCGATCACCGCCAGCACTGCCTTTGCGGCCGAATGCATCGCGCCCGCCAACCCCGGCGGCGGCTGGGACTTCACCTGCCGTCAGGTGGGCAAGCTTCTGTATGATCTGGGTCAGGTCGACAGCCCTGTGCAGGTCACCAACATGGCCGGTGCCGGTGGCGGGCTTGCCTTTGCCCATGTGGTCGCCGAACGCGCCACTGATGCCGAACTGATCGTCGCCGCCTCTTCCGCCACCACAACCCGCCTTGCGCAACAGGCCTATGGCGATGCCAGCGCCGATCAGGTGCGTTGGGTCGGGGCCATCGGTGCCGATCCGGGCGTGATCGTCGTGGCGGCAGACAGCCCGATGCAGTCGCTGGATGACATGGTCAACGCGATCAAGGCCGATCCCGGTTCGGTCGCCTTTGCCGGTGGCTCTGCGGCGGGCGGGTTCGACCACATGAAGCCGCTGATGGTGCTTCAGGCCGGTGGCTTCTCGGACATCACGCAGGTCAAGTATATCGGCGTCGATGGTGGCGCGGATGCAATCACCCAGACCGTGGGCGGTTTCACCCAGGCCATGACCGGCGACATGTCGGAAATTGTTGGCTTCCTTGAATCCGGTGAAGTGCGCGCCCTTGCGGTGCTGACCGAAGAACGCGTCCCGGGGTTCGAAGACATCCCGACTGCGATGGAGCAGGGCTATGACGTGGTCGCCGTGAACTGGCGCGGCTTCTATGTCCCGCATGACATCTCGGACGAAGAGTTCGACGCATGGGCCGCCAAGATCCAGGCCGTCGCCGACAGCCCGGAATGGGCTGAAACCATGGCCGCCAACGGTCTTGCCCCCTTCACCAAGGTGGGTGGTGACTTCCAGGGCTGGGTCGATCAGGTGATCGCCGATACCGAGGCGTTGAGCCGCGAGATTGGTGTGATCCAGTGATGAAAACCGACCGCATCTTCGGAGTGGTCGTGATCCTGGGGGCGCTCGCGTATATCGCGAGCGCCTACAACCTGCCTCCGGGAAGCCTCTTCGACAAACTTGGACCCAAAGCGTTTCCGATCGTGATCGGATGCGGGCTGCTGCTTTTTGCATCGGCCATGATCCTGCGTCCGGACGACAACCCGGTGTGGCCTGAACCCCGGACGGCCCTTTCCATCGCGTTCGCGGCCGTTGTCCTTCTTGTCTATGCCTATGCGCTAAAACCGCTCGGTTTCCTGCTGCCAACAGCGGTTGCCGCCTCGATCCTCAGTTTTCAGATCACGCCCAAACCCGTTGCTTCGGTGCTGACCGGGGTCGGCCTGTCGGTCGGCCTGTTCGTGATCTTTCGCTATGTACTCGGGCTCAGCCTGTTCGCAGTGCCACGCGGATTCTTCGGCTAGGAGAAAAAATGGACTTCTTCGCTAATCTTGCGCTGGGTTTCAGTGTCGCCTTGTCGCCCTACACTCTGATGCTGGCGGTCATGGGGTGCTTCATCGGCACCATCGTAGGCGCCTTGCCCGGACTTGGGCCGTCGAACGGGGTCGCGATCCTGATCCCGATCACCTTCACCATGGGGCTGGACGCCACCGCCGCGCTGGTGCTGCTGACCTCTGTCTACTACGGCGCCATGTATGGTGGCCGGATCAGTTCGATCCTCCTCAACATCCCTGGCGATGAACCGGCAATGATGACAACGCTGGATGGCTATCCCATGGCCAAGGCAGGCCGGGCCGGGGACGCGCTGGTGATCTCCGGGGTCGCGTCGTTCGTGGGCGCGCTTCTGGCGACTCTCGGTCTTGCCCTTGTTGCCCCATACCTTGCCAAAATTGCATACAGGTTTGGACCCGCGGAGTACTTTGCGCTTTATGCACTTGCGTTTGCGACCCTTGGGGGCATGGCTTCGAACAATCAGGCCAAGGCAGCGATTGCATCCTTTATCGGTTTGGCAATTGCCCTGGTCGGCATCGACAATAATGCCGGGTTCGAGCGGTTTACCGGCGGCAACATGCATCTATCTGACGGGATCGACTTTCTGGTGGCCATCGTGGGTCTGTTCGCCGTGTCTGAGGTGTTCTTTTTCATCGAGAGCCATGGAAAGGGAACCGCAGTCGGGATCAAGCTCGGAAAAGTCATTGTTCCGTGGAAGGAGATCTGGTCGACACGCTGGACCATGCTTCGGTCCTCTCTGGTCGGCTTTATCGCGGGCGTTCTGCCCGGGGCGGGGGCTTCGCTCGGCTCATTCCTGACCTACATGATGGAAAAAGCCATTGCCGGTCCCAAGGGCGGGTTCGGAACCGGGGTGGCCAAAGGTGTCGCAGCGCCCGAAGCGGGCAACAACGCCGCCGCTGGTGGGGCGCTGGTGCCGATGCTGACGCTGGGCGTGCCCGGATCGGGGACCACGGCGGTTCTGCTGGCCGTGCTGATGACGCTAAACATCACGCCGGGCCCGACGTTGTTTCGCGACAACCCGGATGTTGTTTGGGGGTTGGTGGCATCGCTTCTGATCGCGAATTTCGTCCTTCTGGCGATGAACGTGCCGATGGTGAAGATCTTCGTGAAGGTTCTTTCGGTGCCTCCGGCGGTTCTGATGCCCGGTGTAACAATGGTGTCTTTCGTCGGAATCTACTCGCTGTCGGGAAGCTACTTTGATCTACTTCTGATGATCATCTTCGGCATGGTGGGCTATATCTTCCGCAAGATGGATATTCCTACGGTGCCGGTCATTCTCGGTATTCTGCTGGGCTATCAGATGGAAAACAATCTGCGGCACGCGATGACACTTTCCGGTGGCGAATGGACCTACCTGTTCTCGTCGAGCATTGCCATTGTCTTGTGGCTGTTCGCGGTTGCGGGCTTTGTCGCACCGTTGTTCCTGCGAAAGTTTATTCGCAGGCCTCCAGCGGTCACCGACTGATGCCAACCCGCGTCCTCATCCCTTCGGGCGCGCTGGGCCTCGGCTATGATGCCGAGGCCCTTGCCCGTGGCATCGCCCTGAACCCCGACCTGATCGCCATCGACGGCGGATCGACCGACAGCGGCCCGTCCTACCTTGGGCGGGGCGTGTCGAAATATTCCCGTGCGGGAACCAAGGCCGAATGGAAGGGCCTGATCGAAGCGCGGGCACAGGCGGGCTGTCCGCTGGTCATCGGCACGGCAGGCACCTGCGGCACCGAGAGCACTGTCGACTGGTTTCTTGATATCACCCGCGAATGTCTGGCCGAACTGGGGCAGACCGCCAAGATCGCCGTCTTGCGGTCTGAACAGAACCCGACCGAGGTCGCCAAAGCCTTTGCCGCCGGGCGGGTTGCCGCCCTGCCAGCCGCGCCCGAGATCGACGCGATCCTGATCGAAAGCTGCACCCATATCGTGGCCCTTGCCGGGGCCGAACAGATCGCCGCCGCGATCGACACCGGGGCCGAGATCATCATCGCGGGCCGGACCACCGACACGGCCACCATCGCGGCCCTGCCCCTGATGCGGGGCGATCATGCCGGGGGCGCGTGGCACGGGGCGAAGATTGGGGAATGCGGCGCGCTTTGTGCCACAAACCCGCAATCCGGGGTGATCGTGATCGACTTTGACGCGACCGGGTTCACTGTGACCCCACTGGCCGACGGGGCCTATTGCACGCCTCATACCGTGTCGGCGCATATGCTTTACGAAAACTCTGACCCCTTCATCCTGCATGAACCGGGCGGGCATCTGGATGTGACCGCCGCGCGTTATGTCCAGAAAGACGACCGGTCGGTTCGGGTGGAGGGATCGGTCTGGGTGCCGTCGGACCGCTATACCGTCAAATTGGAAGGGGCGCGGACTGCCGGGTTCCAGACCATCCTGATGGCCACGATCCGCGACCGTCGCTATGTCGAAAACATCCATGCCTGGTGCGAAGACATTCTGGCCAAGCACGGGGCGCGGGTGCAGAACCGCCTTGGCCTGTCACCGGAGGAGTTCAGCGTGGAACTGCGGGTGATCGGGGTTGACGCGACACTGGGCAAACTGGAAAACCGCGCCGCGCCGCCGGTCGAGGTCGGGGTTCTGGGGATCATCACCGCGCCCACGCAGGACCGCGCCAACGAGATTGGCAAACTGCTGAATCCCTTCCTGCTGCATCATCCGCTGACGCGGGAAGAGGAGCAGCCGACCTTTGCCTTCCCCTTCTCCCCGGCCGAGATCGACCGGGGGGCGGCCTATGAATTCTGCCTCAATCACGTTCTGACCCTGTCCGACCCGATGGAAGCCTTCCGGCTGGAGGTGATCCATGCCTGAACTGGGACAGATCGTTGAAAAGGTGCGGTCCAAGAACGCGGGGCCGTTCTGGTTGACCGTCGATATCTTCTGCGGCTCGCCAGAGGCATTCGCAAGGGTCAGCGCGGGCCTTTCCACCGACCGGATCGCGGCCCTGTTCAAGGTCGATCCGGCGCTGCTCAAGCGGTTTGATATCCCAGACCTGAACGTGGTGAAATTCTCCATGCCGCGCCCGAAGGTGCAGGGGATGGCGGAGGACAGGGACATGCACGGCGCGGGCTGGGCCCCGCTTCTGGCCGAGTTGGACCTGAACTGACCCTGCGGGGCTGGACAGTGCCGCCCCGCCCGCTACGCTACTGGCAAGTCAGACGGGGTGCTTGGGCAAGATTTCCAACGATACCGTGCTTCGCCCCGGCCTTTCGTAGACAAGGCCACGCGCCGTCCGCCCCCATGGGCGGCGCGTTCCGCGCCACCCGCGGACGGCTGGTACAGAGTGGTATGGTCGAAACAAACTGCACAAGGTGCCCTCAATAGAAGAGCGGACAAGAGCACATGGAAAAATTCGGGCGCAGCAAATCGGTAAAACGGGTCGAGGATATCCGGTTCCTGACCGGGCAGGGCCGTTATGTGGACGACATCGCGCCCGATGGCGCGCTGGTGGCCTATGTGCTGCGGTCGCCCATGGCGCATGGGGCCATCACTGAACTGGACGTGGCCGACGCCCGCGAGGCGCCGGGCGTGCGTCTGGTGCTGACCGCCGCCGATCTGGAAGCGGCGGGGCTGAACATGGGCCTGAAAGGCAGCCGCGCCACAAACCGCGACGGAACCAAGGGCGCCGCGCCCGAACGCCCGCTACTGGCCCGCGACCGGGTCCGCCATCTGGGCGAGGCGGTGGCGATGATCGTCGCCGACACCATGGCAGAGGCCCGCGATGCGGCCGAGATGATCCTGCTGGATATCGACGAGGCCGACCCGCATCTTGGCCTTGCCCCGGGCGGCCCACAGATCCACGCCGAGGCCCCGGACAATATCGCCTTTGACTGGGGGTTTGGCGAGGAGGCCGAGGTCGAGATGGCGATCGCCCGTGCTGCCCGCGTTGTCCGGGTCGAGATACCCGACAACCGGGTGATCGTGAATTCGATGGAACCGCGCGGCTGTTTCGCGGAACCCGAAGGCGACCGGCTGCATGTCTCGGTCAACGGGCAAGGGGTCTGGGAATCGAAAAAGGATATCTGTTTCCACCTGAAGCTTGACCCCACGCTGGTCCGTGTAACGAACCCCGATGTCGGCGGCGGTTTCGGGATGAAAGCGATGCGCTATCCCGAAATGGTGCTGGTGGCCCATGCGGCCCGCGCGTTGGGCCGCCCGGTTCGCTGGATGTCCGACCGGACCGAAGCGATGCTGTCCGACAATGCCGGGCGTGACCTGACCTCGACCGCGACGTTGGCCTTTGACGCGGGCAACCGCATTATCGGCTACAAGGTGGAAAGCATTGCCAATATGGGCGCCTACAACAGCCAGTTCGCCCAAGGTATCCAGACAGAGCTGTTCACCAAGGTCGCGCCGGGCACCTACGATATCCCGGCCATGTGGCTGCAATGCACGGGCGTTTATACCAACACGACACCCGTCGATGCCTATCGCGGCGCGGGCCGGCCCGAGGCGATCTTTGTGCTGGAACGGGCCATGGATCAGGCCGCGCGAGAACTGGGGGTCGATCCGCTGGACTTGCGGCGGATCAATTTCATCAGGCCCCACCAGTTTCCCTATACCACCCGCGCCGGGGTCACCTATGACGTGGGCGATTTTGCCCGCGTGCTGGACCGGGCCGTGGAAAAGGCGGATCTGCAGGGCTTTGCCGCGCGCCGCGCCGACAGCGCGGCCAAGGGCAACCGACGCGGGATCGGGCTGTGCTATTACATCGAAAGCATCCTTGGCGACCCCGAGGAAACGACCCGTGTTGATTTCAACGCAGACGGCACCGTGTCGGTCTTTGTCGGCACCCAGTCGAACGGGCAGGGGCATGAAACCGTCTATGCCGCCTATCTGTCCGACCAGACCGGCATCCCGATGGAGGCAATCACCATCGTGCAGGGCGACAGCGACCTGATCGCGACGGGTGGCGGCACCGGCGGGTCGCGGTCAGTGACCGTTCAGAACACGGCCACGCTGGCCACGGTGGGGCAGATCATCGAAACCTTCACCTCCTTTCTGGCCGATCACGAAGGGGCCGTCGCGGGGACCATCCGCTTTGACGATGAACGGTTCCGCATTCCGGGGTCAAACCTGACCCCGACCATGCTCGAGGTGGCCGAGATGGCCCGCGCCGCTGGCCGGACCGACCTTCTGTCGCAATCAAAGACCATCCGTCTGGACAACCGGTCCTTCCCGAACGGCGCGCATCTGGCCGAGGTGGAGATCGACGGAGAGACGGGACAGGTCACGCTTGCCCGCTATACGGTCGTTGACGACTTCGGCAACCTGATCAACCCGATGCTGGCCGAAGGGCAGGTGCACGGCGGGGTGGCGCAGGGGGTGGGGCAGGCCCTGACCGAGTACGTCGTCTTTGACGACAGCGGCCAGCTTCTGACCGCGACCTTCATGGACTACGCCATGCCGCGGGCCGATGATCTGCCGATGATCTCTTTCACTTCGGAACCGACCCCGTCGCTTTATAACCCGCTTGGGATGAAAGGCTGTGGCGAGGCCGGGACAGTCGGCGCGCTGGCCGCCGTGACAAACGCGGTGATCGACGCGCTGGACGGAAAACAGGCCCATATGCCGTTCACACCGCAGCGGGTCTGGCAGGCCATGCAGGGGCTGTAACGCAGGCTCACGCGGTTTTTCATGGATTCTTCAGCCGGCTTGGGCAGACTGGGGGCATGAGACGTATGGCGACATATCCCGCCATCGGCGGAAAGGGGCGCGGCAATGGCCTCTCTGCGTGACTGGCTGTTCGGCCTGATCGGCCGTGGGCCCCGCCATGAAGAAGGGCAGGGGCGGCACCGGGGGCCTGCGACCCATGTGATCGTTCTGGACGGGACCATGTCCACGCTAGACGACGGCGATGAAACCAACGCCGGGATCACCTTCAAGCTGCTGCGCGAGGCGGGGATCAGGGCCAACCTGACCGTCTATTACGAGGCGGGTATTCAGTGGCGCGATTGGGCCGGAACCTATGGGGTGATGACCGGCAAGGGGATCAACCGGCAGATCGAACGGGCCTATGGGGTGCTGGCCTCGCGCTACCGCCCGGGGGACAAGATCATTTTGATCGGCTATTCCCGTGGCGCCTATGCGGTGCGCTCCCTGGCGGGGGTCATCGGCATGGTCGGACTGGTGCGCCACGATCAGGCAACGGTCCGCAATATCCGGCAGGCCTATCGCCATTACCGAACCGGCGCCCGCAGCAAATACGCCGCCAAATTCCGCGACCTCTATTGTCACCCCGATACCGAGATCGAGGCCGTGGCCTGCTGGGACACGGTCAAGGCGCTGGGGATGCGGCTGCCGATCATCTGGCGCTGGGCCGAGGCGACCCATCATTTCCACAACCACGGACTGTCGAACCATGTACTGCACGGGTTCCACGCGCTCGCGTTGGACGAAACGCGCGAGGCCTATGCCCCGGTCATGTGGGAAACCCCGCCAGACTGGCCCGGCGTGATGGAACAGGTCTGGTTCCGGGGCACGCACGGGGACGTGGGTGGGCAGCTGGGCGGCGACCACGCGGCCCGGCCACTGGCGAATATCCCGCTGGTCTGGCTTCTGGGTCGGCTGGAAGACTGCGGGCTGGACCTGCCGGACGGCTGGCGCGACAGGTTTCCCTGTGATGTTGGCGCGCCGTCGATCGGGACCTGGCGCGGCTGGGGCAAACTTTTCCTGTCGCGGCGGCGTCGGATCGTTGGCCGTGACCCGTCCGAACGGCTGCATGTCACGGCGCAGGGGCACCCCAAGGGGCAAACACTCGATCTGACAAAAACAGCCCGCCTGGCGGGACAGGCGGGCTGAAGGACGCGGGCGGGGCGAGTGACACGGGAATGGTGCCCCGCTGAACAGGGGCCCTCAGGCCACCTGCTGTAGCCGGACCCGGGGGGAGATTCCCAAGGCGTGGCAGACATCGCGCGTCAATTCGGGACGGTTCAGCGTGTAGAAATGCAGGTGATCGACGCCACCCTGCAGCAGATCATCACACAATTCAGTCGCCAGCGCCGTGGCCAGCAGATCGGTCGTGCCATCGCGGGTCGCATTGGTAAAAGCGTCCTCGACCACCTGCGGGATCGACGTGCCGCAGGACTTGGCGAACCGGCGCGCACCTTCCCAGTTTTCGATCGGCAGGATGCCGGGGATGATCGGCGCGTCGATCCCGGCCTTCACGCAGGCATCGCGGAACCGGAAAAAGGTCTCGGCCTCGAAGAAGAACTGGGTGATCGCGCTGGTCGCGCCCGCGTCGATCTTGCGCTTGAGCCAGTCGATATCGGCCTTCGCATCGGCGCTCTCGGGGTGTTTTTCAGGATAGGCTCCGACGCGGATGGTGAATTTCCCGGTGTCGGCCAGCGCTTCGATCAGTTCGACAGACGAGCCGAACCCGTCGGGGTTGGCGCGGAAACCGCCCGCACCTTTCGGCGGGTCGCCGCGCAGGGCGACGATTTCGGTCACGCCGGCGGCAGCATAGCTTTCGGCGATCTCCAGCGTTTCGGCCCGGCTGGCATCGACGCAGGTCAGATGCCCCGCAACAGTCAGGCCCGTTGCCTTGTGGATCGTGCCCACGGCCTCGTGGGTCAGGGTGCGGGTGGTGCCGCCCGCGCCATAGGTAACCGAGACGAACTCCGGCTCCAGCGGGGACAGGGCATGAACACAATCCCAAAGGCGGAACGACGCTTCGAGCGATTTGGGCGGGAAGAATTCGAAAGAAACCTTGGGGCGAGTCATGGGACACCTGTGTGACTTGAGTTGCCCCCTTGTCACCGATTTCTCCACATGAGACAAATTCATAACTTTCACAAAGATTATGAATCGAGTTTGGGAATGTATATCGAGTTCCGACACCTGCGCACCATCAAGGCGATCCATGAAACCGGGGGGCTGGCCCGGGCGGCAGACGTTCTGGGGATCACCCAGTCGGCCCTGTCGCATCAGATCAAAGGGATCGAGGATCAGGCCGGCGTCGAACTATTCGTGCGCCGGTCGAAACCGTTGAAATTGTCCGCGGCGGGCAAGAAACTCCTCTCCGCCGCCGACGACATCCTGCCCCGCATGGCCGCACTTGAGGCGGAATTCGCCGGGCTGATCTCGGGCAAGGCGGGGCGCTTGCATATCGCCATCGAATGCCACGCTTGCTTCGAATGGCTATTCCCGGTGCTGGAGCAGTTCCGCAAGGCCTGGCCCGAGGTGGACGTGGACATCCGTCCCGGCCTTGCCTTCGATGCCATGCCCGCCTTGCGCAAAGAGGAGGTGGATGTTGTCATCTCCTCGGACCCGGAAACCCTGCCGGGGGTCGAATTCACACCGCTTTTCGACTACGCCCCGGTCTTCGTAGCCTCTTCGCACAACCCGCTGGCCGAAAAGGCGGTCATCGAGGCCGAGGATTTCCGGGGCCAGACCCTGATAACCTATCCCGTGGACCGGTCACGTCTCGATATTTTCAAAATGCTCCTAAGTCCGGCCAAGGTGGAGCCAACGGCAATCCGACAGGTGGAACTGACGGCGGTGATCCTGATGCTGGTGGCGTCGGACCGGGGGGTATCGGTGCTGCCTGACTGGGTGGTGCGGCAGGTGAAAACCTCGTCCGACTATGTCACCCGCCCGTTGGTCCGGCCCGAGGGGATCACCCGGCGCCTGTTCGCGGCCACGCGGGAAGAAGACACAGCGCGGCCTTTCATGGCGCACTTCGCCCGATTGGCCCGGCAGGAAGCTGTGAAGTTACAGCGGTCTGCATGAAAGGCGGTCGGGTCAGGCCGTCGGATGCGGCATTGGCCGGTTGCCGTTCGGCATAAAGCCGCACCTTGGTTTCGGCCAATGGCCGGGCGCGCCCAAACAGGAATCCCTGGCCGTACCGACAGCCCAGCTGCCACAGGTGGTTCATCTGGGCTTCGGTCTCGACCCCTTCGGCGATGGTGGTCACACGCAACCCGCTTGCCATCGACAGAAAGCCCCGCACCAGGACTTCGGCCTTTGGATCGCGGCCAAGGTCCCTGACAAAACTGGTGTCGATCTTCAATTCGTCGAACTCCAGCTCTCGTAGGTGTTGGAAAGAGGCAAAACCGGTTCCGAAATCGTCCAGCGATACCCGCTGCCCCGCGGCGCGGAAATGGTTGATCGCAGACCGGATTGCATCGCTTGAACGGGCAAAGAACACATCCTCGGTAATTTCGAGCGTGATCAAGTGGCGCACCCCCGAATGCCGAGCCAGCAGTTCATCTAGGCCCTCGCGACCAGACCGGGTGGCAAGCGCTACCTCTGGCACGTTGATCGACACCTGTCCGGGGAACAGCCCTTCCGCGACCATGTCCTCAAGGTCCTGCAAAACGGTTTGGGCCATGTGCTGAAGGAAATCCCCCTGAAGGCCCAGTTCGTCGATCTGCGGCAAAAACCGGTCCGGGGTCAGCAGCCCCCGCATCGGGTGGTCCCAGCGGGCCAGCGCCTCGAACCCGATGGTCGTTCCGGTCTGAAAACAGACCTTGGGCTGGTAGTAGGGTTTAATCTCGCGCGCGGCCATCGCGGCGATCAGGACCTTGCGATCCTCAAGGCTGGCGCGCTCTTCAAAGTCTTCCGGGCGAAACAGCACGACGCTGTGGGCGTTGTCGCGCAGGGATTTTGCGCGGTACATCGCCTGGTCCGCAGCCTTGCAAAGCGTATCCACCTTGTTCCCCGCATAGCGTGTCAGCCCGATCCCGATGCTGGCCCCAACGGTCAGGTGCTTGTCCTCTACGATGATCGGTTTCTGGATGTCGCGCGATATGTATTCGGCCAGGCGGCGGGCGGCGGATTCAGACTGGATCGATGAAAAGGCCAAGGCGAATTCATCGCCCCCAAGTCGCGCGGCGATCCCGGTCTCTCCGACCTTGGCTTGGAGTCGTTGTGCGATTGTGCGCAAAACCTGATCGCCCGCGTCGTGGCTGTAGGTGTCGTTGATCGGCTTGAACCCGTCCAGATCGGCGAAGAATACCGCAACCTCTGTCCGGCCGCTCCTTGCCGAAAGCATCTTTTCCAAAGCTTCGTCAAAGGCATTGCGATTAAGAAGCCCGGTCAGGGGATCATGGCGCGATATATGTTCTAGCGCGCGGAGCCTGCTGTTCGCCTCGTCTCGCGCGGCGTTCAGGGCGCGACGCGTGTCCTTTTGCTTGTGCAGGGTTTCGACGGTGTTGAAGCAATAGACGACCATAAACCCGGAGGCGATTAGCCATTCACTTGCGCTTGCTGGCGCATAGTCCATCCGTGCGGCGACCCAGAACATCCCAAAGGCCGTCAGGAAGGTCGGTGCCATCAGGGTCCAGTTATACAGTGGCAAGGTCGCGAAATTGTTCGTCGTATGAACGAAGACTCCAAATATCCAAAGGTATCCCGCCAGTAACATCGCGGTGGTCGGAACCGACACCAGCACAAGCGCGGGAGAGACGTAGACCACGGTGCTTGCAAGGTTGAGCAGCCAAATTGCTGACATCAACACCACGGGGATCTCGCGAAAATTCGACGGAAGCTGTCGATACATGAGAAAAGAGGCAACTTCCGCGGCGCCCACGAGCGCAAGGAACAACAGCGCGACGGTCTCTTGGCCGATGAATTGAAGAAGCGCGGCCAGCATCAGTGCCGATGCCACCCGTTTCACTCGGTCCCGCGCTTCGATGTGAACGACGATACTCGTCTGATACCGAAGCTTGTCGATCGTTAACCCGAACATGTCACCGGCCCGTCTTGTCCCGGTTGGACTGTGACGCAAGGGAATAACCAAATGGTTAACGACCGGACCCGAACCACGCCCCCTTGCCCCGGGCGGGTCAAGCGCCTATACGCCCGGCCTGACCCCTCTTGCGGAGCCTGCCCCATGCAATTCAGCGCCAATCTCAACGTGATGATGAAGACCGCCCGTACCGCCGGCCGGTCGCTGCTGAAGGATTTTACCGAGGTGGAGAACCTGCAGGTCTCTTCCAAGGGGCCGGGCGACTTTGTCAGCAAGGCCGATCACCGGGCCGAAGAGATCATCCGCGAGGCGCTGATGACAGCCCGCCCGACCTATGGCTTTCTGGGTGAGGAGGGCAAGGAAATCGACGGTGAGGACCCGACCCGCCGCTGGGTCGTCGATCCGCTGGACGGGACCACGAACTTCCTGCACGGGTTGCCGCATTGGGCCGTGTCCATCGCGCTTGAACACAAGGGGCAGATCGTTGCCGGGGTCATCTATGACCCGGTCAAGGACGAACTGTTCCACGCGGAAAAGGGCGCGGGCGCCTGGATGAACCAAAGCCGGATCCGCGTGTCGGGCCGGTCGCGGATGATCGAATGCATCTTCGCCACCGGGCTGCCCTTCGGCGGCCGGTCGGACCTTCCCGCCACGCTGAAAGACCTTGGGCGGCTTCTGCCTGCTGTGGCCGGCGTGCGCCGGTTCGGGTCTGCGGCGCTGGACCTCGCCTATGTGGCGGCCGGCCGCTACGACGGGTTTTGGGAACGACGGCTGAACGCATGGGACATGGCCGCCGGGTTGGTGATCGCGAAAGAGGCGGGCGCCTTCGTCGAACCGCTGAACCCCGAGGGCGACATCCTTGCCGATGGCGAGGTGATCTGCGCCAACGAGCCGATCTTCCCGCAATTCGCCAAGGTCATTCGCGGCGCCTGATCGGTCAAAATTTCGTCCCAATCCGATGATAGGCGGCCCGCATGGACCGCCTTTTGTCTTTTCTGCACCGTTTTTACGCCGAAGAAGACGGGGCCGCGACCGTTGATTGGGTCGTGGGCACCGCTGCCGCCGTGATGCTTGGAATCGCGGTGATGAATTCGGTCGGCAACGGGGCCAAGGCGCTGGCCGACAAGATCTCGGCCACCATCGCCGGGATCGAGTTCACCTGGGTGCCGGAAGAAACCGGCGGCTTCTGACAGGCAGGGTGGGTCAATACCCACCTTACAGCCCGTCAACGCAATGTGCGACCCGGTCTGTTGCCAGCTTCCACATCCTCTGTTTGCCCAGAACATTACGGAAATACCGGCCATTTCAACGGCCGAAGTGGTTCTCTTTGGGCAACACAATTCCTATTGAGCGGCCAAAAAATGCATCACGCGCGCGAGCGTCGGATTGACTATCGTGGGGACACGCGAGTTCTATCAAACCCAGCGGCACAGGGAGTTCACCAATGTTGAAATGTAGTCAGAAAACGCAAAAACTACCTAGCGTGTTCCAGAGCCGCTGCCGGTTGGCCGGACACCAATTGTCTTTCATATGTTTGATAGTCTTTGTTGTGGCGGCGAACACCCTGCAGGCGCAAACGCGGATCGATGACGCAAGCTTTGGCCCAAGGCTGGTGTGTATTCCAGAAGTGAGCACGGCGGAATTACCGGCCTTTATTGTCAGGGGCGGTTCTCTAGAGGTGGAGCAGTATCAAATTCAAGTAGTTGGGTATGGGGAACCTCAACCGCTTGACCTAGCAGGAGGGCTTGCTTCCTTCCTTAGTAATACCGGGATCTTCGTTTTTTGGCCTGATAACAAATTTGTGCTAGTCCGAGCAGATAAGTCGACTATTGCCGGCTCCTGTGTTCCACTAGCGGACCTATTAAATGAGGTTGAACAGGACTTCCTCAAGGAACTCGCCGTTCAGAACGCCTTGGAACGACTGAGCTGCGAATCCTCGACCGAAGGCTTGTCGCAGACCTGCTCCGTTAGACTCGATGAGGTTCGAGCACGTTTGGCCTCGGCACTTGCTAGAATAGCGGAACTGGAAAGCGAGAATGCGCTGCTTTCAACTTTGCTCGATCAAGCAGACGCGGACGATTGATCGAGCAGCCAAAAGACAATCAGTCAAATGGTTGATTTGGCTTATTGGAACAATGTGAGGTGGGTCCTTTGTGAACGGACCTCGTAGGGCGGGCAACCCACCATCCCTTACCCAGCCAAAGGCGCGAACAGGTCAACCTCGTACCCGTCGGGGTCCACGACGGTTGCATAGCGCTGACCCCAGAAGGCGTCCCAGGGCTGCGTCTTGACCGTGAACCCCGCATCCGCCACCCGCGCGGTAACGCCGTCCACCTCGGCCGGGCTATCGCAGAGAAGGGCAAAGGCGGAATGGGTGGCCGGGGAGGGCGGTCGGTCCGTCAGTTCCTTGGCCAGTGTCGCGCTGTCGATCATCAGGCGCGCCTCGCCGGGCAGCGGCACCGCCTCTACATGCTGGGCGTCGGCGGCCACCTCGGGGATGTCAAACCCAAGACAGCGGTAAAAGGCGGCAGAGCGGGCCATGTCGCGGGCAGTGACGGCGACGGCGTCGATACGGGGCCGGGGCATGGCGGGGTCCTCTACTTGCGGCGGCGAACGGTGGGAATGCGGCTGTCGATCCGGGCATAGCGGGCTTCGGGGTGGGGCGGGTGCCCGTCGGTGCGCGACCAGAAGGCCGTGGCCCCCTTGCGCAGCCAGAGCGGCAGGGCAAGGGCAATCCCGACAAGAAATCCACCCGCATGGGCCCAATAGGCAACCCCGCCCGCCTGTCCGCTGTCGCCGACCCCGCTGAACAGCTGCAGCCCAAACCAGACCCCCAGCACGATCCAAGCGGGGATCGGGATGATCCGGAAAAAGAAGATGATGATGATCAGCACATCGACCTGCGCCTTGGGGAAGAACAGCAGATAGGCCCCCATCACCCCCGCAATCGCCCCCGAGGCCCCGATCATCGGCACGTTCGAGGCGGGGGCCGAGGCATATTGCGCCAGCCCCGCGCCCACACCCGCGGTCAGGTAGAACAGGAGGAAGCCGAGATGGCCCATCTCCTCTTCCATGTTGTCGCCGAAAATCCATAGAAACAGCATGTTACCGGCCAGATGCAGGAACCCGCCATGCAGAAACTGCGAGGTGATCAGCGCCAGCGGGTTGTCTCCGGAGGACAGCCGGTCAGGGATCAGGGCGTAATGCCAGTAAAGCTTGGCCAGATCGCGGTCGGTCTGAAAAACCGTCACCGTAAGGATGAAAACCGAGATATTCAGGATGATCAGGGCATAGGTGACATAGGCCACCTTGTCAGAGGGGTTATGGTCGCGGATCGGGAACATCGGTCTTCCGGCAATTGGGTCGCGGCCAGACTAACGGATTGGCCCGCCGCGTCACCATTGAAAAGGGATTGGACAGGGTAAGGAGGCGAAAGATGTTTCCGCTAATTCGACGACATTGCGGAAATCAGGACGTTCTTTCCCAAACAGAGAAATTCCAAATCCCGGCATTCCTTGGTCGCGCGGTTCACTTCGTCGACGGACAATCTGCCGCTCGCCTCAAACCAAAGGTGGTTTAACCGGGGGAAAAGGTGCGCAAGATCAGGGAGCGCTTCGAGCTTGCGAAATCGCGCTACCTTGAGGCGTTCGAGGGTTTCAGATGGATAAAGCAGGTCAAGGTTTTCAACGCTGCTCGAGATCAACTCCAATGTTCGAATACTGGACGGCAGTCTGAGCCATGGCTCGCGCAGCGACGTGTCACGCTTGTACTTCCAAAGGCTTATCCAGTGCAGCCGGTCCAAACATTCAAAGCCACAATCGCCCGTTCGATAGGAAAAGGACAATGTTTCAAGATCGGGGAAACGAGCGAAGTCGACGGGTTCCTTGCGTCCATCAATGTGAAGAGCAAGATGTTTAAGGCCCACAATCGTCGAGAGGGCATCAATGTTCAGCCTGCCCATGTCAGAAATTGACACCTACAACAGGTTCGGAAAGTGGAGCAGGACGGACAAATCTTCCCCTTGAAAAGACGACGGCCGAATGGCGACCCCGGTGTATCCGTTCGCAACATATTCGGCGATGCATTCGTCAATGCGATCTGTTTCCACGACAATCACGCTGGCCCGCATGTCGTGGCCCATCATGGTATAGAAATTGCCTTGGCTTTCTGACACTTCGATTGCCACGACTGTCCTTCCTTGAGCGAGACCAGCTAGCGTTCACCTGTAAGGCTAGGCCCCTACGACGGGCACTAGCTTGTCCGCCGATGCAACCCTAGCGACATTCTTGTGCCCCCTTCAATCCCATCGCATTGGCAGGGCTTGGGAACCGGACCTATTTTGACCGGTTCCCGACCAAGGGCCTCCGCCTGCGGACCTAGGCCGCGCTGCTTGCGGCCACCTCGGCCAGAAGGGCGGCGTTGCCCCCGGCGGCGGTGGTGTCGATGCAGACGTGCCGTTCGTGCAGCACATGGGCGGCGTCGGGCTGGGCGGTGACCAGCGCCACGATGGGGCCTTCGCGCCGGGCCAGGGCGGCCTCATAGGCGCGGGCGGTGTCCGCGTCGCCCCACCACAGCACGGTCGCTAAGGGGCCCAGCACGGTCAGCGCCTCGGGCGGCACATCACCCCCGGCCTCGACCGCGATTCCGCCGAGGGCGCGCACGGTGTCGGCCTGCGCCTTCGCGGCGGCAGTCCCCGGCCCAAGGCACAGAACAGGACCCCGGGGCGAGACGCCCAGCCGGTTGGATTCCCCGGTCGGCCCCGGCATCGCCACCGGGTCAGGCATTGCACCAGAGGGTGCGGCCTGCATCAGTGCCCCGGCCAGCGCGCCGGTGTCCGCCGCCCCGTCCCAACTGCCCACCGGCCCGGCAGCCGAAGGCGCGCGGAACCGTGGCAGGTAGTGCGGCCCCCCGGCCTTTGGCCCGGTTCCCGACAACCCCTCGCCCCCGAAGGGCTGGCTGCCGACAACGGCGCCAATCTGGTTGCGGTTGACATAGATGTTGCCCGCATGGACCCGCTCCACGATGGTCTGCACCCGGTCGTCGATCCGCGTGTGCAGCCCGAAGGTCAGCCCGTAGCCGGTGGCGTTGATCGTATCGATAACCGTCTCGATCTCATCGGCGCGGAAGGTGGCCACATGCAGGACTGGGCCGAAGATCTCCCGCTCCAGCGCGTTGATGCCGTCGACCCGGATCACCGTGGGCGACACGAAATGCCCGCCCTTGGGTTCCGGCAGTTCATGCAGGATGCGGCCCTCGGCCCGGGCGGCCTCAATATGGTCGCGTATGGTTTTCAGGGCCGGGGCGTCGATGACCGGTCCGATGTCGGTGGCAAGGTGCCAGGGGTTGCCGATGGACAGTTCATCCATCGCGCCCTTCAGCATTTTCAAAAGCTTGTCGGCAATGTCCTCCTGCACATAAAGGCAGCGCAGCGCCGAACAGCGTTGCCCGGCCGACCGGAAGGCGGACATGACGATGTCGCGGACCGCATGTTCCGGCAGGGCGGTGGAATCGACGATCATCGCGTTCAGTCCGCCGGTTTCGGCGATCAGCGGTGTGCCGGGGGCGCAATGCGCGGCCATCGCGGCGCGGATCTTCATCGCCGTGGCGGTGGACCCGGTGAAGGCCACGCCGTTCACCCGCGCGTCCGATGTCAGGGCCGCGCCTACAGCGCCGCCGCCGGGCAGCAGTTGCAGCGCCGTGCCCGGCACCCCCGCCTGATGCATCAGCGTCACCGCGCGGGCGGCGATCAGGGGCGTCTGTTCGGCGGGCTTCGCCAGCACGCCATTCCCGGCCGCCAGCGCAGCGGCCACCTGTCCGGTGAAGATCGCCAGCGGGAAGTTCCATGGGCTGATACAGGTCCAGACGCCGCGCGGGTCGGTGGCGTCGCCCGCCGCGCGGGCCTCGGCAGCGTAGTAGCGCAGGAAATCCGCCGCCTCGCGCACCTCGCCCACGGCGTCGAAAATGATCTTTCCCGCCTCGCGGGCGACAAGGGCGAAGATCTCCTCGGCGTTCTCTTCGTAAAGGTCGGCGACGCGGTCCAGCACATCGGCCCGCTCCGCCGCGCTGGCCTGCCAGGGACGGGCGGCGGCAAGTGCTGTGGCGATATCATCGGGGGTGGCTTCGCGCACCTCGCCCACCACATCCGACAGATCGGCGGGGTTGGGCATCGGGCGCGGGTCGGCGCCGGTTCCGCCGGTGGCGACCATCGGCGCGGCGGTCCAGCGGTGCGCCTGATAGGGGGCACGGCCCGCGTCGATCCCGGCCAGCGTCGGCACATGGGTAATATCCCAGCCTTTGGAATTGCGCCGATGCGGTGCGAACAACTCTGGCCCTGTTGGCAGGTGCAACCTTTGCCCCAGCGCGTCGAACGGGCAGGCGGCAACCACCTCGGCCGGGACATCCTCGTCGACGATCTGGTTAACGAAGCTGGAGTTGGCCCCGTTTTCCAACAGCCGCCGGACAAGGTAGGCCAGAAGGTCTTCATGGGCGCCGACGGGGGCATAGATGCGGCAGCGGGTGCCCTCAGATTTCAGCACGATCGTGTGCAGCGCCTCACCCATTCCGTGCAGCCGCTGGAATTCATAGTCGGCGGGGGTGCGGCCCATGTCGCGGGCCATGTGCAGGATCGCGGCGACCGTATGGGCGTTATGGGTGGCGAATTGCGGATAGATGCGGTCGGTCATGCCCAGAAGCTTGCGGGCGTTGCCGATATAGGAAATGTCGGTGGCCTCTTTCCGGGTGAAGACCGGGAAGCCGTCCATCCCTTCGACCTGTGCGCGCTTGATCTCGGCGTCCCAATAGGCCCCCTTGACCAGACGAACCATGATCCGGCGGTCATGCTTTTCGGCCATGGCGTGCAGCCAGTCGATCACATGGCTGGCGCGCTGGCCAAAGGCCTGCACCACCACGCCGAACCCGTCCCACCCCTTCAGAGCCGGTTCGGACAGGACGGCTTCGATCACGTCCAGCGACAGGGACAGCCGGTCGGCCTCTTCCGCGTCGACGTTCAACCCCATGCCCGCCGACTTCGCCAGCAGGGCCAGAGACCGCAGGCGAGGAACCAGTTCATCCATCACCCGCGACTTCTGGGCCTGTTCATAGCGGGCGTGCAGCGCCGACAGCTTGACCGAGATGCCGGGGTTTTCCGCCACCGACCCCTTGTCGCAATGGTCCGCGATCGAAGAAATCGCGCGCGAATAGGCAAGGTGGAAATGCTTGGCGTCATCCTCGGTCCGGGCCGCTTCGCCCAGCATGTCGTAGGAATAGGTGAACCCTTTGGCCTGCATTCCCTGCGCGCGTTTCATCGCGGCCTGAATGGTTTCGCCCAGAACGAACTGGCGGCCCATCTCCTTCATCGCGCGGGCCACGGCGGTGCGGATCACCGGTTCGCCCAGCCGCTTGATCGCGCCGCGCATGACCCGGCTCAGGCCGGTGCCTTCGTCGTCCAGAACCTTGCCTGTCAGCAAAAGCGCCCAGGTCGAGGCATTGACGAGCGACGAGGCTGAATGCCCAAGGTGCTTGCCCCAATCGGACGGGGCGATCTTGTCCTCGATCAGCGCGTCGATGGTATCGGCGTCCGGCACCCGCAACAGGGCCTCGGCCAGGCACATTAGCGCGATGCCCTCCTCGGTTGACAGGCCGTATTCGGCCAGAAACACTTCCATCAGGCCGGGATCTGCGGCGGCGCGGATCTGGCGCACAAAGTCGGCCCCCTTCGCGGCGATCTGGGCGCGGTCCGCAGCGGTCAGGGCGGCGGTCTGGGTCAGCCGATCGATAACTGGGGCCTCGGGGGCATAGATCGCCGCGTCGATTTCGGTGCGGATCTGGTCAAGCGGGGCGTGGGGCATGAATCACTCCATAGATGATCCGCCCAAGATACCGCATTGTTGCGGGGCGGTTCGCCTGCTATTGAAATATTTGAAAGCCATTTGATCCGAATAACGGGCCAAAACATGACCGAACGATTTTCCGATATGGACACATTCGACCGCAAGATTCTGGACGTGCTTGCGGTCGAGGGCCGGATCAGCGTGACCGAACTCGCCCGCCGGATCGGCCTGTCCAAATCGCCCACGCAGGCGCGGCTGAAACGATTGGAAGAAACAGGTGTGATCCGGGGCTATCGCGCCTTGTTCGATCCGATCCGGCTGGGCCGCGATCACGTCGCCTTTGTCGAGGTGAAGCTGACGGATACCCGCGAAAGCGCCTTGGCCGAATTCAACGCCGCGGTTCTTAAGATCGCCGAGGTGGAACAATGCCACCTGATCGCCGGGGCCTTCGACTACCTACTGAAGGTGCGCACCGCGTCGATGTCCGGGTATCGGCTGGTTCTTGCGGAAAAGATTTCCACGCTGCCCTATCTTGCCAATACGTCCACTTATGTGGCCATGCAGGCCGTCAAGGAAGAGGGGCTTGCCCCCGCCGCGCCGGCCTGACCTAATGCGGCAAGATTCAGGGAGTAACCAGTGAAACAGCGTATGAGTCACCGGCCGCGCCGGATTGGTCAGCGGGAATGGCTGCCCTTCATCCTGCATTCTTCGGCGGTCGTCCTAAGCGGCCTCTTGCTGTTTCTCGGCGTCTTTTCCGGAATGGCCGAAAAGGCGCTGGGTATCCTGTTCATGCTGCTTCTGATGACGCTGAAAGTGGCCTTTCACGAATTTGGCCACGCGATCATCGCCTATCGGGCCGGCGACTATACGGTGCGCAGTTCCGGTTACCTCACGCTCAATATCCTGCGTTACTCCGACCCCTTCACCTCGATCCTGCTGCCGGGGCTGATCTTCATCTGGTCGGGCATCTTCCTGCCCGGCGGTGCCGTCTATCTGAACCCTGCGCTGATCGACCAGAAAAAGAAGCTTTGGGTCGATCTGGGCGGGATCATCATGGATATCCTGACCCTGATCGCCCTGATTTTCATCGCCTATGCGACGTTTCCCTTTGGGTCGAAAACCTATGTCGCGCTGATGTCGACGGCGATTTACCTGTCGATCGGCTTCATCCTGTTCAACCTCTTGCCGATTCCGCCGCTGGATGGCTATTCGGCGCTGGCCGAGCTGGCACCGGCCCGCATCCGCGAAGCCATGTATCGGATCCGCGCACAGGCGGGGTTCATGATCCTGATGGCGGTGTTTTTCCTTGCCCGCGACCTGTTCGGGTTTCTTTGGGAGGCGGCCCGGTTCCTCTATACCCTCACCGGCCTTGATCTGATGTTCGCCTATTGGGGGCTGCAGATGATCCGGCTGTTCTGATCCCTTGGCGGGGCGCGGCACCTCTGCTAAGCCCCGGTCCGTGGCCCGCGTGGTGGAATGGTAGACATCGGAGACTTAAAATCTCTTGGCCGAAAGGCCGTGCCGGTTCGAGTCCGGCCGCGGGTACCACCCCTGATCCCCGAAAACCGTTGATATCACCGCCCCCTTGCGCCATTCAGTCCGCGCCGACCTTCGCGCGGCCAAGGGACAAGGGACAGCCATGACCACCGCCACCCCGGCACAGATCAGCATCGACGGTGTGACCGTGCAGCTGGGCGAGGTGCGGGCGCTGGACGGATTGACGGTGCAAACCGCTGACCGACGGATCGGGATCGTGGGGCGCAACGGCTCTGGCAAATCAACACTGGCGCGGGTGCTGTGTGGTCTGATCGCCCCCGAGGCGGGCCAAACCCGGGTGGGCGGCGTTGACGTTCTGACCGACCGCAAGGCGGCGATCCGCACGGTGGGCCTGTTGTTCCAGAACCCTGACCACCAGATCATCTTCCCGACCGTCGACGAAGAGATCTCCTTTGGCCTGCGACAACTGGGGCAGGGCAAGGAGGCGGCAGCAGATGCCACGGCGCGGATGCTGGCGCAATTTGGCAAATCTCATTGGGCGGGGCGGTCCGTCGCCACCCTCAGCCAGGGCCAGCGGCACCTTGTCTGCCTGATGGCGGTACTTGCGATGGACCCGGCCGTAATCGTGTTGGACGAACCGTTTTCCGGGCTCGATATCCCGACCACGCGGGCGTTGACCCGCTATCTGGACGCGCTGCCGCAGACGCTGGTGCATATCACCCATGATCCGGCTGTGATCGCCGGATATGACTGGGTGATCTGGCTGGACCGGGGCAAGGTCGCGGGGGATGGTGCCCCGGAAACGGTGCTGCCCGCCTACCGCGCCGCGATGGAGGAGGAGAGGCCCGATGCTGGCGCTGACCTCTGACATTCAGACGCCGTTTCACCGGTTGCGGGCGGGATGGAAACTCGCCGCTTTGTCGCTGTCCACCGTTGGGCTGTTCGCCCTGCAATCGCCCCTATGGCTGGCGGGCGCGGCGGCTGTCACCGTCGGGTTCTACCTGACTGGCGGTGTGCGTTTCGCTCAACTCGGTCTGAGGATGCTGCGGCCCCTTTGGCTGGTCCTCGCGCTGATCCTTTTGTGGCATGTAGTGACCGGGGACTGGGCACGCGGGACAGCCATCTGCCTGCGGCTGGGCACGGCGGTGGCGCTGGCCAACCTTGTGACGCTGACCACGAAACTATCTGACATGATCGACGTGCTGATTTGGCTGCTGTCGCCCCTCCGCGCGATTGGTCTGCGCACCGCGCCGCTGGCGCTGGCCATCGCGCTGGTGGTGCGCTTTGTCCCAGTTCTGGGGGACCGGGCGCGCAGCCTGACACAGGCGTGGAAGGCCCGGTCCACCCGCCCGCCCGCATGGCGGATCGTCCTGCCCCTGACCCTGTCTGCCCTTGACGACGCCGACCATGTGGCCGAGGCGCTGCGCGCGCGCGGCGGGGTGGCGGGAGACTTCCGCCCCTGATACACCACCGCTGACATTACGGAGGACCCCCGATGCACAGCCCCGAGAAATCCATCGCCCTCATCGCCCTTTTTGCCGCGCTGACCGCCGCGCTGGGGCTGATCCCGCAGTTCACCATGCCCTGGGGCGTGCCGATCACCGCCCAAAGCCTTGGGGTGATGCTGGCCGGGGCGGTTCTGGGTGCCAAACGGGGCGGGCTGTCGATGCTTCTCTTCGTGGGGCTGGTCGCCCTTGGTCTGCCTCTTCTGGCTGGCGGGCGCGGGGGGCTGGGCGTCTTTGCCTCGCCCACCGCCGGGTTCGTCGTGGGCTTTCCGATCGCCGCCTTTGTCACCGGTCTGGTGATGGAACGGCTGCGCGGGTCGATCGCGCTGTCGGCCGGGGTGGCTGCGGCCATTGGCGGGGTTCTGGTCCTCTATGTCTTTGGCATGGTGGGCTTTTACCTGCTCACCGATAGGACCCTGTTTGCCGCCATCGGCATCCTGTGGGTCTATATCCCCGGCGATCTGGTCAAGGTCGTGGTAACCGGGTTGATCCTGCGTGGGCTGTATCAGGCCCGGCCCGGCGCGATCCTGTCGCGGGGCTGATATGGCGCCGGGCGGCGACAGCCTGTTTGAACGGCGCACCTCGGTCCGGGCATTTCTGGACCGCCCCGTTGGCAAGGCGGAGGTCGCCGACCTTCTGCGCCTCGCCCGCATGGCCCCCAGCGGGGCCAACCTGCAACCGGGGCGGTTCCATGTGTTGACCGGCAGGCCCTTGGCCGCGCTTTCTGCCGCACTGACCGGCGCGGAGGCGGCGGGCAGACCACATGACGCCGATTATTCCTATTTTCCCCGTCCGATGCCCGCCGAATTGAAGGCGCTGCAACGGGCGGCGGGCTTTGCCCTTTACGCCGCCCTTGATATCGACAAGCGCGATCTTGACGGGCGGCGGGCGCAGTTCGACCGCAACTACCGGTTCTTCGATGCGCCTGTGGGCGTTGTCGTCACCATCCGGCCCGACATGGGCAAGGGGTGCTTCATGGATCTGGGCATGTGCCTGCAAACCTTCCTCCTGGCCGCGACCGAGGCCGGGCTTGGGGCCTGCGGGATCGGGGCACTGGCGAACCACGGGCGGCTGGTGCACGACCATTTGGGGCTGGGCGCGGACGAGCTGGTCGTCTGCGGTATCGCGCTGGGGCACCCTGACTGGGATCACCCGGTGAACCAGTTCCGGACCGAGCGGCTTTCGGTCGTAGAGATCGCGACCTTCCGGGGGTTTGACTAGCGGCAGGACCGGCGCGTGCTTTGCGATTAACCTAGATTTCCAGAACCAGCGCCGATCCAATCCCTCCTGCCGCCGCGATGGCGGCGACCCCCGCTCCGCCCGTCCGTGTGACCTCGTGAAACAGGCGCACGGCCAGAACCGCGCCGGAGGCCCCGACCGGGTGTCCCCGCGCCAGCGCCCCGCCGCCGGGATTGACGATGGCAGGGTCCAGCCCCGCGCCCTCGACACAGGCGATGGCCTGCACGGCATAGGCCTCCATCACCTCCGCCACCGACAGGTCCGCCGCAGCCCGCCCCGCCAGCGCCCGCTCAATCGCCGCCACCGGGGCCAGACCGGGCATGTCCGGCACCCCTCCGACCGAGGCAAAACCAGTGATCCGGGGCGCATCCGGGGCGAGGTCCGGCGCGACGACAAGGCAGAACGCTGCCCCGTCGGCGGCGACGGCGGCATTGGCGTGGGTAATCGGCCCGGCAATCACCTTGGCCCGCGCGGCCAGCGCCGGGGTCAGGTTGCGGGTGAAACTGTCGGCCACCACGCCAGCCACGGGAACGATCTCGGACGCCAGCCTGTCGCGCGCTGCCTGGGCCTTGAAATGGCTTGCCACGGCCCAGGCGTCCTGCCGGTCGCGGCCAATGTCCAGCGGGAGGGCAAGCGTGGCGGCGGCCTCCTCCATCTCGGGGTCGCGGTCGGGGAAGGGGGTGAAGGGCGGGCGGTCATAGGGGATCGGGTCGCCTGACACCGGCACATGGGACCGCAAGGGGCGGCGGGAATAGCTCTCGGCCCCGCCCGCGATCACGGCGCGGGCCTGTCCGCTTTCGACTAGTGCCTTGGCCAGTCCGATGGCGTCCAGCCCCCCGGCGCATTGCCGGTCGATGCTCAGCCCCGCGACGGTTTCGGGCAGACCGGCGGCAAGGGCGGTCAGCCGCGCGGGGTTTCCGCCGCCACCCATGGCATTGGACAGGATCACCTCGTCCACCAGTTCGGGCGCGATCCCCGCATCGTCCAGAAGCGCCCGGATCACCGGCGCGGCAAGGGCGTGGATGGACAGGGCCGACAGCGCCCCGCCCCTTGGGCAGACAGCGGTGCGGCGGGCGGCTAGGATACGGGCGGTCATGCGCCACCCTCGACCAATCGGGCCAGCGCGTGCAAGTCCGTCTTGCCGCCGGGCAGCAGGGGCCAGTCGGGCAGGGGGCGCAGCCAGCGGGGGGCGAGGCCGGGGCCAAGGGCCGCGCGGCAGGCGGCCATCAGCACCTCGGGCGCGGCGTCGCCTGCGTAAAACCCCACCGGCACCGCGCCACGTTTGGGGTCGGTCAGGGGCAGGATGGCGGTATGGGTCACGCCGGGCTGGGCGGTCAGCACCGCCTCGATCGTCTCGGGGTGCAGGTTGCGGTCGGCCACGGTGAACATGCGGTCGGCGCGGCCCGTCAGGAACAGGTTTCCGGCGGCGTCCAGATGCCCGGTTTCCCCGACCGTCACCCATCCGTCGACGACCTGTATGCTGTTCGACTGTCCCACCGCATAGCCGTCAAACAGATAGGGGCTTCGGAGCCAGACGAGGCCCGCAGCGTCCACCCGCAGGTCAACGCCGGGATAGGGGCGTCCGACCGACCCCTCGGGGGTGGTCGCATCGGACAGGGTGGCGAAACTGGTTTCTGCCGCGCCGTAGAACACCTCGACCGATGCGTTCGGGGCAAGACGGGTAAGGGCGGCGCGTTGGATTGCACCAAAGGCCCCGCCACCCACCGACACATGGCGCAGGGCGGGCAGGGGCCGGGCGGCTTGCACGATCTGCCCCACTTGGGTGGGCGTCGCGTAAAGCAACGTCACCCCGTCCAGCGCAGCGGCCTGTCGGTCCGGGCGCAGGCCGGTCAGGACATCGACGGCCACGCCCAGATGCAGCCCTTCGACAAGCGCGTAAAGCGACAGGGATTGATCCAGCCCGCCCAGAACTGCCAGCCGGTCGTCGGGGGTGACGTCCCATCGGCGCGCCGTTTCCCGAAAGCTGGTAATCCATGATGCGTGACTGCGGCGAATGCGTTTCGGCGCGCCGGTCGAGCCAGAGGTGGCGGTGTGAAATATCCCCGCCTGCTCGTGCAGCCCCGCCGGGGTTGAAGAGAGGCAAAATGGCGCTCCGCTTGCCAGACAGCCCACCAGCGCGTGCAGCGCGTCGGCAAGGGGCAGGGGGGCGATGTCGCGCACAGGCACCGGGCCGGGCGGGCAGGGCGTGGCGCTGCTGCGCAGGGCCACGGGCTGCCCGGCGACGGTCAGCCGGGCCGCCGCATGGATATGGAACCGGTCAGTCGCGGGTTCCGGCAAAGCGGACCTGCCAGTCTTCCCGGGCCTCGTCGCTGATCTTGGAGAACAGGTTGTCGGGCACCGTAAAGGCATGGCCGGGGGCCAGCCGGGTCAGCGCCGAAGCGGCGCTTTCGGGCCAGTCGGCGGAAACGCCCATTGCGGTCGCCATCGCCTCTGCCGCGTCTGGGATGAACGGGGCAGACAGGGCCGCGTAAAGCGGGATCAGGTTCAACGCAAAGCGGACCTGCGCGGCGGCGGTCTCCGGGTCTTCCTTGAAGGTGGCCCAGGGCGCGGCCTCTTGCAGGTATTCATTCCCCAAGACCCAGATCGCCCGCAGTTCGGCGGCAGATTTGCGGACTTCGATGGTGTCCATGAACCCTTCATAGGCGGTGATCCGGTCCTGAAGCGCCGCGATCAGCGCCTCTTCTCGCGGGCCATAGGCGCCGCCTTCGGGGACCACTTCGCCGAACTTCGACCGGCAGAACTTGGTCACGCGGGACACGAAATTGCCCAGCACATCGGCCAGATCCTTGTTCACCGAGGTCTGGAAGTTCTCCCAGGTGAATTCACTGTCCGAGCTTTCCGGCGCATGGGACAGAAGCCACCAGCGCCAGTAGTCGGCGGGCAGGATCTCGAGCGCCTGATCCATGAAGACGCCGCGCCCGCGCGATGTGCTGAACTGGCCTCCGTCATAGTTGAGGTAGTTGAACGATTTGATGAAATCGACAAGCTTCCACGGCTCGCCGGACCCAAGGATCGTGGCGGGGAAGGACAGGGTGTGGAAGGGCACGTTATCCTTGCCCATGAACTGGGTATAGGTCACGTCCTCGGCGCCCTTGTCGGTGCGCCACCAGCGTTCCCAGTCGTCGCCCTTGCCCGCTTCGACCCATTCCGAGCCACAGGCGATATATTCGATGGGCGCGTCGAACCAGACATAGAAGACCTTGCCTTCCATGCCCGGCCAATCCGCGTCGCCTTTCTTGACCGGGATGCCCCAGTCCAGATCGCGGGTGATGCCGCGGTCCTGCAATCCGTCTCCGTCGTTCAGCCATTTCTTGGCGATCGACGTGGTCAGCACCGGCCAGCCTTCGCGGGTGTCGATCCAGTCTTCCAATTGATCCTTCAGCTTGGACTGGCAGAGATACAGGTGCTTGGTTTCCCGCATCTCAAGGTCGGTCGAGCCGGAGATGGTCGAATGCGGGTTGATCAGGTCGACGGGGTCCAACTGCTTGGTGCAGTTGTCGCACTGGTCGCCTCGGGCGCTGTCGAACCCGCAATTGGGGCAGGTGCCTTCGATATAGCGGTCGGGCAGGAACCGCCCGTCTGCGTGGGAATACATCTGGGTTTCGCTGACTTCGCGGATCAGCCCGGCCTCGGCCAGTCGCCCCGCGAAATGCTGGGTCAGCTTGTGGTTCTGGGGGCTGGACGAGCGGCCGAAATGGTCAAATGACAGGCGAAAGCCTTCGGCGATGCGCGACTGCACCTCGTGCATTTCCGCGCAGTATTCCGCAACCGGCTTGCCCGCCTTGGCCGCGGCCAGTTCTGCCGGGGTGCCGTGTTCATCGGTGGCGCAGAGAAACAGCACCTCATTGCCGCGCCCGCGCTGATACCGGGCGAACAGGTCGGCGGGAAGCTGGCTGCCCACGAGGTTCCCAAGGTGCTTGATCCCGTTGATGTAAGGGATCGCAGAGGTGATCAGATGCCGTGCCATATCCATGCCTGCCAAAATCGTTCCGCGCTTTCATAGTGGAGCATGGCGCGGGATGAAAGACGTGGATGCGCCGGGCCTAGCGCGCAACGACAATATCGGCGCAAAGCCCGCCCATATCGGCGCTTTCGCCCAGTCGCAGGGTGCCCCCGTGCAGTCGGGCAATGTCGGCCACGATGGCAAGGCCAAGGCCCACACCGGTGCCCCGGTTCTGGTTGCGGGCCGGGTCCAGCCGGGTGAAGGGGCGCATCGCCTCGTCCCGCTGGTCGGCGGGAATGCCGGGGCCGTTATCCTCGACCCGGAACCGAAGGGTGCGGTCGCTCGCGGTCAGCGACAGGCGCACCTTGCCACCATAGCGCAGCCCGTTGCCGATTAGGTTTTCCAGCGCCCGGCGCAGCGCCATCGGCCGCAGCATAACCTGCGCGCCTTCTTCGATCCCGTCGATTTGTCCAAGGTCGACAGCGCGCCCCGCGCGCGCCGAATCCCCGGCCACTTGCCGCAGAAAGGCGACCGGGTCGGTCGGTTCCGGGGCGTCGGCGGCGTCTTCGCGCCCGTAGTCAAGAAAGGCATCCACCAGCCGCTCCATATCGGCAACGTCGCGGACCATCGGTTCGGCTTCCTCTTCGTCCATCATCGACAGGCCAAGGCGCAGCCGGGTCAGGGGGGTGCGCAGATCGTGGCTGATGCCCGACAGCATCATCGTCCGCGCCTGTGTCTGGCGTTCGATCCGGGCGCGCATTTCCAGAAACGCCATCCCGGCGGCCCGCACTTCGACCGCGCCCGACGGGGTATAGGGCACGACCCGGCCTTTGCCATAATCCGCGGCGGCATCGGCCATCCGCTTGATCGGGCGCAGCTGGTTGCGCAGAAAGAAATAGGCGATCAGCGTCATCAGGGCACCCATTACCACCATGATCACGATCAGCTGGTGCGGGTTCGACGCCGACACCCGCGATCGGCCAAAAGTCAGAACGGCCGGCCCTTCCGGGGTGTCGAGCAGGATATGCACCTCGCGGAAGTTGGACAGGTCGGTCGGGCCAAGCCCGGGGATCGCGGCGCTGAAGATGTCCAGCATCACCCTGCCCGACAGGTCATAGAAGGGGCGGGCGGCGACAACCGCATCGGGGGCGGCATCGAACGCCAGTTCGAAATCGAGGGCTTCGGCAATCCGCCCGGCCTCGGCTCGCGCGGCGGCGCTGTCCGGGGCGGCCGCCATTTCGTCCAGCAGGAAGGTGATCTCCTGCACCACGGCGCGGGACATGATCTCGGTCACGCCTTCGAAATGGCGCTGGATGAAGACCAGCGAAACAATCAGCTGCAACATGACGACGGGGAACACGAGGATCAGCGCCGCGCGTCCGTAAAGCCCTCGGGGCATGTAGCGTTTGAGCCATTGGAAGACCATGACGGGCAGGCTAGCTTGGGCCGGGGCAAGAGGGAAGAGAATGCAGGACGAGACAGGCAAACGGGTCGATCTGGGGGGCGGGATTGCGCGGGTGCTGGCCCCGAACCCGTCGCCGATGACGCTGTTTGGCACCAACAGCTATCTAATTGGCAGGGAGGAGGTTGCGGTGGTCGATCCCGGCCCGGATGACCCGAGCCATCTGGAGGCACTTCTGGCCGCGATCGGCGGTCGGCCCGTATCCCATGTTATTGTCACCCATAGCCATGTGGACCATTCGCCCCTTGCCGCGCGGCTGGCAGGCCGCGTCAATGCGCCCGTCGTGGCCTTTGGCGACAGCAGGGCGGGGCGGTCCGAGGTGATGGACAGGCTGGCTGCCGATGGGCTGACCGGGGGCGGCGAGGGGGTAGACCCGCTGTTCCGGCCCGACCAGACCATCGGGGATGGCGGGCTGCTGCGAGGGGCGGGGTGGGAGGCCGAGGCAATCCACACCCCCGGCCATTTCGGCAACCACATCTGCCTGCGGGTCGGCGATTCGCTCCTGTCGGGGGATCACGTCATGGGCTGGGCCAGCACGCTGGTGTCCCCGCCCGATGGCGACCTGACCGATTTCATGGCGTCTTGCGAAAAGCTGCGGGGGATCGGCGTGTCGCGGCATCTGCCCGGGCACGGGCATCCGGTGCCGGACCCGGACCAGCGGATCGATTGGCTGATCGGGCACCGCAGGGGCCGCGAGGCGCAGATATTGGCCAATCTGGAACGCGGCGCGGCCACGGCACGGGACCTGACCCTGGCCATCTACACCGACATCCCCAAGGGGATGCTGGGCATGGCCGAACGGAACGTCTTTGCGCATCTTATTGATCTGGTGGGAAAAAACCTGATATCCGCCGATCCCCAGCCCGCCATCGACGCCCGTTTTTCGATCATCTGAACTTTCCGCCACCAATGTGCATTTTTTCCGCGAAAAGCTCTGGACGCCGGGAAAGACCATTGCTACATACCGCCCCGTGTTCCGGCGTAGCTCAGCGGTAGAGCAGTTGACTGTTAATCAATTGGTCGTAGGTTCGATCCCTACCGCCGGAGCCAATATTCCCTCCTTGATCTGATCGTTTCGCGATTGGCGACAGTGCCATGTTTTCGCCACATTTCTGCCGTCGCGGCGCCTGTTTTGGACCCTATGGTCAAGGAACGAGGCGGCGCAGATCGCCCGTGTTCAAGGCAGGCAGACAGAAAAGGGGTCCGACATGATGACCCGTCCGTCAAAGACCAAGAGCGCGCCGAAGCCGGCCCCGAAGCCCCCGACCAAGGGGCAGACCGGGGCGCCGGTTCCGCTCTTCAAGGATTACGCCTCGATCTGAGGCACGCAGAACCTCCGCCGTGGCCCCGCCTCTCCCTCGGGGTCCGGTATCCTGACCGGCCAGCCCGTTGCGCGGGATCCTCCCATTGCTGCGCAGGGCTGGCCATTTTTCCGGCTTTTCCATGCGCGGCGACCGGGGCATTCTGCGCCCATGTGCAGCGATATCACCACCATTCCCAATCTCGGGCCGGCCACCGCGGCGGAATTCGCCAAAGCTGGCATCACCACGGCCGAGGAGATTCGGGCGCTGGGCGCGAAAGAGGCCTACCGCCGCCTTCTGGCCGCCGGAACCCGTCCCCACTTCATCGGCTACTACGTCCTGGTGATGGGATTGCAGGGCCGTCCGTGGAACGATTGCAAGGGGGCGGAAAAGGCGACGCTGCGCAAGGAATTCGATGCGATCAAGGCCGAGAGCTTCGATGCTGGCCGGTCCGAGCTGGAAGAGTTCATGAACCGGATCGGCTTGGTGAAACCGGGATGAAACCGGGCGCTGCGATCCTTGCCTGCCTGATCGCCGGGGCGGCGCTGGCCGATGACCCGCCGCGCCGGGCGGAAATCCCCACCGCCGATCACGACGGGCAGGTCCGGGGGCAGGGGCCATCGGTGCACCTGACGGTCCAACTATCCCCTAGGACCGGGACGCCGGTTGTTTTGCACGGGTTTATGATCGCCGAAGAAATGACACGGGTTTTTGTCTGGGCCGAAGGGCCGGGCGGTAGCCCGGATTGCCGAGGCACGGTCACACGGTCTGCTTTGGGGACGGATGGGGCGGGCCGGATCACCTGCCGCAGCGCAGGCCAGCCCGACCTGAGTTTCGACATGGCCGCCCCGCGTGAGATGTGGGGCAGACCTTCGGGCACGCTGCGCCAATCGGGGGTGCTGTCCAGCGCTGGCCAACTGGATGTGCGCATCGCCTGGGCCCTGTGGCGGTTTCCCGACGCTGTCCCGCCGATCCCCTAGGCATCCCGCGCCGCCAATACCGATTCCGATTGCGCGGCGCCCGTTTCAGCATTATGTTAATGGTATGAACATTGAGCCACAAACCATCGATTCCGAACTGGCCCGCCTGCGCCGTGTGGCGTGGCGGATGGATGCGTTGTTCTACATTCCGGGCACCAACTGGTCCGTCGGGCTGGATAATATCCTTGGGCTGGTGCCGGTTGTGGGCGATGTGGCGACACTGGCGCCTTCGGTCTGGATGATCTGGAAGGCGCGCCAGTTGGGGGCCACGCCCGGGGCGCTGGCCTACATGTCTTGCAACCTGTTGGCGGACCTGCTGATTGGGTCGATCCCCTTGGTGGGGGATATCTTCGACGTGGTCTATAACGCCAATATCCGCAACTACCGGCTGCTGGAAAAGAACTTGGCCAAGGTCGCGGCGCGGGCCGAACAGGTAACCCCGCCGCCCACCCGTCGGATCATGCCCGCCTGAACCACAGGCGCCGTTCCGCCGATCGGGCCTGTACGCTTTGCCTTGTGCGCCGGACCAGCCTAGAAGACGCGCACCCTGAACAATTGGATCGCACTGCCATGCGCCGCCTTGCCCTTGTCTGCCTCCTTGGCCTTCTGGCCGCCTGTTCCGCCCCGCATGCGGACAAGGCGCCGGTCCGGTCCGAACCCGCCCTTTACCCCGGCGAAACCGCCGAAATGCGGGCGCTGGTCAACAAGTACGCCCAGATCCATGGCATCCCGGCGGAACTACTGCACCGGGTCATCCAGCGCGAAAGCGATTACCGGCCGGGCGCCCGTAACGGCCCCTATTGGGGGCTGATGCAGGTGCTGCCCGCCACGGCCCGGCAGATGGGGCACAATGGCCCCGCGTCCGAGCTTTTGGATGCGGAAACCAACCTGATGTACGCCGGGCGCTACCTGCGCGGCGCGTGGCTGGTGTCGGATGGCGATATCGACGCGGCGGTCATGTGGTATGCCCGCGGCTACTACTACGAAGCACGCGACCGTTGCCTTCTGGTTGAAACCGGCCTGTTGGACCGCGAAATCCGCCGCGACTGCCCGGTCGGGGCCTGACGCCAACGCTCTTTTCCGATGCCTGCAAACTTGCCATAGTGAAGGCAGGATCGCAGGGGGAGGGATCGACGATGGGGATGAAGTTTCTGGCCAGCCGCGGCACGTGGCGGCAGATGGGCGATGTCAATATCATTCGCGAAACCCAGATGGGTTGGCACCCGACGCAGCTGTTCTTTCCCGGCGTGTCGTCCTGCACCACGATCACCTTCCGACTGAACAGTGGGCGGCTGATGGGGATGCACCTGACCATCGCCGACAGCACGGCGGATTTTGACAATCTGCTCTCGCAGGTCGAGGCCGGATCGGCGGGCGGTGTCCATTCCATCTATCACGTGGGCGCGCTGACCGCTTCCGGGTCGGGTTGGAACAGCAAGTCCAAGATGCAATGGGGCAAACAGGCCAAGGCCGTGCGCAAGCAGGTCGGTAGCAAGGGCCTGCCATCCTATTTCCTGATGACCCCCTCAAGCGGGGTCGATGTGCGGATGACCACGACCGGGGCAGGGGTGACCTGCGAAACCCGGGCCGAGAACAAGGCGATCCCTTTCAACACCACCGATGGCTGGACGGTCGGCGCGCTGACCCCGGCCTAACGAGGGGTCCGCAGCGCAATCGCCGCGCCCGATCCGACGATCATCGCCATACCGGCCAGTTCGGTCCACGAGAGCGTCTGGCCCCACAGGACCCATGCAAAGACCGAGGCAAAGACCAGCAGCGCGTATTCGTTGATGGCGACATAGGTTGCCTCGCCCAATTGGTAGCCTTTGGTCAGGCAGCCCACCCCGATGATCGAGGTGACGGCCTGAAACCCGATCCAGCCCCAGGTGGGCAGGTCTGGCGTAACCCAGCCCCGGGCAACGAAACCAGCGGCCCCCGGCGCGGCCTGCATGGGGTTCAACGCCAGAACGCCCAACCCGATCAGCGCCCCGATCCCGATGACAAGGTAGTAGGAAAACAGCATTGGCGCGGTGCCTTCGCCCTCGCACCAGCTGCGGGTGGCCAGCGCCCCGATTGCGTAAAGAACTCCGGCCATGACAGGCACCACGGCGGCCAGCGACAGCCCGCCCGCTGCCGGGTTGATGACCAGAACCGCCCCGCCAAAGCCCATGACCACGGCCAGCCAGCGGACCCAGCCGACCCGTTCGGCCCGGAACACGACAGAAAACAACAGAACCCAGACCGGCGCGGTGAACAGCCCCGCCACCGCAACCCCGATGGGAACAAAGGCCAGCGCCCCGAAATAAAGGAACATCGCCCCGCCCGAAAACAGGTTCCGCCCGGTGACCCGCAGCCAGTTTTTCGGCAGAAGGGGCAGACCGGCGATCAGGGCAATCCCCAACAGCATCGCGATGACCATGGCCGACCGCATCAGGTGGAACACCCAAAGGCTGGTCACCGGCGTCAGGAGCGGCATGGCGTTGTCCGACAACCCAATCACGGCCATGCCGCAGAAGATGTATCCCGCAGCTGCAAAATGTCTTACATTTTTGTCCATTCGCCGGACCCTTTGTTCTTTTGCCCTTTCTTTTCCGCTGCGCCGCCGCAATACTCTCGTCCGAAAACGACATTCAGGGGAGGTTGGCGATGGGCTGGATGGCAGATGAAACCGGGTTGGAACGGCGCAGGGCGAACTTTGTCCCGCTGACGCCGCTAAGCCACCTGCGCCGCGCGGCCCTGATTTTCCCGGAACGCGAGGCACTGGTGCATGGCGCCCGCCGCCTGACATACGGGCAATATCACGACCGCTGCACGCGGCTGGCCTCGGCCCTTGTGGGGGCGGGGGTTGCGCCGGGCGATGTGGTGGCGACGCTGCTGCCCAACGTCGGCGCCCATGCCGAAGCGCATTTCGGCGTGCCCGCCTGCGCCGCCGTGCTGAACACGATCAACACCCGTCTGGACGTGGATACGGTCGCCTATATCTTCGGCCATGGCGGGGCCAAGGTGGCGCTGGTCGATACTGCGCTTCTTCCCCTTGCCGAGGCGGCGATTGACACGATGGAGGGCGACGGCCCCCGCATCATCGAAGTGGCCGATCCCGACGCGGGATTCCCAGCCTCTGGCACATACACCGAATACGAGGATTTCCTTGCCGCCGCCGATCCGGCGTTCGACTGGATCATGCCCGAAGACGAATGGGAAAGCCTAGCGCTGAACTACACCTCGGGCACGACAGGGCGGCCCAAGGGCGTGGTCTATTCGCACCGGGGGGCCTATCTGCATTCGATGGGTACCTGCATGACCTTCGGGCTGACCGAGGCCAGCAAATATCTGACCATCGTGCCGCTGTTTCACTGCAACAACTGGATCCACACATGGTCGATCCCGGCGGTGGGCGGCACCGTCGTTTGCATGCGCGATGTGACCGCCAAGGGCATCTATGACGCCATCGCGGACGAAGGCATCACCCATATGGGCGGCGCGCCGATCGTGCTGAATACGATCATCAACGCCAAGGACAGCGACCGTCGCCCGTTCGACCATATCGTCACCACCTATACCGCAGGCGCCCCGCCGCCCGCCGCGACGCTGGCCGGGATCGAACCGCTGGGCTTCAAGGTCACGCAGGTTTACGGGCTGACCGAAACCTATGGACATGTCACCGAATGCTATTGGAAAGACGGCTGGAACGAGCTGCCGACCGAAGAGCGCTACGCCATCAAGGCCCGGACCGGTGTGATCCAGCCGATGATGGAAGAGGCCGTGGTGATGGACGCCGACACCATGACGCCCGTGCCATGGGATAATGAAACCGTGGGCGAGATCATGCTGCGCGGCAATTCGGTGATGAAGGGTTATCTCAAGAACCCCGAGGCCAGTGAAGAGGCCTTCGCAGGCGGCTATTTCCACTCTGGCGACATCGCCTTTCAGCACGACGACGGCTATATCAAGATCACCGACCGGGCGAAGGACATAATCATTTCCGGGGGCGAGAACGTGTCGTCGGTCGAGGTGGAAGGCGCGTTGATGCACCACCCTGCGGTTCTGCTTTGTGCTGTCGTGGCTAAACCCGATGACAAATGGGGCGAGGTGCCCTGCGCCTTTGTCGAGGTGAAAGACGGGGCCGAGGTGGACGAGGCCGCGCTGATCGGCTTTGCGCGCGAGCGGCTGGCCGGGTTCAAGACCCCGAAAAAGGTCGTGTTTCAGGAACTGCCCAAGACTTCGACCGGCAAGATCCAAAAGTTCGAACTGCGCAAGATCGCGAAAGAGTTGTGATCAAGCCTTGACCCATGGCGCGGGCGATCAGCCCGTGCTGCTTACCTGTTCAGGATCAACCGGTCGCCGCGGATTTCCACACTCTCGAAGCGGTTCAGATAGGACATGCCCAGCAGGCTGTCGAACAGCTCTCCGCCATTGACCACGGCCCGCACGTTTCGGTCGGTCATCCCTTCCACGCTCAGGCTGTCCAGTATCACCGGCGCGGTTGCGACGATCCCATTGGCGGTCTGGGCCGAGCCAAGGTAGCTGAGGCTTCCGGTGTCGATCCCCGCCCGCCGGGCGTCTTCCTGTCGCAAGACGATGTCGGATGCCCCCGTATCCACCACGAAGCGGACCGGCGTTCCGTTCACATCGGCGGTGATATAGAAATGCCCGTCCCGCGCGCGGGGCAGGGTGATCGCGCCATCGGTGCTGATCCCCTGACGGGGCGAGATCACCTCTTGCAGGCTGGGCCACAAGCCGTAGATTCCGATCACCCCCATGAACAGGAACCCCCAGATCAGCAGGTATTGCAGCTGCTGGCCCATGGCGCCGCGTCCCCGGCTCCAGCCCCAGCCGACAATGGCGGTCAGCAGGACAACAAGGTAGATGAGGCGGCCGATTTCGTTTTCGGTCATGGCGTGGGCCTACCCTGCGATGCCAAAGCTGCGCAGCCCATCAAGGATGAACTGCACCGACAAAGCGGCCAGCAACATGCCCAACAGCCGGGTGACGACGTTGATGCCGGTTTTGCCCAGAACCCGTTCGATGAAGGGCGCGGCAAGGAAGGTCAGGAAGACGATTACCAGGATCACCGTGGCAACCGCGCCCACGGCGGCAAACTCCAGCGGGCCACGCGCCTGTCCGGTCAACAGGATGAGCGTCGTGATCGCGCCCGGCCCCATGATCAGCGGGATCGCCAGTGGAAAGACCGAAGGGTCGTCGGCGTGATCCTGTTCCGCCTCTTCCGCGTTTTCCCGGCGGCGTTGCTGGCGGCGCTGGAACAGCATGTCCAGCGCGGTCAGGAACAACAGGACGCCCCCCGCGATGCGGAAGGCGGGCATGGATATGCCGACAAAGCTCAGGACCGCCTCGCCCAGGAACAGGAACACCAGCATCAGGCCAAAGGCCACAAGGCAGGACCGCAGCGCCATCCGGCGCCGTGCCGCATTGCTTTGGCCCTGCGTCATCGCGATGAAGATCGAGGCAAGCCCGATCGGGTCGATGATCACGAACAGCGTGGTGAAGGCGGTAATGAGGGCGGCAAGATCGGACATGGGGCCTCTGCTCGGTCGGTTTTGGGCATCATGGCATGGGTCGGGCAGGGGGGCCACTGGTTTTGGCCACATCCGTGACTTGCGCGGAAACAAGGCCAAAGGCCGCCCGCGCATCGCCTGCCCGTCCCGGCGGGCAGGCCATGCGCGGCCTTAGGCGCTTTCCGCCTTTTCAAGCTTTTCGCTTGCCGACACCCACAGCGCCTCGGCCCGTTCCAGCCCGTCCATGATCTCGGCGTATTTGCGGTTCCAGGTCTCGAGTTCACCCTTCTTGGTATCCTCGTAGAGCTCTGGATCGGCCAGTTTCTTGGCCAGCCGCTCGCGCATTTCCTCGATCTTGGCGACGCGCTCCTCGGCCTTGCGAACCTCTGCCCGCAGGGCGAGGATCTGATCGCGGGTCGGCTTTGGGGCCTTCGGCTTTTCCGGCTTCGCTTTCTCGGTGGGCTTTTCCACCTGCAACAGCAGCCGGCGATAGGCCTCTAGGTCGTCGTCATAGGGGCCGACGCGCCCGTCCTTCACCAGCCACAGCCGGTCGGCCACCATCGACAGAAGGTGCATGTCGTGGCTGACAAGGATCACCGCGCCGGTATAGGCGTTCAGGGCCTCGACCAGCGCCTCGCGGCTTTCGATATCAAGGTGGTTGGTCGGTTCGTCGAGGATCAGCAGATGCGGCGCGTCCAGCGTGGCCAGCAGAAGCGACAGACGCGCCTTTTGCCCGCCCGACAGGCGCCCCACCTCGGTTTCCGCCTGCGCCGCCATCAGGCCAAAGCCCGCCAGCCGCGCGCGCAACTTGGCCTGCGCCTCGCCGGGGCGGGCGCGGATGATGTGTTGCAACGGGGTCTCCTCGACCCGCAGCTCTTCGACCTGATGCTGGGCGAAGAACCCGATGCGCAGCTTGTTCGACATGCTCATCCGGCCCGCCATGACCTCTAGTCGGCCCGACAGCATCTTCGACAGGGTCGATTTGCCTTCGCCGTTGCGGCCCAGAAGTGCGATGCGGTCGTCCTGATCAATCCGCAGGTTCAGATCCCGCAGCACGATGGTGTCGCCATAGCCTGTGCAGGCGCCTTCGGTCGCGATGATCGGGGGCGACAGCTCCTCGGGAGCGGGGAAAGTGAAAACGGTGCGCGCGGCGTCCTCGGGGACGCGGATGGTTTCCATCTTTTCCAGCATTTTGACCCGGCTTTGCGCCTGTTTGGCCTTCGATGCCTTGGCCTTGAACCGGTCCACGAATTTCTGAAGATGCGCCCGCTTTGCATCCTGCTTTTTCGCCGCCGCCGACATCAGCGCCCGCTTTTCGGCCCGCTGCCGGGCGAAACTGTCATAGGGGCCGGAGTAATAGGTCAGCTTCAGATCTTCGAGGTGCAGGATGCCCGTCACCGACCGATTCAGAAGCTCCCGGTCGTGGCTGACGATCAGCACGGTATGGGGATAGGTCCGCAGGTAGCTTTCCAGCCAGAGCGCGCCTTCAAGATCCAGATAGTTGGTCGGTTCGTCGAGCAGCAACAGGTCCGGTTCGGAAAACAGCACGGCGGCAAGAGCCACCCGCATCCGCCAGCCGCCCGAGAAGGCCGAACATGGCATTTTCTGTTCCGCGTCAGTGAAGCCCAGCCCCTTGAGGATAGACGAGGCCCGCGCCTCGGCGCTCCAGGCGTCGATATCGGCCAGCCGGGTCTGGATTTCGGCGATCCGGTTGGCGTCCTCGGTCACCTCGGCCAGAAGGGCCGCGCGTTCCACATCCGCCGCCAGCACCGTGTCGATCAGCGAGACCTCATTGCCGGGCACTTCCTGACTGACGCCGCCGATCTTCCAGCCGCGGGGCAATTCCACCTCGCCGGTATCAAGGATCAACTCTCCCCGGATCAGCTTGAACAGGGTGGTCTTGCCGGTGCCGTTGCGGCCCACAAGCCCGACCTTGTGGCCGGTGGGAATGGTGGCGCTGGCCGTGTCGATCAGGGTGCGCCCGTCGATGGAGTAGGAAATGTCGCGGATTTTGAGCATGACCGCGCCTTGCCAGAGGTCGGGGGCGCCGTCAATCGCCCTTCGGCCAAAGCCAGAGGGCCAGTCCGACCCCGAGCGCGCCCGGAAGCCCCAGCGCCGCGAAGGCCCCTGCCGGGCCAAGGGTGGTCATCGCCCATCCCGCCAGCGGGTAGGTCAGCAGCCAGCAGGCGTGGGACTGGGCGAATTGCGCGGTGAACAGGGGCGGGCGTGCCTCGGGCGGGGCGGAGCGGCGCAGCAACCGGCCGGAGGGAGTCAGCACCGCCGAATAGGCCAGCCCCAACCCGAACCACAGCCCCAGCAGCACGCCCCAGCCCGGCGGCCCGCCCGCGAAGCCAGCGGCGGCCAAGCCCATCAGCGCCACCAGCCCCACACCGCCCGCCAGCATCACCGGGCGGTCCGGTCGATGGTCCAGCAGCCGCGGCAAAACCAGCGCGGCCAGCATCGACCCCGCGCCATAGGCCGCCAGTGCAAGCGCCACGGCGCCTTCGTCCCGCCCGTAGGTGCCCCGCACCATCACCACCGTGTTGACGATGACTAAGGCGCTTGCGGCAGCGGCGGTCAGGGTCAGCGCCAGCAGCCCGCGCAGCCGGGGCGTTGCCAGATAGCGGGCCAGCCCACCCAGCAGCCGTTCGCGAAACGGGGCATCCTTGGGGCGGGGCAGGGCAGGCAGGGCCACCCGCCAGATCAGCAGGGCCGACAGGACAAACCCCGCCACTGTGCCCAGAAACAGGTTGCCGTAGGACACGACCAGCAACAGCGCCCCGGCCAGTGCCGGGCTGACAAGGTTTTCGATGTCATAGGCCAGCCGCGACAGGGACAGGGCGCGGGTATAGTCGGCCTCGTCGGTCAGAACCTCGGGGATGGTCGACTGAAAGGCGGGCGTAAAGGTGGCCGAGGCTGTCTGGAGCAGGAAGATGCAGAGGTAAATCTGCCAGATGTCGGTGACAAAGGGCAGCGACAGGGCGACGCCCGCGCGGATCAGGTCCGCGCCGATCAACAGCGGCTTGCACGGGACACGCGACAGGATCGCCGCAGACAAGGGCGCAAGGCCGACATAGGCCACCATCTTGATCGTATAGGCCGTGCCCAGCACCAGCCCCGCCCGGTCCCCGGCAAGGTCATAGGCCAATAGCCCCAGCGCGACCGTCAACAGGCCGGTGCCCAGAAGGGCCACCACCTGCGCGGCAAAGAGATGGGCAAAGACGGGGTGTCGCAAAATACGGATCATGGGACGCAGACTATCGCCCTCCTGCCGCGCCGCAATCGCGTTTCTTGGCCTTCCCCTGCGCCGCTGCCCGTGATAGGGCGGCGCCAAATTCCAACCCGGGCCAACCGCCCATGCAAAGAAGAGGCTAGACAGATGGCTGTTGAACGCACCCTTTCCATCATCAAACCCGATGCCACCGCCCGCAACCTGACCGGCAAAATCAACGCCAAGTTCGAAGATGCCGGCCTGCGTATCGTCGCCCAGAAGCGGATCCAGCTGACCCCGGCCCAGGCTGGCCAGTTCTACGCCGTGCACGCCGAACGCCCCTTCTATGGCGAACTGTGCGAATTCATGGCCTCTGCTCCGGTCGTGGTGCAGGTCCTGGAAGGTGAAGGCGCGATTGCCAAGAACCGCGAAGTGATGGGCGCCACCAACCCGGCTGACGCCGCCGCTGGCACCATCCGCGCCGAGTTCGCCCAGTCGGTCGGCGAAAACTCGGTCCACGGGTCGGACGCCCCGGAAACCGCCAAGGAAGAAATCGCATTCTTCTTCTCGGGCCTGGAACTGGTCGGCTAAGCCACCGTTTCCGCTTACGGAACGCCGCCCGGACCTCTCAGGTCCGGGCGGTTTTCGTTTGAGGGCAAGGGCCCGGCCCGCTAGCCTTGGGGCATGATCATTTCGCGCGGTCGTCGATATATCTTTGCCCATGCACCCAAGACCGGGGGAACGGCGCTGGCGCTAGCGCTCGAGGCGCGGGCCAAGGCCGACGATATCCTGATCGGCGACACGCCAAAGGCGCTGCGACGGCGCAGGCGGCTCAAAGGGGTGCAGGCGGCGGGGCGGTTGTGGAAACATTCGACCCTTGCCGATGTAGAGGGGCTGATCAGCCGCGCAGAAATGGCAGAGCTTTACTGCGTGTCATTGGTGCGCAACCCTTGGGACCGGCTGGTGAGCTATTACCATTGGCTGCAAACCCAGACCTTCGACCATCCCGCCGTCCGTCTGGCACAGGCCACGGATTTCAGCACCTTTCTCAACGCGCCGATGGTCGGGCAAAGCTTTCAGGCTAACCCCTACGCCCACTACCTGACCGATGGGGCAGGGGTGGAACTTGCAAACCTCTACATCCGGCTCGAACAACTTGCCGATGATATCCGCCCGTTCGAGGCGCATCTTGGCTTTTCCCTGTCCATCGACCGGGTGAACGCCTCGGACCGGGGCCGTGATTGGCGGCCCTATTACAGCGACGCGGACGCGGCATTGGTGGCGCGGTTTTGCGCCGCCGATATCGCGCGGTTCGGATACGGATTCGATCCGGCCTAGGGATGCGGTGGCCTAGCCGATCCGGGCCAGAACTGAGCTTTGGGTGACCACCCCCAGCCGCGTGCTGCCATCAACGACCGACAGGGCAGGTACGCCATGTAGCTGGTCGATAAGGTCCTTCACCGGGGTTTCCGGCCCGACCTCTGGCCCGTCGGCCGCGCCATCGACCATCACGTCACGCGCGGTCAGGACGCCCAGCGGGTTCATATGCGCCACGAAATCCGCCACATATTCGTTCACCGGTTTGCTGAAGATGTCGCGCGGGGTGCCGCATTGCACGATGCGCCCGCCCTCCAAGATCGCGATGCGGTTGCCGATCTTGAAGGCCTCGTCCAGATCGTGGCTGACGAAGATGATTGTACGTTTCAGGGTTTGCTGAAGCTCCAGCAGTTCATCCTGCAACTTGGTGCGGATCAGCGGGTCGAGCGCCGAAAACGGCTCGTCCATCAGCAGGATCGGGGCCTCGGTCGCGAAGGCGCGGGCAAGACCCACGCGCTGCTGCATCCCACCGGACAATTCGCCGACTTTGCGGTCGGCCCAGTCCGAAAGGCCCACAAGCTGCAACTGCGTATTGACCCGGTCGCGGCGGTCGGCGGCGGACATGCCGCCCAGTTCCAGCCCCAGCCCCACGTTTTCGCGCACCGTGCGCCAGGGGAGCAGGCCGAACTGCTGAAACACCATGGCCACGCGGGACAGGCGCATCCGGCGCAGGGTGGCGCTGTCGGCGTGGGTCACGTCAACCAGCGCGTTACCGTCGCAGACTCGCACCGCGCCACGGCAGACCGGGTTCAGCCCGTTGACCGCGCGCAGCAGGGTGGATTTGCCAGAACCTGACAGGCCCATGAGCACAAGGATTTCGCCCTCGGCCACGGTCAGGGAACAGTCATGCACGCCCAGAACCTGCCCGGTCTTCTGCTGGATCTCGGGGCGTTCAAGCCCCTCGTCCATCAGGGGCAGGGCCACTTCCGGCTTGTCGCCGAAGACGATGGACACGTTGTCGAATTCGACGGCCACGCCAGCGGTCGCGGTCGGGTCGGTTGTCTTGGTCATCACTTCCGCTCCATCCGCAGCATCCGGTCCAGAAGGATCGCCACCACCACGATGACGAACCCGCTTTCAAAGCCTTTGGCAGTGTTCACCTGGTTCAGGGCCCGGACCACCGGAACGCCCAATCCGTCGGCGCCGACAAGGGCCGCGATCACCACCATCGACAGCGACAACATGATGGTTTGGTTCAACCCGGTCATGATCTGCGGCAGGGCCGAGGGCAGTTCGACCTTCCACAGCACCTGTTGCTTGGTCGCGCCAAAGGCCTGCGCAGCTTCCAGCAGCGGCTGTGGGGTCGAGGAGACCCCAAGATAAGTCAGTCGGATCGGCGCGGGCAAAACGAAGATCACCGTCGCGATCAGCCCCGGCACCATGCCGATCCCGAAAAAGACGATCGCCGGGATCAGGTAGACGAAGGTGGGCAGGGTCTGCATCAGGTCCAGCACCGGGCGCATCCACTGATACAGGCGGGGCCGGTGCGCGGCGGCGATGCCGATCGGTACGCCCACACCCATGCAGACCACACAGGCCGACAGCACAAGCGTCAGGCTTTCCGTGGTTTCCTCCCAATACCCCTGATTGATGATGAACAGGAAGCCCAGCACTGTGAACAGGGCGGGTTTCCAGCTGCGTTGCAGCCAGAAGGTCAGTGCCGCAAAGAGGGCGATGATGATCAGCGGGTGCGGCGTCTGCAGGAGCCAGAGAAACCCGTCGATCATCGCCTCCAGCAGGTTTGACAGCGCATCGAAAAAGAACGCGCCCTTCGATTCCAGCCAGTCGAAGGCATCCCCGGCAATCTTGCCTACGGGGATCTTGTTGTCCTCAAGCCACTCCATTCCCTGTCCTTTCGGGGGCTTTGGCCCCTCTTGCCGTCATATGCGGAACGGGCGGCCCACGCGGGGCCGCCCGTCCGGGTGGTTTCTTACTGAAGGGCCGCGGCCACGGCGGCGGCAGCATCGCCCCCGTCCATCGTGGTTACGCCGTCCAGCCAACCGGCCCAAGCGTCGGGGTTGGCGGCCAGCCAAGCGGTGGCGGCGTCTTCCGGGTCTTCGCCATCGTTCAGGATCGCGCCCATGATCTCGTTTTCCATGGCCAGCGTGAATTCAAGGTTCTGAAGCAACTTGCCCACGTTCGGGCAGGCGTCGACGTAGCCCGCGCTGGTGTTGGTGTACACGGTCGCGCCGCCAAGGTTGGGGCCGAACCAGTCGTCACCGCCGGTCAGGTAGGACATGTCGAAGTTGGCGTTCATCGGGTGCGGTTCCCAGCCAAGGAAGATGACCGGCTCGCCCCGTTCATCGGCGCGGGCAACCTGCGCCAGCATCCCCTGTTCCGAGCTTTCGACCACTTCGAACCCGGTCAGGCCAAAGGCGTCGGCGGCGATCATGTCCATGATCAGGCGGTTGCCGTCATTGCCGGGCTCGATACCAAAGATCTGGCCTTCCAGCGCGTCCTTGTGGGCGGCGATGTCGGCGAAATCGGCAATGCCAAGATCGGCGGCGGCTTTGTTGACGGCCAGCGTATATTTCGCGCCTTCAAGGTTGGCACGGACGGTGTCGACGGTGCCCGCCTCGCGGTAGGGTGCGATGTCGGCCTCCATCGTCGGCATCCAGTTGCCAAGGAACACGTCAATGTCGCCTTCGGCCAGACCGGTATAGGTCACCGGCACCGACAGGACCTTTACGTCGGTGTCATAGCCGAGCGCATCCAGCACGACCGTGGTCGCGGCGGTGGTGGCAGTGATGTCGGTCCAGCCCACGTCGGAAAAGGTGACAGTGCCACAATCGGCGTGCCCGGCGGCAAAGGCCGGGGCGGCGGCCACGGCAAGCGCGGCGGCGGAAAGGGTGGTGCGAAGTTTCATCTGAAGTCTCCCTGTGAGGTCAGCATTAGGGGTTTATGGTTTTTTGTTGATTGACGAGTCAATTAAAAACCTCCAGTCTCGCTTGGCAAGTGAAAAAGGGGGATCACCGTGCCCAAGCTTGGGATGGAGCCTATACGCCGCGCGGCGCTGGTGAAAGCGACGATCGCAGAGATCGGCGCCGCCGGGTCGCTGGACGTGACGGTCAGCCAGATCGCCAAGCGGGCAGGCATGTCTTCGGCCCTTGCGCATCACTACTTTGGCGGGAAAGACCAGATTTTCCTGGCCGCGATGCGCCACACGCTGTCGCTATACGGGGCAGAGGTGCGCGGCGCGCTGGCCATGGCGCGGGGGCACCGCGCCCGGCTGGAGGCGATCGTGCGCGCCGGGTTCACATCCTCCAACTTCCGGCGCGAAGTGGTCGCGGCCTGGCTGAATTTCTACGTGCTGGCGCAAACGAATGAAGAGGCGCGGCGGCTTCTGGCGGTTTATCAGGGGCGGCTGCATTCGAACCTGACCCATGACCTGCGTCCACTTGTCGGGGACAGGGCGGATGCCGTCGCGGACCGTGTCGCCGGTCTGATCGACGGGCTGTATCTGCGGGAAGTGTTGGGTCAGGCCCAGCCCACCGGCGCCGATGCCGTAGCCCATGTCCTGACCGCCCTCGACCTTGAAATCGGAGCCCACAGCACATGACCGACCGCCCCAATATCTTGATCCTGATGGTGGACCAGCTGAACGGAACCCTGTTCCCCGATGGTCCGGCCGACTGGCTGCACGCACCGAACCTGAAGAAGCTCGCCGCGCGGTCCACGCGGTTCCGCAACGCCTATACGGCCAGCCCGCTCTGCGCGCCGGGTCGGGCGAGTTTCATGACCGGGCAATTGCCCTCGGCCACGCGGGTCTATGACAACGCGGCAGAGTTCACCTCGTCCCTGCCGACCTATGCCCATCACCTGCGCCGGGCGGGCTATCACACCGCTTTGTCGGGCAAGATGCATTTTGTCGGCCCCGACCAGATGCACGGGTTCGAAGAACGGCTGACCACGGATATCTACCCGGCCGATTTTGGATGGACCCCGGATTATCGCAAACCGGGCGAGCGGATCGACTGGTGGTATCACAACATGGGGTCGGTGACCGGTGCCGGTGTGGCCGAGATCACCAACCAGATGGAATACGATGACGAGGTCGCCTATAACGCCACCCGCAAGATCTATGACCTTGCGCGGGGGGCGGACAACCGGCCGTGGTGCCTGACTGTCAGCTTTACCCACCCGCACGATCCTTACGTGGCGCGCAAGAAATACTGGGATCTATACGAGGACTGCGACCACCTGCTGCCGCAGGTCCCGGCGATTCCCTACGACGATCAGGACCAGCATTCGAAACGGATTTTCGGCGCCAACGACTGGCGCAGCTTTGACATCACCGAAGAAGACATCCGCCGGTCGCGCCGCGCCTATTTCGCGAACATCAGCTATCTCGATGACAAAATCGGGGAAATCCTGCAGGTGCTGGAAGACACCCGGCAAGAGGCGGTGATCCTGTTCGTGTCCGACCACGGCGATATGCTTGGCGAGCGCGGGCTGTGGTTCAAGATGACCTTCTATGAAGGCTCGTCGCGGGTGCCGATGATGATCTCTGCGCCGGGGATGGAGCCCGGGCGGGTCGATACGCCCGTTTCGATCATCGACGTCTGCCCGACGCTTTGTGATCTGGCGGGCGTCAGCATGTACGAGGTGATGCCCTGGACCACCGGCGAAAGCCTTGTTCATCTGGGGCAGGGCGGTGAACGCACAAGCCCTGTGGCCATGGAATACGCGGCCGAGGCATCCTATGCCCCCATGGTTTCGCTGCGCTATGGCAAGTGGAAATACAACCGCTGCGCGCTGGACCCCGACCAGCTGTTCGATCTGGACGCCGATCCGCACGAGTTGACCAACCTTGCCGATGACCCGGCCCATCAGGGCACGTTGAACAGCCTACGCGCCAAGTCAGAGGCCCGCTGGGACCTCGCCCGCTACGACGCCGAGGTGCGCGAAAGCCAGGCCCGCCGCTGGGTGGTCTACGAGGCGCTGCGCAATGGCGCCTATTACCCATGGGACTACCAGCCCCTGCAAAAAGCGTCCGAGCGCTACATGCGCAACCACATGGATCTCAACATCCTTGAAGAAAGCAAGCGCTTCCCGCGCGGCGAATGACATGATCCCGAAGGTGACGACATGACTTATCCGACCCAACCCACCGCAAGCCATTTCATCGACGGCCAATATGTCGAGGATACGAACGGCCCGGAAATCCCGGTGATCTACCCGGCCACCGGCGCGGTGATCGGCAAGGTTCATGCCGCCACCCCGGAGATTGTCGAACTGGCGCTGGCCAGCGCCAAGCGCGCGCAAAAGGACTGGGCCGCGATGTCGGGCACCGAACGGGGCCGTATCCTGCGCCGCGCCGCCGACATCATGCGCGAACGGAACCACGTCCTGTCGGTGCTGGAGACATGGGACACGGGCAAACCTTTGTCCGAAACCACCGTGGCCGATGCCACATCCGCTGCCGACGCTCTGGAATATTTCGGTGGGCTGGCGGGTAGCCTGACCGGCGAACATATCCCGCTGGCCGGGGGGGATTTCGTCTATACCAGCCGCGAGGCGCTGGGCGTCTGTGTCGGCATCGGCGCGTGGAACTACCCCACCCAGATCGCCGCGTGGAAGGGCGCCCCGGCGCTGGCCTGTGGCAATACGATGGTCTTCAAGCCGTCCGAGGCAACGCCGCTTTGTGCCCTGAAGGTCGCCGAAATCCTGTCCGAGGCGGGTGCCCCACCGGGCGTCTACAACGTGGTGCAGGGGCTGGGGAACGTCGGTGCGGCGCTGGTCCAGGACCCGCGCGTGGCCAAGGTGTCGCTGACCGGGTCGGTTCCGACCGGGCGCAAGGTCTACGCCATGGCCGCCCAGAACATGAAGCACGCGACGATGGAATTGGGCGGCAAATCGCCCCTGATCATCTTCGACGACGCGGATCTGGACAGCGCCGTGTCGGGGGCGATCCTTGGCAATTTCTATTCCACCGGGCAGGTCTGTTCCAACGGCACCCGCGTGTTCGTTCAAAAGGGGATCAAGGACGCGTTCCTTGCCCGCATGGCCGAACGGATGGGCAAGGCCGTGATCGGCGACCCGATGGATATGGCCACCACCATCGGCCCGATGGTCAGCGAACGGCAGCTTGAGATTGTCGAAAACTACATCCGCATCGGGCAGGAAGAAGGTGCCCGTCTGGTCGCGGGCGGCAAGCGGATCGGCAACGAGGGGTTCTTCATCGAACCAACGCTCTTTGCCGATGTGACCGACGACATGACCATCGCCCGAGAAGAGATTTTCGGCCCGGTCCTGTCGGTCCTTGATTTCGACACAGAAGAAGAGGTGATGGCCCGCGCCAATGCCACCGAATTCGGGCTGGCAGCCGGGGTCTTTACCAATGACCTGACCCGCGCGCACCGGGTCTCCGCCGGGTTCGAGGCCGGCACCTGCTATATCAACACCTACAACCTTGCCCCGGTTGAGGCCCCCTTTGGCGGGGTCAAGGCCAGCGGAGTCGGGCGCGAGAACTCCAAGGAAGCGATCAAGCACTACAGTCAGGTCAAATCCGTCTATGTGGCGATGAACCCCTGCGAGGCGCCGTTCTGACATGCAGGCAGATTACGTTATCGTGGGCGCGGGCAGCGCCGGTTGCGCCCTTGCCTATCGGTTGTCCGAGGCGGGCAAATCCGTTCTGGTGATCGAACACGGCGGCTGGGACGGCGGGCCGTTCATCCAGATGCCCGCCGCGCTGTCCTACCCGATGAACATGAAGATGTACGACTGGGGGTATCGGTCGGACCCGGAACCGCATTTGGGCGGACGCAGACTGGCCACCCCGCGCGGCAAGGTCATCGGTGGGTCATCGTCGATCAACGGGATGATCTATGTGCGCGGCCATGCCCGCGATTTCGACCATTGGGACGAAAGCGGCGCGCGCGGCTGGTCCTATGCGGACGTGCTGCCCTACTACCAGCGGATGGAACATTGGCACAGCGGCGGACACGGCGGCGATCCGGCCTGGCGTGGCAAGGATGGGCCGCTTCATGTCACCCGCGGCCCGCGCACCAACCCGTTGACCCGTGCCTTCGTTCAAGCCGGGCGGCAGGCGGGCTATCAGGTCACCGGCGACTACAACGGCGAACAGCAGGAAGGGTTCGGTCCCTTCGACGCGACCATCTGGAAAGGGCGGCGCTGGTCTGCGGCCAATGCCTATCTCCGGCCCGCGCTGAAACGGGACAACTGCGATCTGGTGCGCGCCTTTGCCCGCCGCGTGGCGATCGAAGAGGGCCGTGCCGTCGGCGTCGAGGTCGACATGGGCGGAGAACGGACGGTGATCCGGGCCAGGGCCGAGGTGATCCTTGCCGCCTCGTCGATCAACTCGCCCAAGCTGTTGATGCTGTCGGGGATCGGGCCGGGCGCGCATCTGGCGGAGCACGGGATCGACGTGGTCGCGGATCGGGCGGGCGTGGGCCAGAACCTTCAGGACCACCTGGAGCTCTACATCCAGCAGGCCGCGACCAAACCCGTCAGCCTGTTCAAATACTGGAACCTTTGGGGCAAGGGGCTGATCGGGGCGCAATGGCTGTTCACCAAGACCGGCCTTGGCGCGTCGAACCAGTTCGAAAGCGCGGGCTTCATCCGGTCGAAGGCTGGGGTGGATTATCCGGACATCCAGTTCCATTTCCTGCCCATCGCCGTGCGCTATGACGGGCAGGTCGCCGCCGAAGGGCACGGGTTTCAGGCCCATGTCGGCCCGATGCGGTCCAAGTCGCGGGGCGAGATCACCCTGCGCTCCGCCGACCCGGCCGACGACCCGCGCATCTTCTTCAACTACATGTCGCACCCAGACGACTGGGAAGAATTCCGCACCGCGATCCGCCTCACGCGCGAAATCTTCGCGCAGGAGGCCTTTGCCCCGTTCCGGGGGCATGAGATCCAGCCGGGCGACGCGGTTCAGTCTGATGAGGCGCTGGACGACTTCATCCGGGAACACGCCGAAAGCGCCTATCACCCCTGCGGCACCTGCAAGATGGGCGCGGCGGATGATCCCCGCGCCGTGGTCGATCCGGAATGCCGGGTGATCGGGGTGGACGGTTTGCGGGTCGCCGACAGTTCGATCTTCCCCCGGATCACCAACGGCAACCTGAACGCGCCCTCGATCATGACCGGCGAAAAGGCTGCCGATCACATCCTTGGGCGGGGGATGCTGCCCCGGTCGAACCTTCAGCCCTGGATGCACCCGGATTGGAAGATCCAACAGCGGTGATTTGACCCGTGTCAAAGTGCGGCGCGATTCCCCGGGCTAGGGTCAAGGGGAACAGAGCGAAGAAAGGACACACGCATGTCGCACACCCCGCACGAGCTGCACGAGGAATTCCCGGACAAGGCTGACGCGATCCATGATCTGAAGACCAAGGACGCGCATTTCGCCGCCCTTGCGGACAAATACCACGAGGTGAACCGCGCGGTGCACCGGGCCGAAACCGATGTCGAGCCGACCGACGATCTGCACATGCAGGAAATGCGCAAGGAACGGCTGCATCTGAAAGACCAGATCGCCTCGCTGCTGGCAAAGGCCTAGGCCTCTGGCAATCCAAGCAGGTCGGACATGATCTTGGGGTCATGTTCGACCGCCATTTTCAAACAGTGAAACGTCCCAAACAGGGCTTGCGACGGACCCAGCAGGTCTTCGAAGCCACCATTTGCCAATTGAGAGGCGACACTTTGGACATCTTGCAGGCTTTCGACGATCGGGACCGCTTCGGGGTGGCGTGACCGGACAACCTCGGCCGCGTCGGGCACCATATGGGCAAAGTCGATATCGACCCGCCCCGCGACCACGAATTGCGGTTTCCCGCCGCGCAGCATTTCCCGATACATACCAATCACCTGCAATGGCGCCGATTTGCAGGCGCGCGACGCGGCCGCATTGTGATCGGGGCCGCCCCATTCCTCGTTCAACTCGCGCCGCGCGGCGGACAGGACAACGGATTTGAGCGTCGTGTTATCCCCGATGTCCTCCCAATCCATCGACCCGGTGGCGAAGGGGACAATGCGATTGGGGCTTTGCAGGTTGTGCTTGCCTTGAACCGCCAGCGGCATTCGGTTGTCGCGGGTCACGACAACCACGTCAACGCCCAGATGCAGCGACGCCGGGGTCGTGGCATTGACCAGCGCCGGCGCGATCAGCCGGTCGGACAGGCGTTGATAGCCCCAGCGGTCCCGCGCGGGCAGCACCGCGTCATGTTCGCCGCCGATGCTGAAGCCCGTGCGCAGGCACAGATCGGCCGTGCACATGCCCACGAAATAGTCGGACTTGCCCAGCGTGATCTCCTTGGCCGCAAGGTCCAGCGGTGTTTCGAAGATGATCTTATTTTCGTTGATCAGCGGCTGCTTGGTGAACAGTTGATCCAGAAACTTGGTCTGGCCATAGCTGCGCCATTGCGGGGCGCGGTTGCGCAGATGGTCAATGACACGGGCATAGGTCGGGCTGTCGTCGGTCGTCTGGATGGTCCAATCTTGCCCGGGCTTGCGCAGACCTTTGTCAAAAGCAACCGAATGCATGATCGGCCCGGGGTTCGGTCCGCGCGGCACCATCACCATCCCGTCGGGTTTGTCCGTCACCGCCTGCTGCGCAGTCTCGACCTCGTCCAGCAGGCCCGGCGGAACCTGGAAATCGACCCGGCCCGCCGTGCCTGCCTGCATCTGGTTTTTCAGGAACTGAAGGGTGGGCAGGGCGATCAGACCGATGCCAAGGCTTGCGAACAGGCCAAGCGCGCTTGGCCCGCGCGATTGTGTCAAAACCGAAGACAGCGCGATTGCGCCTGCCCAGATCAGGATCAATGCGCGGGGATGCGATGACAGGCGGATCTGGAAGAACATGAAGTGGTCCCAGATCGACCGAAAGAATTTCCAGATGACGCGCATGTGCTGATACCGGGGCAAATCGTTTCCGGACAACAGGTTGCACGATAGGGCCGGAAACGCAATCGGTGGGCGAACGGGCCCCCGGTCTGCCATAGGCGGGCAAGCACCGCCGCCGCCGCTGCCACTGGTCCCGCGCCCGCGCCTGCGGTATATCTTGGCCAAAGAGCAGCAGGACGACCAATGTCAAAAGGCGCAACCGCCCCTTTCGCCCGTTTCGAATTCATGATCGCCTGGCGCTATATCCGCGCCCGCCGCGCCGAAGGCGGCGTGTCGGTCATGACATGGATCAGCCTGATCGGCGTCTCGCTGGCGGTCTTTGCCCTGATCGTGACGCTGGCCGTCCGGTCCGGGTTCCGGGCCGAATTCGTTGATACGATCCTTGGCTCGAACGCCCATGTGACTGTTTACCAGTCGATCGAGGTGGACGAGAACGGCCGCACCAGCCGCGCGATTTCCGACTATGACACCATGGCCGCCGCCCTGCGCGAGATCCCCGGCGTCACCCGCGCCGCCCCTCTGGTCAAGGGGCAGGTCATGGCAAACTTTCAAAATTCGAACAATGGGGTAGAGGTCTACGGCATTTCTGCCAGTGATCTTGTCACTATTCCAAGAATCGTCGAACCGATCAGCAGCCTCGGCGATATCGCAAACTTTGGTGAAGGGATCGCCATCGGGTCCGGTGTCGCACGGGAACTGGGCGTGACCGTGGGCGACAAGATCCGGATCATTTCGCCCAACGGCACCCGCACTGCCTTTGGTACCAGCCCGCGCGTGTCGGCCTATGAGGTCGCCTATATCTTCACCGCCGGGCGCTGGGACATTGACCGGACCCGCATCTATATGCCGATGGATCAGGCGCAGTTGTTCTTCAACAAGGATGGGGTCGCCGACGAGATCGAGGTGATGGTGGACGATCCCGACGCGGTCGATACCCTGATCCCGCAGATCGTGGCCGCCGCCGGGGACCGGGCGCTGGTCTGGACATGGCGGGATGCGTCGGGGTCGTTCCTGCGGGCGCTGACGGTCGAAGACAACGTGATGTTTGTCATCATGTCGATCCTTGTGCTCATCGCCTCGCTCAACATCATTTCCGGGTTGGTGATGCTGGTGCGGAACAAGGGGCGCGATATCGGCATCCTGCGGACCATGGGGCTGACCGAAGGGTCGATCCTGCGGATCTTCTTCATCTGCGGGGCTGGGATCGGGACGCTGGGCACGGTTCTGGGGCTAATCGCGGGCTGCCTGTTCGCGATCTACATCGATCCGATCTTTTCCTTTGTGAACTACGTCGCGGGCGGCGGCGTCTGGGACCCGTCGATCCGGGGCATCTACAGCCTGCCGGCGAAACTGGAACTGGATGACGTCCTGTCCTCCATCGCGCTGTCCCTTGGCCTGTCCTGGACGGTCACCATCTTCCCGGCCCGCCGCGCGGCCCGCATGAACCCGGTCGAGGCGCTGCGCTATGAGTGAACCCATTCTTGAACTGTCCGGCGTGACCAAGGGCTACAACCACGGCAAACCGAACGAGGTGACCGTGCTGACCGGGGCCGATCTGGTGATCCATCCGGGCGAGGTCGTGGCGCTGGTCGCCCCCTCGGGCGCGGGGAAATCGACGCTTCTGCACATCGCCGGGCTGCTGGACACGCCCGACGCCGGGCAGGTGAGTATCGGTGGGGTCGCCGCCGGGCAATTGTCTGACCGCAAGCGGACCGCGATCCGGCGCACGGACGTGGGGTTCATCTACCAGTTTCACCACCTGCTGCCGGAATTCAGCGCGCTGGAAAACGTGACCCTGCCGCAGCTTGCCAATGGCACGGCGCCGGGGGCGGCGGCGGATCGGGCGCGTGGGCTTCTGGACAGTGTGGGCGTCGGACACCGGGCCGACCACCGGCCTGCCGCGCTCTCGGGTGGGGAACAGCAGCGGGTGGCCTTCTGCCGGGCGCTGGCCAATGCGCCGCGTCTGCTCTTGGCGGATGAACCCACCGGCAACCTTGATCCGGCGACGTCAGAGGTGGTGTTCGACACGCTCATGTCCCTTGTGCGGGGATCGGGGCTTGGCGCGCTGATCGCCACCCATAACCTTGACCTCGCGGCCCGGATGGACCGGGTGCTGCGGCTTGATGCGGGGCGGCTTGTCTGACGCAGATCAAGGCGTCCCGTCGATCCGGGGCGCAGGATGACCATAGCGAACAGGGAGACCGGAAATGAAGAAAACAGCAGTTCTGATCGGGGTTCTGGCGCTTGGCGCCTGTGTCGAGGAAACCGTGGACGGGCGGCAGGCCTTCATGGAGGATTGCGCGGCCTGCCATGGCGCCGACGCGCGCGGGTCCGGAGAGTTCGGCGAAATGCTGATCAAGCAGCCCCCGGACCTGACCACGCTGGCGGCCCGCAACGGCGGCACCTTCCCGACCGACTACGTCATGAGCACGATTGACGGGTTCCACCGCGACGGCAGTTTTTCGGCAGCCATGCCCGAGTTTGGCGCGGGCGACATGGGCGAGACGATCATGGTCGGCGCCACCCCGGTTCCGGCGCGGCTCTGGGCGCTGGCCAGCTACCTGCAATCCATCCAGCGCGAGGCCGAGTGATGCGCGAGCTGGCGCTTGGTCTGGCGCTTCTGGGCGGCGCGGCACTGGCCGAGGAGGGGGCGGCCACGCGGGGGGCGGAGATCTACATGAACTCCTGCGCGACCTGCCACGGGGCCGAGGCCACGGGCGGCGGGCCGATGGCCGCGATGCTGATCCTGCAACCGCCCGCGCTGACCACGCTGGCGCTGTCCAATGACGGGGTGTTCCCAGTGCTGCGGGTGGTGATGCGGATCGACGGACGCGACCCGCTGGTGGCGCACGGATCGCCGATGCCGGTCTGGGGCGGCTATTTCGAAGAGGCCGGAACGCCCGCCACGCTGCGGATCGAGACCGGACAAGAGATTAACACGACACAAGCCATCGCCGATCTGGTGGCCTATCTGGAAGCGGTGCAAACCCAATAGGCTATTGTACCTGAAACTCACTCCATAGGGCAGGATGAATTCGAATTTTCCTACTTGGATGAAGATAGGTATTGCCGCGATAAACCCAATAGTGCCGCTTCTTGTCTGGATCGTATCCACCAATCACACCCAAATAGAACAATTCCTCAATAAGTCCTTTGATATTTGTACTTACCAAGTAGGGAGAAATATCTTCCCAGAGCTGGTTGCTGTCTCGATAAACTTGCTTGCGTATGCCTTTCCGCAGCGCATCGAGTACTGCGCCTCCATGCTTTACACCCAGTTCATCAAATAGTTCCTTTGATGACGATCTCGAATACTCGTGTATTGAGGCTTTGATCTCTTCCTCGCCTATCTTGTTGGCATTGGGGTTTTTCTTCGCTATCGCATTCAATAGGCGCACGACGTCGCGAGGTCGCCCCCAAGTGTTCTTGGTTAGAAATTCTTCAATCGTATCAGTTCTGTTTCCAAATTTAATTGTTTTCGCGAAGAAATCTTCGAATTCAACTTCCTTCTCAGGCAAACTAAAGCGGACTTTGGATTGCAGAACTTCAAGGATTAACTTTGCTTCATCGCCATCGCCTGCCATCCAAGATAACTCTACATCTTTTCCGTCGAGAAATTTTCCAGACTCGGTGTCGAAATCGCTAATGAGTTGTTTAACCTCCGGTCGCAGGGAGCAAATGAAGTGTATGTCAACCTTGTTGACCGCGAAAAAGCCGTTTATTTCCCAAGACGTCCTAAGGACATCACGAACCATTGCTGCTCGGAGAGTGATCTCGTCTTCTTTGGCGTCAAGTTTCGAAAAGACGAGCTCGTCAACAAAAAAGTAAATCTTGGAGCCTTTGGATGTCTTGATAAAAAGTTCTCTAGCTATTCTATTAAATGTCTTAAGTGGCATGCCTTCCTTGTCGGAAAATTCCGACGGATCAATATTACACTCTGCTAGTATGGGGCCCATGCTGGCGGTGATTTTGATTCCAAGTGATCGTGACAAGCCTGCAAAGATATTTGAAAACCTAGAAGCTCTTGGCGCTACAAGGTCCGTAAAGGCGTTCTCAATACCTCGGTCGCGCATTGTTTCTGCAATTCTACGAAAAAAGGCTCTCTCCCATACGTCTCTAAAGTCATAATTCAAGAATAGACTTTTGTCATTGATTGTTCCCGTATATGAAATCTTTGACTGGGTCTGAGATATTTCTTTGTAGTCGTCGCTTCTTAAGTCATAAAAAAATCTAAAATGATGTGTCATGTACCCTTCATCTCGGGCGATGCTTGCGAGATGCATTTGGATAGCAGTTTTCCCCGTCCCCTTTCTTCCAATAATAATGAATTTTCGATTGTTTCTTAGCGTGCTGACCCCCAAGGACTTTGGTATAATGAACGTCCTTTTGAAGAAGTCCGGATACAAGGTTGCCTCATCAAATGCTTCGAGGTCGCCAAAGTAATGATCTGAAAGTGTTGTCATCTTATACTCCATACTCAAACATCCAACTCCTCAACGAACCGCGCGTTCTCCTGGATGTATTGGAACCGCAGTTCCGGCTTTTTCCCCATCAGCCGTTCCACCAGGTCGCCGGTTTCGCCCGGTTCGTCCTCGTCGATCGTCACCCGGATCAGCTTGCGCGTGGCCGGGTCCATTGTGGTTTCCTTCAGGTCCTTGGCGTCCATTTCGCCAAGCCCTTTGAACCGCTGCACGTCGATCTTGCCCTTGCCGCCCAGCCCGCGGGCCAGCACCGCCTCTTTCTCTGCGTCGTCGGCCACATAGACCCGCCGCGCCCCCTGCGTTAGCCGATACAGCGGCGGACAGGCGAGGTAGAGGTGCCCGTGGTCGATCAGGGGCCGCATCTGGGTGAAGAAGAACGTCATCAGCAACGAGGCGATATGCGCCCCGTCCACGTCCGCGTCGGTCATGATGATGATCTTGTCGTAACGCAGGTCATCAAGGTTGAACTTGGTCCCCATCCGCACGCCCAATGCCTCGCACAGGTCGTTAATCTCGGCGTTTTGGCCCAGCTTGGACGAGGCCGCGCCCAGCACGTTGAGGATCTTGCCCCGCAGCGGCAAGAGCGCCTGAAACTCGCGGAACCGCGCGCCCTTGGCCGAGCCGCCGGCCGAGTCGCCCTCGACGATGAACAGTTCGGTCCCTTCGCGCGATTTGGCGGAACAATCAGTCAGCTTGCCGGGCAGGCGCAGTTTCTTGGTCGCGGTCTTGCGCGCGGTTTCCTTTTCCTGCCTGCGCCGCAGCCGTTCCTCGGCCCGCAGCACAAGGAAATCAAGGATCGCGCCCGCCGATTTCGTATCCGCCGCTAGCCAATTGTCGAAATGGTCGCGGACCGCGGATTCGACCCAGCGCTGCGCCTCTTCCGTCGACAGCCGGTCCTTGGTCTGGCCCACGAAAGACGGTTCGCGGATGAAAATGGACAGAAGCGCGCAGCCGCCGGTCAGAAGGTCGTCGCGGTTGATCTGCACCGCCTTCTTGTTGCCCACCAATTCGCCATAGGCGCGGATCCCCTTGAGGATCGCAGCCCAGAACCCCGCCTCATGCGTGCCGCCCTCGGGCGTGGGGACGGTGTTGGTGTAGGACTGGATGAACCCGTCGCGGGACGGGGTCCAGTTGATCGCCCATTCGACCGATCCGGGGACGTTGAATTTCTCTTCGAAACTGACCTTCCCGGAAAACGGCCTGTCCGCATAGGTGGACATGCCGGCAAGGGTTTCGTTCAGAAAGTCCGCCAGTCCGCCGGGGAAATGGAACGTCGCCTCGGTCGGGGTTTCGCCATCCGCGACCGCCGATTTCCAGCGGATTTCGACCCCCGAGAACAGATAGGCCTTGGACCGGACCATCTTGAACAGCCGCGCCGGTTTCAGTTTCAGCGATCCGAAAATTTCCGGGTCGGGGTGGAAGGTCACTGTCGTGCCACGCCGGTTCGGGGCCGCGCCGATCACGGCGATGGGCCCCTGTGCCACACCGCGCACAAAGCTTTGTTCGTAGAGTTCCTTGTTGCGGGCGACCTGCACCACCATCCGGTCCGACAAGGCGTTCACAACCGACGACCCGACCCCGTTCAAACCGCCAGAGGTGGAATAGGCCTTGTTCGAAAACTTGCCGCCCGCGTGCAGTACGGTCAGGATCACCTCGAGCGCGGATTTGCCCGGAAATTTGGGGTGCGGATCGACAGGCATGCCCCGCCCATTGTCCCGCACGGAGATCGAATAATCCTCGTGCAGTTCCACCTCGATCCGGTTGGCGTGGCCTGCCACCGCCTCGTCCATGGAGTTGTCGAGAATTTCGGCCACCATGTGATGCAACGCCCGTTCATCGGTGCCGCCGATATACATGCCGGGGCGTTTGCGAACGGGCTCAAGCCCCTCCAGCACTTCGATGGAGGAGGCGTCGTAGTCGGTGGGTTCGGCCCCGGAGAGGAGATCGTTCGGCATGGCAGCTGCTCTTGTTTCTCTTGATTGGCGGTCATTATGGCAGGTCGGTTGCAGAGGGGGAAGCGGTTTGCGCCCACCGTCGACCCGGCCGATTGCATTTCTTGTCCGGGCGGGGTCAACTGTCGAAAACGGGGGTGGGGTGGCATGAAAATCGCGATACTGGATGACTACGCAGATGTGGCGACCGATCTGGCCGATTGGTCGGGGCTGGGCAAGGTGACGGTGTTTCGCGACACGTTGCATGATCCGGCGGCGCTGGCCGCGCGGCTGGCCCCCTTCGACTGCCTGTGCCTGATGCGGGAACGCACGCCGCTTGGGGCCGATCTGATCGCCGCGCTGCCGAATCTGCGGCTGGTGGTGACCTCGGGGCCGAGAAACGCCGCCATCGACCTTGCCGCCGCGCGGGCCCGGGGGATCACCGTTTGCGGCACCGAAAGCCGCAAGACAACCACCTCGGAACTGGCCACCCTGATGATGCTGGCGCTGAACCGGCGGCTGATGCCAGAGGTGGCGGCGCTGCACGGGCCGGTTGGCTGGCAGGCGGGGCTGGGGCGCGATGTGGCTGGGCTGACACTTGGGCTGGTGGGGCTGGGCAATATCGGCGCACAGATGGCGACCATCGGCCGGGCGCTGGGGATGGAGCCGCTGGCTTGGTCGCAGAATCTGACCGACGACCGCTGCGCCGGGGTGGGCGTGGAAAAGGCGGACAGCCTGCACGACCTTATGGCGCGGTCGGATGTGGTCAGCGTGCATCTTGTGCTGTCGGACCGGACCCGGCACCTGATCAACGCCGACGCACTGGTCGCCGCGAAAGAGGGGCAGGTGTTCATCAATACCTCACGCGGGCCGATCGTGGACAGCGCGGCGCTCTTGGCGGCGCTGCGGCGGGGACGGCCGGCAAAGGCGGGGCTGGATGTGTTCGACACCGAGCCGCTGCCAGCCGACGACCCGCTGCGCGATGCCGGGCTGATCGCCGACGGGCGACTTCTGCTGACGCCGCATCTGGGCTATACCACAACGGCAACCTTCAAGCTTTTCTACCAACAGACGGTCGATGCGATCCGGGCCTATCAGGCCGGGTCGCCGATCCGGCAATTGACCTGAACGAAAGGACGAAACCATGCGCATTCTATTCACAGGTGGCAGCGGCAAGGCAGGGCGGCAGGTGATCCCCTACCTGCTGGATCAGGGGCATGAGGTCGTCAACCTTGACCTGCAACCACTTGATATTCCAGGTGTTCCGACCCTGCGGGTGGACCTGACCGACGCGGGCCAGGTGTTCAACGCGATGCGGGCCTATGGCGATTTCCCGGACCTTGAGGCGGGGACGGGGATGCCGGGCTTCGACGCGGTCGTGCATTTCGCGGCCATCGCCCGAATCATGATCGTTCCGGATAATGAAACCTTTCGGATCAACACCCTGTCCACCTACAACGTGATCGACGCGGCCCTGCGGATGGGCGTGCGCAAGGTGATCTACGCCAGTTCGGAAACCACCTACGGCGTCTGTTTCTGGGATGGGCACAAGCAACCCGACTATATCCCGGTGGACGAAGATCACCCGACCCTGCCGCAAGACAGCTATGCCATGTCCAAGGTTTGTAACGAGGCGACAGCCCGGTCGTTCCAGGCCCGGTCGGGGGCGGATATCTACGGGCTGCGGCTGAACAACGTGATGGAAGAGGACGATTACCGCACGCTCTTCCCACAGTTCATCGAAAACCCCGATATGCGCCGCCGCAACTTCTTTGCCTATATCGACGGGCGCGACCTTGGGCAGATGGTTGACCTTTGCCTGAAGAAGGATGGCCTGGGGCACGAGGTGTTCAACGTGGCCAATGACGACATGAGCGTCGGGCTGACCAATGCCGAGGTGCAGGCTCGCTATTATCAGGGTGTCCCGGTCAAACGTGAAATGGGCGAGGCCGAGCCGATGTATTCCAACGCCAAGGCCAAGGCCATGCTGGGGTTCCAGCCGCGCCACAGCTGGCGCGACGTGCTGAAGGGCTAGGGCGGTGGACTTCGCCACGCTTGACCTGGCCCGGTTCGAGGCCGCGACCGGCGCAGAGCGCGCCGGGGAAGCCGCTCGTCTGGATGCGATCTGTCGCAACAGCGGGTTTCTGATCCTGCGCGGCCATGGGGTGCCGCAAAACGTGACCCGCGGGGTCTGGCAGGCGGCGCAGACCTTCTTTGCCCAGCGGGTCGATGCGAAGCAGGCGGTCGCTGCACCCTATCCGGGCTACCCCTACGGCTACCTTGGCCCGGACAAGGAGGCGCTGGCGAAATCCAAGGGCGAAGACACGCCGCCCGACCTGAAGGAAAGCTTCAACGGCGGCCCGCTGCGGGTGCCGGACGGGGTGACAGACCCGGACGCCCATGCCTTTTGCTACCAGTCCACGCTATGGCCCGACTTGCCGGGGTTCCGACCTGCGTGGGAGGCCTATTACGCCGAAATGGAGGCGCTGGCCGCGCGGATCATGGCCGCCTTCGCCGAGGCGCTGGGGCTGGACCGGGGGTTCTTCGCGCCTTTCATCGGCAACCCCATCTCGGCCCTGCGGGCGCTGCATTATCCGGCGACGCAGGGCGCGGCGCTGGACCGGCAGCAACGAGCCGGGGCGCATACGGACTACGGCTCGCTCACCATTCTGCAGCCGCAGGCGGGGTCGCGGGGATTGCAGGTGATGTCGGACGGGAACTGGGTTGATGTTCCGGCCGAGGCAGGCGCCTTCGTCATCAACATCGGCGATCTGATGGCGCGCTGGACGGCGGACCGCTGGGTGTCAACGCTGCACCGGGTGGTGGCGCTGCCGGATCAGCCTGCCCGTCAAAGCCTTGCCTTCTTTCACCAACCCGACTGGGAGGCAGAAATCACACCCCTTGACGGATCGGATACCTATCCGCCAGTCCGGTCCGGCCCCTACCTGATGGAGAAATTCCGCTCTGCCGGAAGCTAGATGGGATGGTGGGTTAAAACCCACCTTACCCGGGGGTGCTTCGCCCCCACACCAGATAATTCATGGCCCCCAGAGGATATTTGAGACCCAAAGATGAACGGACGCTCAGTCCAGTCCCCTTCTTTGGGTCAATAAATATCCCGGGGTGAATGGCCCGAAAGGGTCAGAGGGGCAGAGCCCCTGAACGCAAGGTGGGTTTCAACCCACCGCCCGCCCCCTATCCGTCCGCGACCTTCTGCGCCTCGGTTAGCAGGGCGGCCATCACCGGGGTATGCGGTTCGCGGTAGGGGGCGATCAGACCTACGGCGTGATGCTGCCGCCGCCCGGTCAGGGGCACCACCTGCAAGGGTTTTCCGACCGACAGAAATTCGGCCATCTTGGTGGGCAGGATCGTCATCCAACGGCCCGTCGCCACATGGGCCACAAGGACCACTGTGGAATTGCTTTCCACGGTCGGTCCGGGGGTCACCCCGGCCTCTGCCAGATGTTGGTTGATGATCCGGCGGTTCTGCATGTCCGGGGTCAGCAGGCACAGGGGCTGGCCTTCCAGTTCGGCCCATTTCACCCCCTCGCGGCCCGCGAATTCCGAAGTCTCGGCGCAGACCAGCGTATAGTCCTCGCGGTAAAGCGGCACGCTGGTGACCCGCCCCAGCGGTTCATTGTCCAGATAGGTGATCCCGCCGTCGATCTCGAGGTTGTCGAGCATCGACAGGATCTCGGCGCTGGTCCGCGACAGGATGGTGAAATGGACGCCCGGGTGGCGCGCCTGAAAGGTCGCGGATAGCTCTGCCGCCTTGGTCAGCGCGGTGGGGATGGCGGCCAGCCGCAGGTCGCCCGACAGCCCCATTTTCACGGCGCGCATTTCCTGCCGCATGGTGCGGACGTCGCCCACGATCTGCCGCGCCCAATCCAGCACCCGCGCCCCTTCGGGCGTCAGCCCGCCATAGCGCGACCCGCGCCAGACAAGCTGCACCCCAAGCTGCGCTTCCAGCGCCTTGATCCCCGCCGACAGGGTCGGCTGTGTGATCCCGAGGCTTTCAGCGGCCTTGCCAAAGTGTTCCTCACGCGCCAGCGCGATGAACATTTCCAGCTTGTCGATCATGCGCAGGCCACCTGCAGCAGGAAATCGTTCATCGGTTTCAGGTCGCGGAAGGCTGACAGGATCGCGTCGGGTACCGGACCAACCCCAAGGGGCCGGGTGGCGACACAGGCCTTCATCCGCAACAGATCGGCCTGCGGGTGATCGGCAGGGTAGGGCGGGGGCACCCGTTTCAGCGCGGGTTCGCGCAGGGTAAACCCGGCCTTGGCCAGACCGCCGAAAATGTCGGCCACGCGGTCGGCGTCCAGATCCACGAAATTGCGCCAGTTTTCCAGCACTGGCTTGTCAAAGCCGAGGATGCCGCCGCCCGCGATCACGTAGTCAGGCGCAAGCCCGAAGAAATAAGCGGGCGACGCGGGGGCCTGTGCGTCTTCGACCTGCCAGAGCATGTGAAGATGCGGCTTGTAGGGGGTCTTGTCCTTTGAAAACCGCACGTCGCGATGGGGCCGGAACAGCTTGGGCCGGACCGGTGCCCCCGCGATGTCCGATAGCGGCCCTGCAAGTTCCTTTAACAGCGCCTCTGCCGACGGTTTCAGGATCGTGTCATAGGTCTGCCGGTTCGCCTCCCACCAGTCCTTGGTGTTGTTTTCCGCAAGGCGGGCATAAAACGCCCGGCCCGTGTCGATCATCAGGTCATAATCGGTCATTCCCGCCCTTTCCGGCGTCTGGCAGTTCCCCGCCGATCATGGCCAACCGCGCGCCCGCTGTCCATTGAGGATCGGCGCGCTTGGCACTAGCTTGCCCATCATGAAACCAACGCTGATTGCCGCCACCCTTGCCCTTGCCACATTGGCCGCGCCCCTGCAGGCGCATCCCCATGTCTTCATCGACACCTCGGTCACCGTTGTCTTCGATGACGCGGGCCGTGTCGCGGGGGTCCGGCTGGTCTGGCTTTACGATGACTTCTTCTCGCTTCTTCTGACCGAGGATATGGGCCTTGATCCCGATGGCGACATGGCCCTGACCGAGGCGGAATTGCAGGAATTGTCGGACTTTGTCCTGGACTGGCCCGAGGGGTTTGCCGGCGACCTGACGCTGGAGCAGGGGGGCGTGGCACTGCCCCTTGGACCGCGGCAGGCGGCGCAGGTGCGTCTTGTCGACGGGCGGATGGAGGAAAGCCATTACCGCCCGCTGCAAACCCCGGTTTCGGCCAGCGACGCGCCGTTGATCGTCGCCCCCTATGACCCCTATTACTACACCGCCCATATCGTGGACGAGGTGATCGGGCTGGAGGGCGGCGCGGGCTGTGCCGCCCGGCTGCACCCGGCCGATATCGCCGCTGCCCAGACACAGGCCGAACAGATCCTGTTCGGCCGGTCGATCGACCAGTTCGGGCCCGAGGAAAACCTGCCCGAGGTGGGCCATCTATTCGCTGACCGGGTCGAGGTCACATGCGTGCCCTGATCGCGCTACCGGCCGTGGCCCTTTTGGGCGTCGCAGTCTGGCTCTGGGGCTTTGGTGGGGCTGATAGGGTCGCCTTCTGGGCGGCGTCCGGTCAGCGCGAGGCGCAGGATGCGATGGCCGGTGCGCTGCGGGCGCTGAAGGCGGGCGATCTGGCGGCTGTCTGGGGGTTGTGGGGCGTGGCCTTTGCCTATGGTGTGGTCCATGCGGCGGGGCCGGGGCACGGCAAGCTGGTGATCGGCGGGGTCGGCGTCGGCAGCCGGGTGCCGGTCGGGCGGTTGTCGCTTCTGGCGCTGGGCGGATCATTGGCGCAGGCGGCCAGCGCGGTGGTGCTGGTCTATGCCGGTGTCCTGCTGCTGGGCTGGTCGCGGACCTATATGCAGGGGCTGGCCGACCGGGTCATGGCGCCGCTGTCCTATGGGCTGATCGGGCTGGTGGGACTGTGGCTGGTCTGGCGCGGGCTGCGGCACTGGCGGCGTGCGGGCGGCGTGGCGGACCACGCCCACCACGGCGAGGGAGAGACCTGCGACCACTGCGGCCATGCCCACGGCCCAAGCCTGCAACAGGCGCAGGACACGCGCAGCCTGTGGGACGCGCTGGCCGTGATCGGCACCATCGGCATCCGGCCCTGCACCGGGGCGCTGTTCCTTCTGATCCTGTGCTGGCGGATCGGCGCGGATTGGGCCGGGATCATCGGTGCCTTCGCCATGGGGCTGGGGACGGCGACAATCACCGTCGTGGTCGCCATCGCGGCGGTGGGGTTTCGCGAAAGCGCGCTGGCGCAGGTCGCGGCCAGCCGGGGCGCTGCGCGGGCCATGGCCGGGGTGGAGATTCTGGCCGGGGCGGTTGTTGCTGTGCTTGCGCTGCAACTCGCGCTGCGCGTGATCTGACAGCCGGGGCACGACGCCTCTGGACCATGGCGCGGTCCCGGCCTAAGGCTTGGTGATGACTGCGATCTCTCATTCCGTTCGGACCGAAACCCGAAGCCTTCTGGGGCTTGGCCTGCCGCTGGTGGGCAGTTTCGTCGCGGGTTTCCTGATCCATATGACCGATACGGTGATGCTGGGATGGTATTCCATCCTCAGCCTCGCGGCGGCGACCATTGCGACCTCGACCTGGTTCATCCTGTTCATCATGGGGGCGGGGTTTGCCCATGCGGTGATGCCTCTGGTCGCCGCGGCCGAGGCCGAGGGCGACACGACGCAGGCGCGGCGGGCCACCCGCATGGGGCTGTGGCTGTCCGTCGCCTATTTCGCGCTGGCCTTCCCGCCGCTCTGGTGGTCCGAGGCGGTTCTCTTGTGGCTGGGCCAGACGGCAGAGGTGGCGGCGGAAGGGCAGAAATACTTGCGGATCGCGGTCTTTGGCATGGTGCCCGCGCTTTTGGCGCAGGTCTTGCGATCCTACCTGTCGGGGTTGCAGCTGACCGGGGTGCAGCTCTGGGTCACCGTGTCGGGCGTGTTCCTGAACGCCGTGGTGAACTATGCGTTGATCTTCGGCAACCTTGGGGCGCCGGAACTGGGGATCGAAGGGGCGGCCATCGCCTCGGTTCTGATCCAGTGCTTCACCCTGATCGTGCTGGCCATCTATGCCCAGATCAAACTGCCCGACTACGCCCTGTTCCAGCGGATATGGCGGCCCGATTGGCAGGCACTGTGGCGGCTGTTCGTGCTGGGTGTGCCGATCGGGCTGACCTCGCTGGCCGAAGGGGGGCTGTTCAACGCCTCTGCCATCATGATGGGCTGGATCGGAGAAAAGGAACTGGCGGCCCATGGCATCGCGCTGCAGGTCACCGCGCTGACCTTCATGTTCCATGTTGGCATGAGCCAGGCCGCGACGATCCGCGCGGGCGGGGCATTCGGGCGGCGGGACGAGGCGGCGCTGCGCACCGTGGGCAAGGCCGCCCATCTGATCGCCTTTACCTTCGGGGTCGCGGTTGTGGTGATTTTCGTCGCCATCCCCGGCCCGCTGGCCGGGGCCTTCCTGGACCCGACCGACCCGGCCCGCGACGCGATTATCGAGATCGGGATCGTGCTGATCCTGCTGTCGGCGCTGTTCCAGTTCGTCGATTCCGGGCAGATCGTGGCCCTGTCGCTGTTGCGCGGGGTGCAGGACACCAATGTGCCCATGTGGCTGGCCACGCTCAGCTACTGGGTGATCGGCGTGCCCGCGTCCTACATCATGGCCTTCGTGCTGGGGTGGGAAGAGGTGGGCCTTTGGCTGGGTCTGACCGTCGGGCTGGGCTGTGCGGCGATCAGCCTGTCGGCGCGGTTCTGGCTGCACACGGTGCGGATCGCCCGATAGGGGAAGGGTGGGTTGAAACCCACCTTACGGGACATCTCCAATGCAGGCACGCGCCCACCCGGGTGGGCGTGGAACACGCCCGCCTTGGGGGCGGGCGGGCGTGTGCCGGGCCGCTACGCGACCCGGCGGCTGTGACAAAAGCTGAGTGTAGGATGGGCTTTAACCCACCACCCCTAGCCTTCGATCCGGGTCAGATCGGCGACCGACAGGCAGATCGTCCGGATCCGGGACAGAAGGTTCAGCCGGTTGCGCCGCACCACGGCGTTGTCGGCGTTGACCTGCACTGCCTCGAAAAAGGCGTCGATGGGCGCGCGCAGCCCGGCCATCGCCCCCATGACGGCGCCAAAATCCTCGGCCTCCATCGCCGGGCCAATCGCGGCCTCTGCCCCGTCCAGCGCGGCAAAGAGCGCTGTTTCCTCGGGCCCTTCCGCGAACTTCACATCGGCGCCAAAGGAATATTCCACCCCGTCCTTTTCCTCGGCCTGAGACAGGATGTTGTTGGCCCGCTTGAAGCCTTGGATCAGGTTCTCGCCATCCTCGGTCGCAAGGAAGGCCGAGAGGGCCTGCGCGCGTTTGACCAAGAGGGTCAGGTCGTCATTGCCCTGCATGGCCACGCAGGCGTCGATCACATCGTGGCGGATGCCCTGGTCCTTGAGGAACACCTTCAGGCGGTCGTGGAAGAAGGCCAGAAGGTTTTCGGAAGTGTCCGGAATCTCGGTCCGGGCCTGTTCGACTGCGTCGGGGGTGTCCCCGTCGAACCGTTCGATCACCGTGCGCACGGCGGCCCCAAAGACCCCATGATCGGCGATTTCGTCCAGCATTTCGTTCAACAGCTGATGCGCGGTTTCGTCATGCCCATTCTGCCGTGCCCGCAGGCGCAGAAGTTGCGCATCGAAATAGCGGTCCAGCGAGAGGCGCAGATCGTTTTCCAGCACCAGCCGGATCACCCCCAGCGCGGCGCGACGCAGGGCGAAGGGGTCTTTCGACCCGGTGGGCTTTTCGTCGATGGCCCAGAACCCGGTCAGCGTGTCCAGCTTGTCGGCCAGCGCCACGGCGACGGCCACGGGATCGGACGGCACATCATCGCCTTGCCCCATCGGTTTCCAGTGGTCGCGGGCGGCATTGGCAACATCCGTCGCCCGCCCTGCCTCGAGCGCATAGTAGCGGCCCATGACCCCCTGAAGCTCGGGGAATTCGCCGACCATTTCGGACCGCAGGTCGGCCTTGGCGATCTTTGCGGCCTCTTCGGCCTTGTCCGGATCGGCGCCCACGGCGGGGGCAATCTCGCGCGCAAGGGCGGCGATCCGGGCGATCCGGTCGGCCTGACTGCCCAGCTTGGCGTGGAAGGTCACATTTGCCAGACCGTCGGTCCAGTCGCCCATGCCCGCCTTGGCCACCCGCAGGTCGTTTTCCCAGAAGAATTTCGCATCCGACAGCCGCGCCGAAAGTACCTTCTGGTTGCCCGCAAGGATGGTCGCGCCCTTGTCGGCGGTTTCCATGTTGGCGACGGTGACGAAGCCTTCGATCCGTCCCGACTTGGGGTTGCGGACCGAGAAGAACTTCTGGTGTTCCTTCATCGAGGTTTGCAGCACCTCGGGCGGCAGCCCAAGAAAATCCGCGCCGATCTCGCCCAGAAGGACCACGGGCCATTCGACCAGCCCCGCAACCTCGGCCAGAAGGCCCTTGTCCTCGACCACTTCCATGCCGCGCGCAAAGGCCAAGTTGGTGGCGTCGTGCCAGATGTGGTCGGCCCGCTCCTCGGTCCGCAGGATGACATGGGCCTTCTTCAGCTTGGCCTCGTAGTCGTCAAAGCCGCTGACGGTGATCGCGCCCTCGGACAGGAAGCGGTGGCCGCGGGTGGTATTTCCGGCGGTGATCCCGTCGATTTCAAACGGCACGATCTCGGCCCCGGCCTCGTCGGTCAGCAGGCAGATAATGGAATGCAGGGGGCGGACCCAGCGCAAAGACCCCGCGCCCCAGCGCATCGCCTTGGGCCAGGGGAAGTTGCGGATGGTGGGTTCCAGCAGCTCGGCGATGATTTCGGCCGCTTTGCGTCCCGGTTTTTCGATCACGGCGAAATAGGCCTCGGCCTTGCCCGCCGGGCGAACTTCCAGCTGTTCCTTCGACAGGCCGGTCGCGCGCAGGAAGCCCTCGATCGCCTTGTCAGGGGCGGTGGTTGCCGGGCCCTTGCGCTCTTCGCGCACGGGTTTCGATTCCGCGTCCAGCCCCTCGATCGACAGGCACAGACGGCGCGGCGTGGCAAAGCCGGCGGCGCCTTTGTAGGTCAGACCGGCCTCGACCAGCCCATCGGTGACCAGCCGCCGCAGGTCATCGGCGGCGCGCGCCTGCATCCGGGCGGGGATTTCTTCCGAGAAGAGTTCAATCAGCAGATCGGGCATTATTGCAGTCCTTCGGGGACAGGGGGGCAGCCTTCGGGGGCCGGGTCGCCGTCAAAAACGACCTCTCCGCAGTGGTTCATTTGGGGCCAGACATAGCCGCGCCCGTCAGGAAAGACGGCGACGACCCGGTCAAAGCCATAGGGATCGTTTTCGCGGCTCAGGAAGGCGACAGCCTCGCCGCTTTCAAGGGCCTCGCCGATGGCGCGGGCGTCGAAGCAGGAAAACCACGCGGGCGCGACCAGCGGTTCGGCGGCGTCGTAGATTTCATAGGTTTCGGTCAGCATCGCCAGCGAATGGCCGGTGGTGAAACAGGCGCGGAACCGCAGGGGGCTGCTGTCGCTGTCGATGGCCTGAAAGTTGTCAAAGTTGATCGGGTCGCGGGCATCGGTGCCCACAAGGGTCAGTTCGACCCCGCCCGCGTCTTCGGCGGTGACTTCGTCATAAAAGGCGTAGACCTGCAGGTAATACATGGCAAGGCCAGCGATAAGCGCGCTCAAGACGATCCCCGATATGGCTAGACGTGTTGCGTTCATTGGGCCGCCCCGGCGGTGTAGCCCCCGGCGGTGGTCTGGACAAAGGCATCGGCGCATAGCTTGGCCAGCGCCCGGACCCGCCCGATATAGGCCTGCCGTTCGGTGACCGAGATCACGCCCCGCGCGTCCAGCAGGTTGAACAGGTGGGATGCCTTGATGCACTGGTCATAGGCCGGGTGGGCCATGACGATCCGCTTGCCGGTTTTCGGGTCATCGACGGGATTGTCCAGAATGCGCTGGCACTCGGCCTCGGCGTCCTTGAAGTGCTGGAACAGCTGGTCGGTGTCGGCGGCGTCAAAGTTGTGGCGGCTGTATTCTTCCTCGGTCTGGCGGAAGATGTCGCCATAGGTCAGGGCGATGGGCGCGTCGGGGTCGTTGAACGGCATGTCCATCACGTGATCGACGCCCAGAACATACATCGCCAGACGTTCCAGACCATAGGTCAGCTCGCCCGAGACCGGGTGGCAATCGTGGCCGCCGACCTGCTGGAAATAGGTGAACTGGCTGACTTCCATCCCGTCGCACCAGACCTCCCAGCCAAGACCCCAGGCGCCGAGTGTCGGGCTTTCCCAGTCGTCTTCGACAAAGCGGATGTCGTGCAGGGTCGCGTCGATCCCGATCGCCTGAAGCGATCCAAGATAAAGGTCCTGAAGATCCGGCGGGCTGGGTTTGATGATGACCTGATACTGGTAGTAGTGCTGCAACCGGTTCGGGTTTTCGCCATAGCGCCCGTCTGTCGGACGGCGCGAGGGCTGCACATAGGCCGCTGCCCAGGCCCGTGATCCAAGGCTGCGCAGGGTTGTGGCCGGGTGGAAGGTGCCCGCGCCGACCTCCATGTCATAGGGTTGCAAGACGGCGCATCCCTTGGCGGCCCAGTAGGACTGAAGCCGCAGGATGATTTCCTGGAACGAACGGGGTTTGTCGGACATGGGGCTTTCGCTTCCTGCTTCTGCTTGGCGCCTCAATAGGACGGGCGGCGGATGGGGTCAATCGGACGCGCCGCCGTGAAATTACAGGCAAATGCGGTTGCGGGGCAGATTCCTGCTGCACAGGCCGTCTGGTCTGCTAGTTTGTCCGGCGAACAACGCCCGGCACGGGGCGAAACAGGACATTCGGGAACGGGTATGATACGGAAATTCGCGGTTTTCATTGTGACGGTTTTCTTCGGCGTGCAGGCCTTGGCGCAGGACATCGCCTGGGTCCAGGTCGAGGCCCAGCCGACCCTTGCGCAGGCACAGGACCGGGCGCGCGCCTATGCGCAGCGGCTGGACAATGTGAATGGCTACTACCTCGGCTCGGGTTGGTACGGGATCGCGCTTGGGCCCTATGGGGCGGCGGACGCCGAACAGCTGCTGGCCGATCTGCGCCGGTCCGGCCAGATTCCCACCGACAGTTTCATCGCCGATGGGCGCCGCTTTCAGCAGCAGTTCTGGCCGGTGGGCGTAGGCGCGGAGACCACCGCGCAGCCGCTGCCGTCCACCGTCGATGACCCCGTCGCGGCGGAGGAACCTGTCGCACTGGTAGAGCCGGAGCCCGAAATTGCGATCCCGGATGAGACCCCGCGCGAGGCCCGCGCCTCGGAGGCCGCACTGACACGGGAAGAACGGATGGACCTGCAGGTCGCCCTGCAATGGGCGGGTTTCTACAACAGCGCCATCGACGGAGCCTTCGGACGCGGCACCCGCGCCTCCATGCAGTCCTGGCAGGAAGCCAACAACCACGAGCCGACTGGCGTTCTGACCACCGGCCAACGGGCCGAGCTTTTCGCGCAATATAACGCCGTTCTAAACGGGATGAACCTGACCCTGACCCGCGACACCGCCGCCGGGATCGAAATGCTGGTGCCTGCCGGGGTTCTGGCCTTTGACGAATACGAACCGCCCTTCGCCAAATACGGGCCGACGGGCGATATCGGTGCGCAGCTTCTGCTGATCAGCCAGGAAGGCGACCAAAACCGGCTTTTCGGTCTTTATGAGATCCTGCAGACGCTGGAAATCATCCCGACAGAAGGCCCACGGTCCCGCGACAGTGACAGCTTTACCATCGACGGGCAGGACGCGGACCTGCACAGCTATGCCCAGGCCAGCCTGCAGGACGGGCAGATCAAGGGGTTCATCCTTGTCTGGCCCGCCGGGGACGACGAACGGCGCAGCCGCATTCTGGCCGAGATGATCGGCAGCTATGCGGCGATCGACGGCGTTCTTGACCCCGCCATCGCGCCTGCGGACGACGATCAGGCGATCGACCTTGTGTCGGGGCTACAGATCCGGCAGCCGCGCCTGTCGCGGTCGGGGTTCTACGTGACCGACGACGGCGCGGTCCTGACCACGGCAGAGGCGGTCGGGCAGTGCGCGAGCCTGACCATCGACGAAACCCACGAGGCCGAAGTGACCCATGTGGACGCGGGCCTTGGCATCGCCGTATTGCGGGCGCGGGACGATCTGGCACCGATGGGCGTGGCGGAATTCCAAACCGCCATACCGCGCCTGCAGGATCAGGTCGCCGTAGGCGGCTTCCCCTATGGTGGCGTGCTGTCCCTGCCGACCCTTACCTTTGGCAAACTGGCCGACATCCGGGGCCTGAACGGCGAAGAAGAACTTAAGCGGCTGGCGCTGACCGCGCAGCCGGGCGACGCGGGCGGGCCGGTCTTCGACAACGGCGGCGCGGTGCTGGGGATGCTCCTGCCCAAGGCAGAGCTGAACGGCCAGATGCTGCCGCCAGAGGTCAGCTTTACGCTCGACAGCGATACTATTGTCGCGGCGCTGGAGGCTGCAGGGGTCGAGGTGCAGACCACCGACAGCCTTGCCTATATGCCGCCCGAAACCTTGACCCTTCGGGCCGCCGATATGACGGTTCTGGTGAGCTGCTGGTAGGGGCAGGGCGGCCTGAACTGGCGACGGTGGGTCTAAACCCACCTTACCCGGGGGCGCGTCGCCCCCCGGACCCCCAGTGGATATTTCTAACCCAAAGAAGTATGGACCCTGAGTCCAGCCCCCTTCTTTGGGTCAAAAATATCCCGGGGTGAATGGCCCGAAAGGGCCAGAGGGGCAGAGCCCCTCAAAAGTAGGGTGGGTTTTAACCCACCGTCCTAGTTCGATGCGGTCCGCGTCGGTTGCCGGTAGAACAGGTGCGACCCGATCGCGGCGGTCTGGGGGAAGCTGCGGGCCCAGCGCGGGCTGACCGCGCGGGTGTGGTAGTGGGTCGCCCCATCGGTCAGACTGCGCGGCGCCCCGTCCAGAAGCAGCCGGGCCACTTTGCCAACCCGCACCCATGCGGCGGGTTCATGAATCGTTTCGGCATTTCCGTCGCAGGTATAGGTGAACTGGCAGGCATAGCGCCGCCCGGTCCCCTGATGCACGACGCCACAAACCGACCCGGGGAAGCTGGAGCTTTCGACCCGGTTCAGGATCACTTCGCCAACGGCGAACATACCACGGACGCTTTCGCCGCGGGCTTCGAAATACAGGGCCTCTGCAAGGCATTGCCACTGGTCGCCGCCGCTCGCCGCCGGGACCGAGGCAAGATAGCCCTCGTCATAGGCAAAGCCGCTGGGTGCGACGACAGTGTCGGCGGCATCGGTGCGGGGCGGTGCGGTCAGTGCGGACAATCGGGCCGAGGGCACGACCCCGATGGACTGCCGCTCCTGTCCCAGAAGCTCGCCCAACCGGGTCGCCAGAAGCTCTTCCGCCGCGACAGGCGCCGCAAGAAGCCCAGTTCCGAGCACGGCAATCATCGCCGTGCGGAGTGTCCGAAGTCCGCGTTGCAGGGTCATCCGCCCATCCCAGGTTCCGCGCGGTCAGCCCCCACGCAGGCCCGCTTCCCCTAAACGACAGGTGTCGATCCGTCTACCCTTTTGGCTCTGCGTCAGACGCATTTCCGCTATGTGTGTCCGGGCACATTCAATATGATGCGGAAAGTCCTGATATAACTACGAAATCTTGGGATCAAGCCGGTCCGCAATCGCCAGTTGTGCAGCGGAAAGCCGCGCAAGCGGGACCCGGAACGGCGAGCAGGAGACATAGTCGAACCCCTGCTTCCGGCAGAAGGCAATGGCCGACCGACTGCCGCCATGTTCGCCACAGACTGACAGGATCACCTCTGGACGGCCGGCCCGGCCGCGTTCGGCGGCCATCGACAAAAGCTCTCCGACCCCGTCGATATCAAGGGTGTGGAACGGGTCTTCCTCGTAGACATGCGCCTTGACATAGGCCGACATGAAGCGGCCCGCATCATCGCGCGACAGCCCGTAGGTCATCTGGGTCAGGTCGTTCGTCCCAAAAGACAGGAAGGCCGCGTGTTCCGCGATATCGGCGGCCCGAAGGCAGGCGCGGGGCGTTTCCACCATCACCCCCAGCCGGTAGTCGAACTCGGCCCCCGTTTCGGCCTTGACCGCCGCCGCCACCGCATCGATCCGCGTCTTGACGATCTCGACCTCGCGCATGGCGCTGACCAGCGGGATCATGATTTCGGGCACCACTGGGGCGCCCTTGGCGCTGGCCTCGACCGTGGCCTCGAAGATCGCGCGGGCCTGCATGTCGTAGATCTCGGGATAGGTCAGACCCAACCGGACGCCGCGCATCCCCAGCATGGGGTTATATTCCGAAAGGGCCTCGACCCGCGCGTTCACATCGGCCAGCGCAAGGCCCAGTTGTTCGGCAAGGTCGCGCATGCCGGCCTTGTCCACCGGCAGGAATTCGTGCAGCGGCGGGTCGAATAGGCGGATGCAGACCGGCTTGCCCTGCATGATCTCGAACAGGGCGGCGAAATCGGCCCGCTGCATCGGCAACAGCCGGTCCAGCACCGCGCGCCGTTCGGGGGCGCTGTCGGCAAAGATCATTTCGCGCATGACGACAAGTCGGTCGCCCTCAAAGAACATGTGCTCGGTCCGGCACAGGCCGATCCCCTGCGCCTTGAAGTTGCGGGCGGTCTGGGCGTCGGCGGGGGTGTCGGCGTTGGCGCGGACCCCGATATCGCGAAACTCGTCCGCCCAGGCCAGAAGGGCGCGGAACTCTTCATCCAGCGCCGCCTCGATCATTGGCGCCTCACCGGCCAGGATGTCGCCGCTGGTGCCGTCGACGGTAATCACGTCACCTTCGGCAAAGCTGCGGCCGTCAGGGGCGATCAGGCGTTTCTTCTTGCGGTCGATGGTCAGGTCCGAGGCCCCCACGACGCAGGGCAGGCCAAGGCCCCGGCCGATCACCGCCGCGTGGCTGGTGATCCCGCCGCGCATGGTCAGGACTGCCTGTGCGGCATGCATCCCGCGGATATCTTCGGGCGAGGTTTCCCAGCGGACCAGAACGCAAGGCTCGGACCGGGCCGCGCTGGCCTGCGCGTCATTGGCGGTAAAGACAATCCGGCCCGATGCCGCGCCGGGGCTGGCGGCGATGCCGCTGGTGATCCGGTCACGTGGGGCAGTGGGGTCCACCTGCCGGTGGAGCATTTCCGACAGGGCCGCGGGGTCGACCCGCATCACCGCTTCTTCGCGGGCGATGATCCCGTCGTCGGCAAGGGCCACGGCCACCCGGACCGCTGCCCGGGACGACCGGGGCACGCGGACCGCATCAAGGATCGCGATACTGCCGTCCTCGATAGTGAATTCGATCTGCATTTCCTCGCGCAGGCGGGTGCGGCAGATCTCGCCAAAGCGGGTCAGGGCCTCGAAAATCTCGGGCTGGGTTTCCTCGACTGACGGGCCGCGCGGATCGCGGGTCAGGAACATCGCCCCGGTTCCGGCGCCCAATGCCTCGCGCCCCTGACTTTGGGCAAGATAGCGGCCCTTGATCCGCTGGCCGCCCGTCGTCTCGTCGATGAACTGGATCACGCCAGAGCCGCATTCGCCCGGACCCACCCCCAGCGCCATGGCCTGCACGACAAGGCCAAGCCCGGCGTTGGCGGGGGCGCCCTTGGCCTGCCGCAACAGCCGGGCCGAGGTGCCGTCCCAGGCCCGCGCCATGGATCGCAGGACCTCGGCCAGCTGGCAGGCCGGGTCCTGCGGGAAGGCCTCGTCCATCTCGTATTCATAGGCATCCAGCGCGGCGCGCAGATTGGCGCCGGTGGGATGTTCGGGGATGTCGAAAACTTCGGGGTCCAGGCGCGCCACATGGACCGCGTAGGATTGGATGAACCGAAGATAGATGGCGGTCGCCTCTGCCTCGCCCATGCGGGCGCACATTTCGGCATGGCGGGCGTCGGTCATGCCGATGTTCAGGATTGCGCCGGGCCCGCCCCAATCGGGGTCTTCACTCGACGGGCGGACAGACAAGAGCGGGTCTGGCCCGAAGGGGGCAAGCACCTGTTTCAGGTCGGGCATCTGGCCCTGCGCGATCCCGCGCACCGCGTCGAAGGACAGGGCGACGGTGGTGGGTACCGGCATCTCCAGCCGGATCAGCCGCTGCAGGCATTTCGCGCGGCCACCATGGACCGACGGCGACATCGGCGCGTCAGCTGTGATCAGTGTCACGGGTGGGTAGATCGTGTCTTGCTGCAATGCGGCATCCTCCGGATAGGCGCACCATAGCCCGCAAGCGATTCGCGGCAAGAAAAGAATTGCGGGGAAGGTGGATGGTGGGTTGAAACCCACCTTACGTTTCAGGGGCTCTGCCCCTCTGGCCCGTTCCGTGCCATTCACCCCGGGATATTTATCGACCCAAAGAAGGGGCTGGACTCAGGGTCCTTTCTTCTTTGGGTCAAAAATATCCTCGGGGGGTCCGGGGGGCGAAGCGCCCCCGGGTAAGGTGGGTTTTAACCCACCACCCCTTGACCTTCGCCGGTTTTCCACCGCCGCCTGCCGCCTTGGGGCGCTTGTTACGCCCGCCCCCGGATAGTATGCCCGGACAAGAACAACGACGGACCCAGACCCGATGACTGACGATATCCGCATGGCCTTTGCCCATCCCTCCGAGCGGGCCGAGGCAAGCGCCACCCAGCCCTGCGACCGCATTTCTCTGCGTGACTACGTGGTCGAGGTGGAAATCGGCGCCTTCGAGCAGGAGCGCGGCCATCTTCAGCGCGTCCGCTTCAACATCGTGGTCGAGGTCGCGCCGCAGCAGGGTGCCGCCGAGGACGATGTGGACCGCATCCTTTCCTATGATGTGCTGACCGAGGCCATCGCCCATGAGCTGGGCGTCGAGAGGATCAACCTTCTGGAGACCCTTGCCGCCCGCGTTGCCGAACGGATCCTGCTGGAGCCGCTTGCGCAGCGCGTCTTTGTCCGGATCGAGAAACTGGACCGGGGTCCGTTTTCGCTGGGGGTCGAGATCGTCCGGGCGCAGGGCGAAGAGGCCCGCGCGGGTCAGGACCACGTGCAGGTGCCGCATCCGCGCCTTGTCTACCTGTCAAACGCGGCCATCGGATCGGACCGCATTGGCGCTTGGATTGACGAATTGTCGGCCGACAGCGCGCCCCTGATCTTTTGCGTGGGCGCCCCCGACCTGCCCGCACCACAGGCCGCCGCCGCCCTGCCGCAGCGCCGGATCGACCTTCTGGCGCTGGAGCAGAACGCATGGATGCTGGCCGGGCGGGACCGCCGCTGCATGGTGGTGGCCACCCGGACCGAGCTGGATTGGGCGATGAAGAATGGCCAGATCTGTGTCTGGGCCCCGTCCAAGATCGTGTTGGATGCGTTCGATGGCCCTTCGGCCAGCCCGCGCGACGCGCTGGCCCTGATGGGCTGGTTCGCCGGGCAGGTGGAGGCAGCGGAACTGCTGGTGATCGGGGCCGAGGCCCCCGCAAGCGAGATGCCGGTCCGGGCGCTGCCCGTCGATGCGGAGAAACTGCTGTGATCAAGGAGTATTTTCGCCCGATCCCGATGACCGACCCGCACCGCCCCGAGGGCGCGCTGACCCTTGCCGGGGGCTGGTGCTGGTTCGATCGGGTGGAAGTGCTGCGCCGGGATCGCGCGGCCGAGATGATCGCCGCCGCCGATCTGCCCGATACAGTGAAGGCCCGGCTGACCGCCCCACGTGCCAATGTCGGGACCCTGTCCATGGAGCGTCCCCGGATCATGGGTATCCTGAACGTCACCCCGGACAGTTTTTCGGACGGTGGGCTGTTCAACGCGCCCGAGGCGGCGCTGGCGCAGGCCCGCGCAATGCAGGCGGCAGGCGCCGATATCATTGACGTGGGCGGCGAGAGCACCCGCCCCGGTGCCCGCGAGATCGGGGTAGAGGAGGAAATCAGCCGCACCGCCCCGGTGATCGGGTCGATCCGGGCGGGCAGCGATATTCCGATTTCCATCGACACCCGCAAATCCATGGTCGCCCGTGCCGCCATCGGGGCCGGGGCCAGCATGGTCAATGACGTTGCCGCCTTCACCTTTGACCCGGCGCTGGCGGGGATCACCGCCGACAGCGGGCTGCCGGTCTGCCTCATGCATGCACAGGGCGACCCGCAGACCATGCAGGACGATCCGCGCTATGACGATGTGGTGCTGGACGTTTACGATTTCCTTGAAGACCGGATCGCAGCGGCCGAGGCGGCGGGGATCGACCGTGCCCGGATCGTCACTGACCCCGGCATCGGTTTTGGCAAGACTTTGCAACATAACGTGACGCTTCTGCGCCATCTTTCCCTCTATCATGCGCTTGGCTGCCCGATACTTCTGGGCGCCAGCCGCAAGCGGTTCATTGGCACCATCGCGGGCGTGGACGACGCGCGCGACCGGATGCCCGGATCGCTTGCCGTGGCGCTGGCCGGGGTGGCCCAGGGCGTGCAGATCCTGCGCGTCCATGATACCGGGGAAACAAGACAGGCGCTGAGCCTGCACATGGCATTGAGTGGGGCATAGACCATATGACACGGAAGCTGTTCGGAACCGACGGGGTGCGCGGCACCGCGAATACATATCCGATGACTGCCGAAATGGCGCTTCGGATCGGGGCTGCTGCGGGCCGCTATTTCCGCAACGACGGGTCGAACGAACACCGGGTGGTGATCGGCAAGGATACCCGCCTGTCTGGCTACATGTTTGAAAACGCGCTGACGGCGGGGCTGACCTCGACCGGGATGAACGTGTTTCTGCTGGGCCCGGTGCCGACCCCGGCGGTGGGGCTGCTGACCACCTCGCTGCGGGCGGACATGGGGATCATGGTGTCGGCCAGTCACAACCCGCACCACGACAACGGGATCAAGTTTTTTGGCCCCGACGGGTTCAAGCTGTCGGACGAGGCCGAGGCCGAGATCGAACGGCTGACCGAGGAGGGGACGGAACCGGCGCAGGCCAACAATATTGGCCGGGCCAAGCGGATCGACGATGGTCGGTTCCGCTATGGCGAGCGGATCAAGGGCACCTTCCCGGCGGGGATGCGGCTGGACGGGCTGAAGGTTGTGGTCGATTGCGCCAACGGCGCGGCCTACAGGATCGCCCCCGAAGTCCTTTGGGAGCTGGGCGCCGATGTGGTGCCTGTGGGCGTGACGCCCAATGGCACCAACATCAACGACAATTGCGGATCGACCAGCCCGCGCACGGCGGCCGAGGCGATTGTCACCCATGGCGCGGATGTCGGCATCTGCCTGGATGGTGACGCCGACCGGGTGATGATCCTTGATGAAAACGGGCGCGTCGCCGATGGCGACCAAATCATGGCGCTGATGGCCGGGCGCTGGGCCGATGCCGGGCGGCTGGCCCATGGCACACTGGTGGCGACCGTCATGTCGAACCTTGGGCTGGAGCGATACCTTGAGGGGCGGGGCCTGCATCTGCAACGCACCAAGGTCGGCGACCGCCATGTGGTCGAGGCGATGCGCGCGGGAGGCTTTAACCTTGGCGGGGAGCAGTCGGGCCATATCGTGATGACCGACTATGCCACTACCGGTGACGGGCTTTTGGCGGGCCTTCAATTCCTTGCCGCGATGGTCGAGACCGGCAAGCGCGCCTCTGAACTGTGCCACGTTTTCGAGACGGTCCCGCAGATGTTGAAAAACGTAAGGTATTCGGACGGCAAGGACCCGCTTTCGGACCAGAAGGTTCGAAAAGTGATAGCCGAGTCCGAGGGGCTTTTGTCCGGCAAGGGCCGGTTGTTGATCCGCCGGTCGGGGACCGAACCGTTGATCCGGGTCATGGCCGAATGCGAAGACGATGGGCTGCTGGCGCAGGTGGTCGAGGGGATCGTGGCCGAGGTGCAGGCCGCGGCGGGCTAGGCCCGGGGACCAAGTATCCGGGTCGGTCGGCCGCGCCACTGGCTGACCGCCAGTCCGAACAGGATCAACCCAAGCGCCACGAAGAACCGCCACGGCAGGTCCTCGGACAGGACCAGCCAGCCGAAGATGACCGACCACAGCGGCACCTGATAATTGACCAGCGTCATGAAGACCGACCCGGCGCTGCGGATGACCAGCACCCGCAGCAGGGCGGCCAGTGCCGTGGGCACGAAGCCAAGGAACAGGATCGCCCAGCCCGACCGCGCGCCGGTCCATGTCGGGACCCCTTCGATCAACAGCATCGCCGGGATCAGGATCGCCGCGCCCACCACCAGCGTGAAGGCCGCCAGCGTGATCGGGTCTACCGGCGGGCAGCGCCGGGTCATGACCGAGGATACGGCATAGGACACGGAGGCCCCGATGCAGGCCAGCTGCGCCAGCGGTTCCGCCCCCTGTCCCAGCGCCATCAGCCCCGGTCCGATCAGCACCAGCGCCCCGGCAAAGCCAATTACCACCCCCAATGCCTTTTGCGCGCTGAGCTTTTCATCGCTGAACACATGCGCCATCGGCAGAACGATCAGCGGCAACGCTGCCATAGAAATCCCGGCAAAGGCCGAGGGCACATATTGCTGGCCCCAGCTGAGCAGGGAAAAGGGCAGGGCGGTATTAAATGCGCCGATGGGAATGAGGTAGATCATCGCCGCCCGGCTGGGCAGGGGCCGCCCCATCACCGCCATCAGGGACAGAAGGGCCAGCGCGCCCAGCGTGGTACGGGCGCAGGCGACGGTCAGCGGGCCATATCCTTCGAGGGCGATGGACACGACCATGAAGGTCCCGCCCCAGATCAGCCCGAGGGAGATCACGGAAAGCCAGTTCGCGGGGGTCGGTGCCTGTGTCATGCTGCGCCATACCGCGCCGCAAAGGGCTTGTCATCAGGGGATTGCAAAGGTGTAAGCTATGACTTACCGTAAGTCATGTCTTACCAAGAATCACTCGCGGCGCTTGCCGATCCAACCCGCAGGCAGGTGTTCGAAACGCTGGCACGCGCCCCCGGTCCGGTTGGCGAGATCGCCAAGGGCCTGCCGGTCAGCCGACCGGCCGTGTCGCAACATCTGAAGGTTCTGTCGGATGCCGGTCTGGTCGTGGCGCGGCAGGACGGAACCCGCCGGATCTATAGCGTCGACCCGCAGGGGCTGGCGGAGTTGCGCCGCTGGCTGGATGGGTTCTGGACCGACGTGATGGATAGGTTTGCAAGCGAAATCAATACTCTGGAGCCCAAAGATGACTGACCCCATTATCAAGACGGTGATCGTGAATTGCGACCCGGCCCGCGCCTTCGACGTCTTTGCCAACCGGATTGCCGACTGGTGGCCGCTGGAGGGGCATGTGGTATCGGCGGCCGCCGGGAAAGCGGCGCTGGCGGTCACGATCGAGCCGCGCGTGGGCGGTGCCGTCTATGAGACGATGCACGTCGGAGGCCGCGCCGAGTGGGGCGAGGTGCTGATCTACGATCCCGGGACGCGGCTGGCGATGACATGGCACCCCGGCAACAATGCCGACAATCCGACCCGGGTCGAGGTCGGCTTTGCCGCCACCGACGACGGGCGTTGCGCCGTGACCCTGACCCACACAGGGTGGGAGGTCTGGGCCGATCAGGCGGGGCCGCGCCGGGACAATTACGACAAGGGCTGGGATTTCGTGCTGGGCGAACGGTTCGTCAACGCGATCTGACCGGGGCAGGAGGGTGTTGACCCACCCGACACACCAAACGAAAACAGCCCGCCGGATGGCGGGCTGTTCCGTTGATTTTCGATCGACTTAGTTCTTCGACTTGTCGACCATCTTGCCCTTGGAAATCCAGGGCATCATGGCGCGCAGCTTTTCGCCGACCTGTTCGATCTGGTGTTCGTCGTTGATCCGGCGGGTTGCCTTGAAGAAGGGCTGGCCGACAGAGTTTTCCTGCATGAAGTCACGCACGAACTTGCCGGTCTGGATGTCGGTCAGAACCGCTTTCATCCGGGCCTTGGTTTCGTCGTAGGGCAGGATGCGCGGGCCGGACACGTATTCGCCGTATTCGGCGGTGTTCGAGATCGAGTAGTTCATGTTGGCGATGCCGCCTTCGTAGATCAGGTCCACGATCAGCTTCACTTCGTGCAGGCACTCGAAATAGGCCATTTCCGGCTCGTAGCCGGCTTCGACCAGGGTTTCAAAGCCCATGCGGATCAGTTCGACCAGACCGCCACACAGAACGGCCTGTTCGCCGAAGAGGTCGGTTTCGCATTCCTGACGGAAGTTGGTTTCGATGATGCCCGAGCGGCCGCCGCCGATGGCGGAGCAGTAGGACAGGCCGATTTCCATGGCCTTGCCGGTGGCGTCCTGATGCACGGCCACGAGGCAGGGCACGCCGCCGCCCTTGGTGTATTCGCCGCGCACGGTGTGGCCCGGGCCCTTGGGGGCCATCATGATCACGTCAACGCCGGGCTTCGGCTCGATCAGGCCGAAATGCACGTTCAGGCCGTGGGCAAAGGCAATCGCCGCGCCTTCACGCAGGTTGTCGTGCACGTATTTCTTGTAGGTCTCTGCCTGAAGTTCGTCGGGCATGGTGAACATGATCACGTCACACCAGGCGGCGGCTTCGGCGATCCCCATGACCTGCAGGCCTTCGCCTTCGGCCTTGGCGGCAGAGGGGGAGCCTTCGCGCAGGGCGACGACGAGGTTCTTCGCGCCCGAGTCGCGCAGGTTCAGCGCGTGGGCGTGGCCCTGCGACCCGTAGCCCAAAATGGCAACTTTCTTGTCCTTGATCAGGTTCACATCGCAATCGCGATCGTAATAGACGCGCATCAGTTTCGTCCTTCATGCGGGTTTCGATTGGTGCGCACCCTAGAAGGGCCACGCAGGAATGGCGAGATGGTGTGGCCTGATATTTTCGCGAATTGTGAAGTTGTTATTCGCCGGAGAATCAAATAGTGAAAAATTCATGCTTGATGATGCCGACCGCCGCATTCTGCGTCTGCTTCAGGACGATCCCGCGCAATCGCTGCCGGACCTGGCCGAGGGCTGCGGGCTGACCGTGGGCCGCCTGACCCGGCGGATCGACAAGCTGCGCGCCGATGGCATCCTGCAGGGGCAGGAGGCGGTGATCGACTGGAAAGCTCTGGGGTTCGAGGTGGCGGTGTCCCTGCGGGTGACGCTGGACAAGACCGACCCGCGCGCCTTCGACGATTTCATCGACGGGGCCCGCGCCGTGCCCGAGGTGATCGAGATCCAGACCTTTCTTGGCCGGGTCGATGTGCGGCTGCATATCGTGGCCCGCGACCTTGCCCATTGGCAGGCAATCTACCGCGACCGAATTCTGACCCTGCCGCATATCGCCGATATCGAGGCGCTGATGCTGGTGGCCACGGTCAAGGCAGAGGAGGCATTGCCGCTGTGACCGAGGTTGACGAGATCGACCGGGCGATCCTGCGGGCCTTGCAGGATGACGCGGAGATGACGGCCAGCCGTCTGGGCCGCCGTCTTGGCCTGTCGCAGCCCGCCACGTGGCGGCGCGTCCGCAGGCTTGAGGAGGCGGGGGTGATCGCGGGCCGCAGGCTGGTGCTGGACCGGGAAAAGCTGGGCTTTGGGGTGACGGTGTTTCTGGGGGTGAAACTGGCCGCAAAGGGCCGCGTGAGCCTTGAAGATTTCGAACGCGCGGTCAGCGCCATTCGCGAGGTGCAGACGGTCGAACATGTGCTGGGGCTGTATGACTACCGCCTGCGGGTCGTGGCCCGCGATCTGGCGGACTTCGAACGGGTGCTGCGCCGCCGGATCATGACCCTGCCGGGGGTCGGCAATGTCGAGGCGAATGTTCTGTTGTCCGAGGAAAGGCGGCCGGGCCCGGTCTAACGCTTGCGGTGGCCTTGTGGGATCGGTGGCGCAGTAGAAGCCGAACCGTCTCCATGGCTGCCTGCAACGCTTGCGGTGTCACAATGACGCGAACCGTCGGGCCCTTGCGTTGCCGTTTGATCAGTCCGGCCAGTTCCATTTCTCGCAAATGGTGGCGAAAGGACGCTTCTGGGATGCGGCTGAGACCGATGAGAGAGTGGATGCTTTCGCCTGCCTGGGGCTGTTCGGCCAGCAACCTGAACAAGCGCATCCGGCGAGGATGGGAAAGGGCGCGAAAGGCGCGGGCATGCATGGCGTCATGTGTCATCGTCGGGCTCCGTCTTGATTGCTGCCAGTGTGGTGGGCGCCAGTTGATGAGCCGTTAACAGTGCCCTTGATTGTTCGTCGAACCTTCGTAAATGCCAATATATCTAATGATGAAGTGTCTCTTCTAAAACTCTAGAACGCTAGCGTTCTGGAATCGGGTTTCTCCCGCGAAAGCGCACATCTGACACTTCCCCTTTGCTCTTGCGGTGCGTTCCCGCTAGCACTCGATCAAAGAGGAGAAGTCTCATGTCCAAAGAAACCGTCCGCCCCCCTGTTGATCCCGATGGCCTGATGGAGTTTTCGGTCGTCTTCACCGACCGGTCCCTGAACCATATGAGCAAGGCCTTTCAGCAGGTGATGCTGGATATCAACGCCATGCTGAAAGAGGTCTACAAGGCCGATCATGTGGCGATCGTCCCCGGTGGCGGCACCTACGGGATGGAGGCGGTCGCCCGCCAGTTCGGCAATGGGGCGCACGCGATGATCGTCCGCAACGGGTGGTTTTCCTTCCGCTGGAGCCAGATTTTCGACGCTGGCCAATTCACCCGCGAAACGACAGTGTTCAAGGCCCGCCAGACCGGCAACGACGGCCGCGCGCCTTTTGCCCCGGCCCCGATTGACGAGGTCACGCAGGCCATTCGTGACGCCAAGCCGGATGTGGTTTTTGCCCCCCATGTGGAAACCAGCGCCGGGATCATCCTGCCCGAGCCTTACGTGACCGCGCTGGCCGCCGCCGCGCATGAGGTGGGCGCGCTGATGGTGCTGGATTGCATCGCGTCCGGTTGCGCCTGGGTCGATATGAAGGCGACCGGGGTCGATGTTCTGATCTCGGCCCCGCAAAAGGGCTGGTCGGCAACCCCGTCTGCGGGTCTGGTGATGATGTCGGAGCGGGCCAAGGTCCGGATGGTCGAGACCACGTCGAACAGCTTCGCCATTGATCTGAAGAAATGGCATTCGATCATGGAAGCCTATGAAAACGGCGGCCATGCCTATCACGCGACCATGCCCACCGACAGTCTGCGCGCCTTCCGGGACACCATGCAGGAAACCCGCGACTACGGGTTCGAGAAGCTGCGCGCGGCGCAATGGGCGCTGGGCGATGGCGTGCGCGCGATGCTGGCGGACAAGGGCGTCCGGTCGGTCGCGGCCGATGGGTTCGGCGCGCCGGGCGTGGTGGTCAGCTATACCGACGATCCCGACATCCAGAACGGCAAGAAGTTCGCCGCGCTGGGGATGCAGATTGCCGCTGGCGTGCCGCTGGCCTGTGACGAGCCGGAAGATTTCCGCACTTTCCGCCTTGGGTTGTTCGGTCTGGACAAGCTTTATGATGTGGACGGCACCCTTGCCCGGCTGCGAGCGGTCGTCGATCAGGTGATCTGATGGCGGGCGGCTGGGCCAGGGATGGCGCTGTGTCCGAACAGATCGAAGCCTCGATCGAGGACGAGCTGAAACGGATGCAGGCCCGGCCCGCGCCGGTGGGCGACAGCCTGACCCATTGCGCCGAATGCGACGAGGAGATCCCCGAGAAGCGCCGGGTGGCGATCCCCGGTGTGAAGCTGTGCGTGGAGTGTCAGCAAGAGCGGGACAGACAGAAAAAGATCCGCGGCGGGATCAACCGCCGCGGATCGAAGGACAGCCAGCTAAAGTAGGGAGGTCAGCCTTTCACCGAGCCGTCGCTTAGCCCTGAAACGAGGTATTTCTGGGCAATGAGGAAGACCACGGTAATCGGCACCCCCGACAGGATCGCCGCCGCTGCGAAATCACCCCAGAGGTATTTGAATTCGTTCAGATACAGCCGCGATCCGACAGCCAGCGTCATCTTGTCTTCGGACCGGATCAGGATCGAGGCGAGCGGGTAGTCATTGATCACCCCGATGAAGACCAGAACGAAGACCACCGCCATGATCGGCACGGCCAGTGGCAGGAAGATCATGCGGAAACTTTGCCAGGGCGTGGCCCCGTCGATTGCCGCCGCCTTGTCCAGCGCCGGGTCGATCGAGTCGAAATACCCCTTGATCGTCCAGATGTGCATCATCACCCCGGAGAGGTAGACCAGAACCAGCGACCAATGGCTGTCGATCCCGATGATCGGGGATATGTCACCCATGCTGTCGAAGATTGCGAACAGGGCGATCAGCGCCAGCGTGGTCGGGAACATCTGGACGATGAACAGGCTGTCCAGAAGTGCGGCCCGCCCCCGGAACCGGATCCGGCTGAAGGCATAGGCCGAGATGGTCGAGACCCCGAGAACCCCGAAGGCCGCGATCAGCGCCACCTTGACCGAATTCCACATCCACAACAGGACGGGGTAGGGCGGTTCGACCACTGTCCCATCGGCGCGGGTATAGTCCAACCCGAAGGCCAGATACCAATGTTCCAGCGTCGGGTTGCGCGGGATCAGTTCCCCCACGGTGAAGTTGCCTTCGCGGAACGAGATGGAGATCACCACGAGGAAGGGGAACATGACCAGCGCGAGGAAGAACAGCATGAACCCATGGGCGAGGATCTTGCGGGTGCGCAGCGTGCCTTTGTGTTCGACGATCATGGGTCAGACCTTTGCTGTGGCGCGGCGCATGGCCACGAAGTTGGCGTAGGCGATCAGCGAGACGAGCAGGAAGATCAGAAGCGTGATCGCCCCGGCCAGACCGAATTGGGTGCCGCTGTCGATAAAGGCAATCCGGTAGGTGAAAGACCCCAGGATATCGGTTTCGCCCGCCGGGATGATCGTGCCGGGAATATCCGGCCCGCCCCGCGTCAGCAGAAGCACCAGCACAAGGTTGTTGAAGTTGAACGCGAAGGAGGCCAGCAGAAGCGGCAGGAAGGGCGGCAGGATCTGCGGCAGGGTGATGGTGAAGAATACCCGCACCGGCCCGGCCCCTTCCAGATAGGCGGCCTTTTTCTGTTCTGCCGGGACCGATTGCAGGAACCCCATGGCCAGAAGCATCATGTAGGGATAGCCCAGCCATGTATTCACGGTCAGGATCATGATCCGCGCCAGCGTCCCGTCGGTGTTCCAGTCCGGTCGCAGGCCGAACAGCGCTTCGAGGATCATGTTGATCTCGCCGAAGTTCTGGTTGAACAACCCCTTGAACACGAGGATCGAGATAAAGCCCGGCACCGCGTAGGGCAGGATGAGAAGGATCCGGTAGGCGGCTTTGAACCGCATGTGTTCCCATTGCAGGATCACCGCCAGCGTCAGCCCGATCGCAAAGGTCAGCACGACCGAGGCCACGGCGAAAACCACCGTCCAGATAAAGATGCGCGCCATCGGGGCCCGGATCCCTTCCGAGGTGAGGATACGTTCGAAGTTGGCGAAGCCGATGTTCGTGCGCCAGCCCGGCGGCACGGTTTCGCCCGCGTCAGTGACGTAAAAGCCGGTGTCGTGGTCGGCAGTCAGGATGGCGCCGGTTGCGACCTGCAGCAGCGATCCGTCCTCTTGCAAGGTGTATTCCGGGGTGACGCTGGCGAACTCGCGCAGGCCCGCGTTGCGCAGCGGCGTTCCATCGGGAAGGATCACCTCGACCTCGGCCAGCCCGGTCCGCAGTTGCACCGCCGCCCGACGTTCCAGAAGGTCGGCAGGCGGCGCGGACACAGACGATGCGGCGACGCTGGCTGGCGTGCCGTCAAGCGCGACCGGATTGGACAGGAAGCCGCCAGTGTCATCGCCGAAATAGATGCGGTAGGCGTCGCCATCGGGGGCGACGGCGAAAGGTTGCGCGGTGGTGGGATCAACCGTCTTGCGCGACAGGATCACCTCTTGCGCCCGCTCAAACGTCAGCAGGTTGAACGACCCGTAGTTGGTGAACCCAAGGTAGATCGTGTAGAGGATGGGAAAGACCACGAACAGGGCCATCGTGGCGATGCCGGGAAAGATGAACCGCGCGAAGTAATAGCGCCGGAACCCGAAGATGAAGAACAAACCCAGTGCAACCAGCGTCAGAACCACGCCGAACAGCGGCTGGCCGATCATGTAGACCGTCCATGCGGCGTAGAGCAGGACCAATGTGAGCAGGCCCACGGCGGCCATATAGGCCAGTGTGCCTATGGAAAACGGCCGGGCAGGCGGCTGTGCGCTATCAATCTGGGACATGGAACCATCCGTCTTCGGGAAAGGGGCGGGCCGCGCTGGCCCGCCCGTTTGATCGTGCCGCGCGGCTTATTCGCCGAGGATTCGGGCAGCGGCGTCGTTCAGCGCGTCTTCGACCGAGGCCGCACCCGAGGTGATGTTGCCCAGTGCCGGACCCATCGCGCTCCAGAAGGCGCCCATTTCGGGGTTGGACGGCATCGGCACGCCGACGGCAGCGTTGGCCAGCGTCGCGGCGACCTTGGGGTCGGCCTGTGCCGAACCGGCAGAGATGTCGGCCAGCGCGCCAAGGTTGCCACCCGCGTTCCAGGTGGCCAGGCCTTCGTCGGTCAGGATATAGTTTTCCAGCAGTTCAACCGCCAGATCCTGGTTCGGCGAGGCGGCGTTGACGGCGGCGGAATAGACGCCAAGGAAGGCCGGGGAGACCTGACCGTTGACGGTCGGGATCGGGGCCACGGCGATGTTGCGGCCAGCGCCTTCGTAGCCGGACCACGACCACGGACCGTTGATCACCATGGCGACCTCGCCATTGGCCATTGCGCCGTCCATGACGCCATAATCCACGCCCTCGGGCAGAACGCCGTTGTCGAACAGTGACCGCAGGACATTGCCGCCGATCATCGCGCCTTCGTTGTTCACGCCGGTGGTGGAGCCGTCATAGACGCCATCGACCTTCTGGAAGGCGAAGCCGCCATTGGCCATCAGCATCGGCATGGTGAAATAGGTGTTGTTGTAGTCCCAAAGGATCGGGGCCACACCTTCGGGCAGGTCCAGCGCGGCGATCTCTTCAAAGGACGCCGGGGGTGTGTCGATCAGGTCGGTGTTGTAGACAAGGCCGATGGCTTCGACCGACACCGGGTAGCCCCAGACATTCCCGCCCGAGGTCACCGCGTCCCATGCGGTCGGCAGGATGCCGTCAACGACGCCGGCCGAGGGGGTGACCGGGGAAATCAGGCCACCAGCGGCCCATTCGCCAAAGCGGTCATGCGCCCAAAGCACGATATCGGGGCCGTCACCGGTGGCTGCGGCTTGCTGGAACTTCTCGGTCAGCGGGTCGACGACTTCGACCTTCACTTCGATGCCAAGGTCGGCGGTGAACGCCTCGGCGGCAAGCGCGAGGTTCTCGTTGCCCTTGTCGCCACCCATCCAGATGGTGATCACGCCATCTTCGAATGCGGCGGCCGGAAGGGCCGTGGTCATCAGCAGCGCGGCGGCTGCAAAGGTCTTGGTTGCGGGTTTCATGGTCTCTCTCCCAGGGTTGTTAAGCTGCGGGCGGCTGCCCGCGGTCTGCACTTCAGCCATTCGATGCGGCGGCGAGGGTGATCCCCGCCCCATCGAGATAGGCAAAGCCATTGGCGCCAAGGGACAATTGCCCCCCGGCGATGGTGACATCCTGCGACGGCCCCACGGGGGTGGCCGTGCCGGTGATCTTCAGCGTGACGGGCGTGGCCGACAGGTTGAACAGGCAGGTCAGGGCTTGTCCCTTCGCAACCCGCCGAAAGGCGAGCACCGGTTCCGGCAGGTTCAGAAATTCGGTCTTGCCGCTGTGCAGGGCAGGGGCGGATTTCCGGAAGGCGATGGTGTCGCGATAGGCGTGTAGTACGCTGTCGTTTGCGGCCTCTTGCGCGACGACCGTGCGGGCCAGATGCGGCGGTTTGACCGGCAGCCAGGGCGTGCCGGTGGAAAACCCGCCATGCGCACCGTCATCCCAGACCATTGGGGTCCGGCAACCGTCGCGGCCCTTCACCTCGGGCCAGAAGCGCAGGCCGGGCGGGTCGGTCAGTTCGGAATATTCCAGTTCGGCCTCGGGCAGGCCCAGCTCTTCGCCCTGGTAGATCCCGATGGTCCCTTCGAAGGCCATCAGAAGCGCGACCGACTGCCGGGCCAGCGCGTCGTGATCGGCGGAATGTTCGGCCCAGCGGGTCACATGCCGCGGCACGTCATGGTTGGAAAAGCTCCACGAAGGCCAGCCATCGGGGGCCGCCGCCTTATAGGCCTCGATCGCGCCCCGGAAATGCTTTGCCGAAAACCCGGGCGAGAGCATTTCGAAGTTATAGCACATGTGCAGCCGGTCGGTGCCACGGGTGTATTCGCCCATGATCTTCATGCCGGATTCGCCGCCGTCGCCGACCTCGCCCACCATCATCCGGGCGTCATAGCTGTCGGTCAGGGCCCGCATCCGTTGCAGGAAGGCGATGTTTTCGGGCTGGTTCTTGGACCGGTTGTAAAGCTGCCAGCCATAGGTTTCGCGCGGCGGGTTCTTGGCCGCATCCGGGTTGGCGGGGTTGTCGCGCAGCGCGGCGTCGTGGAAGTAGTAGTTGACGGTGTCCAGCCGGAAGCCGTCCACGCCCCGGTCCAGCCAGAACCGCATCACGTCAAGGATCGCGTCCTGCACATCGGGATTGTGCATGTTCAGGTCGGGCTGTTCGTTCAGGAAATTGTGCAGGTAATACTGCTTGCGCCGGGGTTCCCATTCCCAGGCGGGGCCGCCGAAGACGGACAGCCAGTTGTTGGGCGGGGTGCCATCGGGTTTCGGATCGGCCCAGACATACCAATCGGCCCGGTCGTTGGTTCGGCTGGCGCGGCTTTCACCGAACCACGGGTGCTTGTCCGAGGTGTGCGACAGCACCTGATCAAGGATCACCTTCAGCCCAAGGCCATGCGCCTTGTCCACCAGCGCGTCGAAATCGGAAACCGTGCCGAACAGCGGGTCGATGTCGGTATAGTTCGACACATCATAACCCATGTCCTTCATCGGCGAGGTGGCGATGGGGCTGAGCCAGATCGCATCGACGCCCAGCGAGGCGACATGATCGAGCCGGGAGATGATTCCCTTCAGGTCGCCCAGACCGTCCCCGTCCGTGTCCTGATAGGACCGGGGGTAGATCTGATAGACAATCGCGCCGCGCCACCAATCGGACATTGGCCTCTCCTCCTCCCAATTTGATTCCCAATGCTTTTAGCAGTGTCTCCTCAAATTTCAAAACGTTTTAAATAATGCATTGCGGTGCAGTGCAAAAGTTTTGGAATGGTCAAAAAAACAGGTGAAATCTGAGATCAAAACGTTTTATATAGCTTCCATGACGACGCTAAAGGACATCGCGAAAGAGCTGGGGCTGTCGCCTGCGACGGTCAGCCGTGCTTTGAACGGGTTCCCCGAAGTGGGGGCCCGAACCCGCGCGACTGTCGAAGAGGCGGCGGAGCGTTTGGGATATCGCCCGAACCCCCTAGCCAAAAAGCTCGTGTCGGGGCGGTCCGGCATGATCGGGCTGGTCCTCAAGCCCGATGGCTCGTCGCAGGCGGATCCGACGTTGCACGAAATCATGTTCGGCCTGTCCGACCAATTGGCGCAGCGCGACATGGATCTGGTGTTTCATGCTTCGTCGTCGGACGATCTGCTGGAACCCTACAAGCGGCTGTTGGACAAGAACATCCTTGACGGGTTTATCCTGAACGCGCCCGAGGAGGATGACCCGAGGATCCGGTTCCTGCAAGAGCGCGATGTGCCTTTCGTGGTCCATGGCCGGGCAGCCGGGCATGATTATGCCTATTACGATATCGACAACCGGGGGCTGGCGCGGGACTCTGTCGACCTGCTTTTGAACCTTGGGCACCGGCGGATTGCATTGCTGAACGGTCAGGCAGGCCGCAGCTATGCCCAGGACCGCGAAGCGGGCTATCGCGACGCGATGGACCGCGCCGGGCTGACCGTGCCGGAGTTCGCGGTGCAATACGGACCAGCGAACGAGGACCACGGCTATACCAAGGGGCTTGCCCTGCTGTCGGGGCGGTTCGGGCCGCGCCCGACCGCGATTTTCTGCGTCTCGACCCCGGTTGCAGCGGGGCTGTACCGCGCCGCGCAGGATGTTGGCCTGTCCATTCCCGGTGACCTGTCGGTCATCGCCCATGACGATGCGGTGCCGCAGATGCGCGCCGTCAATTTTGAACCGGCGCTGACCGTTACCCGGTCGCCGCTGCGCGACGCCTGCAAGCCGCTGGCGGCCAAGATGGAGGCGCTGCTGAAAGGTGCCCCGGCCAATACCCTGCAAACCCTTGCCCCTGTCGACCTGATCGCCCGGAATTCCACCGGGCCCGTTCCCACCGAAGGAGAGACCCCATGGTAACCGACACAGCCCTGTCCGTGGATCACCTGTTCAAATCCTATGGCCCGGTCAACGTGCTGAAGGATATTTCCGTCAGCATGGGAAAAGGAGAGTTCCTTGTCCTTGTTGGCCCGTCGGGTTGCGGGAAATCCACCTTGCTGAACTGCATCGCCGGGCTGGAGGAAACCACCGGCGGGCAGTTGCACATCAATGGCCACGACGTGACTGAACTGCCGCCGCGTGACCGCGACATCGCCATGGTATTCCAAAGTTACGCGCTTTACCCGACCATGTCGGTGCGCGAAAACATCGGCTTTGGCATGAAGATCCGCAAGATCGCCAGGGCCGACATGGATGCCAAGGTGGATGAGGTGGCCAAGCTCTTGCAGATCGATCACCTGCTGGACCGCAAGCCCAGCCAGCTGTCGGGCGGCCAGCGGCAACGGGTCGCCATGGGCCGTGCCCTTGTCCGCGATCCGGCCCTGTTCCTGTTCGACGAACCGCTGTCCAACCTTGACGCCAAACTGCGGGTCGAAATGCGGGCCGAGATCAAGCGCCTGCACCAGACCACAGGCGCGTCAATCGTTTATGTCACCCACGACCAGATCGAGGCGATGACGCTTTCGACCAAGATCGTGGTGCTGAAAGACGGGATCGTGCAGCAGATCGGCACGCCCGAAGATATCTATCATCGCCCGGCGAATACCTTTGTCGCGGATTTCATGGGCTCCCCGCCGATGAACCTGCTTCCGGCCGAGGTGGTGGGCGGCGATACGCTCAGGCTGGATGACAGCCATAGCATCGCCGGGCTACCCCTGCCCGAAGCCGCGCGCAAGGCTGGCCGGGTCACGCTGGGCATCCGCCCCGAAACCTTTACCGCCGGGTCCGCCCTGACCGTGGCCCCGACCATGTCGGAAAACACGGGGTCGGATACCTATCTGTCGTTCCGGCTGGGTCAAACCACGTTGACCGCGCGGCTGCCCTGGCATTTCCAGGTCGCCGATCAGGTGGGTCTGGACCTTGATCCGGGGCGGTTGTGCTATTTCGACAGCACCACCGGCGAGGCGCTTTCGGCCTAGGCCGGGGCCGTGGGGCGCGCAGCGGGTCTGCGCGCCATGACCGCTGCAAGCCCGATCCCGGACAGGATGTGCCAGATGCCCCAGAAGGCTGCGACAACGGCCATGCCCCCCAGCCCCCCGAAGAAGCCGAAGATCAGGATCAGCCCAAGGCCGGAATTCTGAATGCCGGTTTCGATGGTGATCGCGCGCCGGTCGAAAGAGGACAGCCCCGCGACGGTTGCCGCGGTATAGCCCGTGGCCAGCGCAAGCCCGTTGTGCGCCAGCACCAGCGCCGCGACCACGCCCGCGTATTGCAGGAACAGCGCCCAATTGGCGGCCAGCGACAGGGCGACGAAGGCGATGAAGATCCCCATCGACACATATTGCATGGGCCGCCGCAGCCGGGCCGACAGGTCGGGCCGTCGCACGTTTACCGCCATTCCGATACACAGCGGCAGCACCAGCATCAGCCCCACGGTGATCGCCACCGACATCGGATCGATCGAGGTTTCCCGCAGGATCGCCCGCGTCGGTGCATAAAGGCTCCCCCAGAAGGCGATGTTCAGCGGGGTCATCACGATGGCGCTGACGGTTGAAAAGGCGGTCATCGACACCGATAGCGCCGCGTTCCCGCCCGCCCGATGGGTGATGAAGTTCGAAATGTTCCCGCCCGGGCAGGCGGCCACGAGTATCATCCCCAGCGCAATAGAGGGCCGGGGCGCAGTCGCCATGACCAGAAGCAGCGTTAGCGCGGGCAAAAGCAGGAATTGCGACACAAGCCCGGTCACCAGCGCCTTTGGCGTTTGCAGAATCCGTTTGAAATCCGCCGGTTTCAGCTCCAGCGCAATGGAGAACATGACGATGGCCAGCACCGCGTTCAGGATCGTCAGGCTGGTCGGCGAAAAGTTCAGGACAACCTCGTCAATGGCTTGGGTGGTGGGGTCCATTGGCGTTCCTTTTCTTGTGATCGGGCCAGCGTCTGCAGGGGCAACTGTGATACAGCTTTGCCAAAACTCCAAGGATTTCCGCGCAAAAGCGATAGGCGGGCGTCTTCGCCAGTGATAGCTTTGGCCCATAAGGAAAACCCCGACGAAAGGGCAGGCGTGGCAGGCGAGCGGAAGACACACCCGATCAACGAATTGCTTCAGGCCCGGTTGCGGATGGCCGACCCGAACGATTGGCGGATCACCGCGCTGCGCCGCCTGTTGCAGGGGGTGGATAGTCTGTCGCGGGGCCTGACCGGGCAGCCGTTCTTTGCCCTTCGCGAAACCGCCGAGATATTGACCGAGCTGGATGGCCGCACTGGCGACGCGCTGATCCGCGCCCTGCTGGAGATGAAGGGCGGCACGACCGTCCGGCCGCATGGGCTGTCACATGTGCCAACCGCCGGACCGGTCGTCATCGGCTCCACCCATCCCATCGGCACATTCGATTTCATCGCCCATGCCGCCGCCCTTCTGGATCATCGCCCTGACCTGAAGGTCGTCGCGGGCCGCGAGGCAGAGCGGTTTCTGGGCCCCGACCGTATCGTTGCCGTGGATTTCGACAAGCGCGACAAGGTGCTGACCGCGCGGCAGACCCGGGCCGGGATGCTGGCGCATTTGCAGGCGGGCGGGGCGCTTTTGGTTTTTGGCTCGGGCCGGGTGCCGGGGCAAAAGGGCGGCCTTCTGGTCGAACGTCCGTGGCGCACCGGGGTGACCCATGTGTCCGAAAAGGCAGGGGCGCTGATCGTCCCGGCCTCGGCCGATATGCGCAATTCGCGGCATTTCTACCGGACCCGGACGCTGGCAAAGGTGCTGAGCGGTGGCAACGAAGAGGTGGGCCATAGGGTTGCGACCCTGCGCTACGGGTCCGAATTGATCGCCAAGCTGGGGGGCACCTACGACGTCCACTATGGCCCACCCCTGCCGCCGGGGACAGCGCCCGATGTTCTGAAAGCCGCGGCAGAGGGGCTGGTTCCGGGGCTCTATGTGCCAGTTGGCTGGCGTGTGTAGGCCGCCCGGGTGGGCAGGCGTGTGCCTGGCCGCACGTGTCCCGGCGGGGACAAGAACGCTCCTAGCCTCGCGCCCCGAGCCCCATCTGCATCAGCGTCTTGCGGATCGGCGCCGCGCCGTAAAGCGCCTCGATCCCCTTGGCCCGCAGGTCGCGCAGTAGGGGGCTTCCGGCGATAGAGGCCCGGTTCAGCGCATCGACACCGCGCACGCGCAAAACCACCTCCGGATGCCTGCGTCGGTCATAGGCGGCCAGCATCTGCGCGTCGCCCAAGCCTTCGGGCCGGGCCGTGGCAAGGTCCAGCAGGCAGATCATATCGGCCAGCGACATATTCAGCCCCTGCGCCCCGATGGGCGGCACCACATGGGCGGCCTCGGCCACCAGCGCGACCCGTTCGGCCACCATCCGGTCGGCGATCTGCCCGATGATCGGCCAGACCTGACGGGGCGAGGCCAGCGTCAGCGGGCCGTAAACCCCGGCGGACCGTTCGGTGGCGGCGGCGTTGAAGTCAGCCTCGGGCAGGGCGGTTAGGCGCAGTGCCTCGGCCCCGTGATCCATCCACACGACGGCAGAACAGGGCCGCCCGCCGTGATCGGGCAGGGGCACAAGCGTGAAGGGGCCGCCGCTGCGGTGCACCTCGGTCGAGACATTGCCGTGCGGTGCTTCATGGGTGACGGCAAAGACCACGGCCTTTTGACCGTAGCGCAGGGTCTTCACCCCGATGCCCACGGCCTGCCGCACGGGCGAGGCGCGTCCATCCGCCCCGATCAGCAGCCGGGCGCGGACTTGCGTGCCGTCGGTCAGGGTGGCAATCGCCTCTCCGGTGCGGGTCAGGACGGATTTGAACCCGGTGCCGGGGCGGAAATCTACGGTGTCCAATTCCGCCAGCCGCGCCGCCATTTCCCGGCGCAACAGCCAATTGGGCAGGTTCCAGCCAAAGGGCAGGTCCGAGATTTCCTCGGCCACGAAATCGCGGGTGACGCGCGGGGTGGGTTCCGCGCCGCCCGCATCGACGATGCGCATGGTTTCCAGCGGCATGGCATGGGGCGCCAGCCGGTCCCAGAGGCCCGCGCGGTCCAGAAAATCGCGCGACGGCTGCAAAAAGGCGGTGGTGCGCAGGTCCGCGCCCTCGGCATCGGCGGCTGTGACGGGCGGGGCGGGGTCAACGCAGATCACCCGGAACCCGGCTGTGCCAAAGGCCGCTGCGGCGGTCAGCCCGGCAACCCCGCCGCCGGAAATCAGGATATCGGTGTCGATGCGTGTCATGTGGCGCAGGTTACGCCCGCGCGGGGACGGCCGAAAGGCCCGTCAGACCAGCTGCGACAGAAAATCCGACAGGTCGGCTGTGTGGTGGTGGATATGCGGCGCGGGCAGGGGATCGGGGCCGACATGAACGGTCCGCATTCCCAGTGCGTGGGGAACGGCGAGGTTGCGGATGTCGTCTTCGAACATCGCTGCTTCGACCGGGGACAGCCCATCAAGGGCAAAGACCGCTTCGAACGCGGCCTGTTCGGGTTTCGGGCGGTAGTTGGCGTGTTCGATGCCGTAGACCGCACCGAAAATCCCCTCGAGCCCACGGGCGCGCAGAACCTTTTGCGCATAGGGCCTGTCGCCATTGGTGAAAACGACTTTGCGACCCGGCAGGTCCGTGATCCGGGCCGCTAGGTCGGGATCGGCGGGCAGGCCGGAAAAGTCGATGTCATGAACCTCTTCCAGAAAGGGCACCGGGTCCACCCCGTGTTCATTCATCAGCCCCGACAGGGTGGTGCCGTAGCGCGCCCAGTAATCGGCGCGCAGGCGATCGGCATGGGCCTCGTCCACCCGCAATTCGCGCTGGATCCAGACCGACATTTTCGCCGAGATCTGATCGAACAGCCGGGCGGAGGGGTGATAGAGCGTATTGTCGAGGTCGAAGACCCAGACGCGGACATGAGAGAAGGACGCGGCAACCATGCGCAAGTGATAGCGTCGGGCGTGGTGGGTTGAAACCCACCTTACGACATCGGAAGGGGCCGGGCGGCGCCCCCCCCAGAGTAAGGTGGGTCTTGACCCACGCCCCCTGACGTTTCGCCGCAACATCGCCGCTTGATCGCCGCGCCCCTTCGGGGCAACATCCCGCGACCTGTAGGAAGGGACGTCATGCAAGACCCGAAGCCCACGCAAAAGGACGCCTATGCGCTGATCCTCGAAGCGATCGACAGCCATGTCTACAAGCCGGGCGACCGGCTGGTGGAAAGCGATCTTGCCGACCGCTTTGGCGTGTCCCGCACCCCGATCCGCGAGGCGCTGCAGCGGCTTGAGACCCAGAGCCTCCTGACCCGCGATGGGCGGTCGCTGATTGTGGCCTCGCTGGACCATACCCAGATGGCCGAGCTTTACGTGGTCCGGGGCGAGTTGGAAGGGCTGGCGGCCCGCCTTGCCGCGTCCCACGCCACACCCGAAGAGGTCCGCGTCTTGCGGGACATGCTGGAAGCGGACCGGGCGCTTCTGGGCGATCCTTCGGCGCTGAGCCGCGCGAACAAGCGGTTCCACAAGCAGATCCACCTTGCCAGCCACAACCGGTTCCTTGTCCAGCAATTGGACCTTGTGCATCGGTCGATGGCGCTTCTGGCCACCACATCGCTGGCGGCGGAGGGCCGGGGCGAGGATGCGCTGGCCGAACATGAATCCATTGTTTCCGCGATCGAGGCAGGGGACGGCGATGCCGCCGACAAGGCGCTGCGGGCCCATATCTCGAAGGCCTTCGTGACCCGGCTGAAGCTGGATGCGGCAGAGGTTGAGCGCAAGGGATAGCTGGGAAGGGGGCTCTGCCCCCGGCCTGCGGCCTCCCCCGGGATATTTATTGACCCAAAGAAGAGGGGGCCATCAGGGCGCCTTGCCGGGAAATATCCCGTGACTGGTCTTGTCCCAGTAAAAGGGTTTCCATAGCAATTCGCCCAGCCCTTTCCAGGCAGCCAGCGCGGCCAGCGGGAAATAGAAATGCAGGGTGGGCGCCCATTTGATCAGCCACGGCTTGTCCGCCCGCGTGACGGCCGTTGCCGCCGTTGCGATGTTCAGCACCTCGGCCATCAGGAACACCGACCCCAGCACGACAAAGGCCCAGCCAGGGATCAGCCCCAAAAGCGGGTGACCGAACCCCAAGGGCAACAGCCAGAACGACCAGAGCACCGGGGCCAGCGCGAATTGTGTGAGCGTGCCCAGGAACAGCAGTTGCACCCCGAAGAACCGCCACGCCCCAAGATCGCGCCAAAGCTGCCTTGGGCTGCGCATGTGGACCGCATAGGTCACGGCATAGCCCTTGAGCCAGCGTGACCGCTGTTTGACCCAGGGCCAGGCGCGGCAGTTCGCCTCTTCCCCGGTGACGGTCTGGATCAACTCGGTCCGGTAGCCGTGCCGCGCCAGCCGGATGCCAAGATCGGCGTCCTCGGTCACGTTATGCGCGTCCCAGCCGCCCAATTCCTCGAGCACATCGCGCCGGAAGAACAGGGTGGTGCCGCCCAGCGGGATCACCAGCCCCAACCGTTCAAGCCCGGGTAGGACGATGCGGAACCATGTGGCGTATTCCAGCGCGAAACAGCGCGACAGCCAATTCGTCCCGGCGTTGTAGAAATCCAGCACCCCCTGCAGGCAGGCGACCGACCGGTCGCGTTGGGCAAATCGGGCAACGACCCGCCGGATCTGGTCGGGGGCGGGGGCGTCTTCGGCGTCGTAGACACCGATGATCGACCCGCGTGCAAAGCCCAGCCCGTAGTTCAGCGCGCGCGGTTTCGTTTTCAGCGTGCCGGGCGGGACCACGATGGACCGCATCCAGCGCGGCAGGTTCGTTTCGCGCAGCACGCTGCGGGTGGTCTGGTCGTCTTCTTCCAACAGCAGGCAAATATCGAGAAGTTCACGCGGGTAGTCCAGTTTCGCCAGCCGCGCCACCAGATGGCCCGCGATGTCTTCCTCTTTGAATAGCGGGACAAGTACCGTCACGATCGGCAGACGAAGCGGTTCGGCGGCGGCGGAGGCCTCATCGCGCCGGTCCCGGCGCATGACGGCGAGCGCGGCCAGCTTTAGGCCCATGTGAAGGACAAGCGTCAGGATCGCCCAACCGTAGAGCGCCGCCACTGCAACCCCCGGTGCGACCAGCCAGAACGCAACACAGGCGGCCAGAACGGATACCGTCCAGAGCGTGGCGCGTCCCGGGTTCCATGTCCGGCAGCTTTCGGGGCTGGGAACCAGGGCTTCGGCCCGGTTGATCAGCAGGCCGCTGGCAAGCCGTTCCAGGGCCGCGTCTAACCCTTCGTCCGTCGTGACGGCAAAGCGGAAGGTGCCGAATGTCTGTTGCAACAGGTCGCCATACCGGTCGAGCAGATCCGGCTGGCTGGTCAACAGGACGGCCTGCCCCCCGATCCGCCGCCAGGGCAGAACGCGGGCGGCCTGGCAAATCTCGGGCGACAACTGCCGCGGGAGGCGCGGATCCGGCGGGGTCTCGACGGGGTCGATGACCCCCGCTCCGGCGACCTCGGCCTCGGCCGCGGCGATGGTGGCGGCCGGGATATAAAGGCCCAGCCGGAACGCATCGGCCAGCCGCGCGTCGCGCCGGACAGCGTCCCGTTCAGCATCCGCGATCTTGCGCGCGGAACTGACACCCTGGCGCAACACCGCACGGCCAAGCGCTGTCCGGGGCTGCGGCCCTTTGGTGGCGTCCTTCCGGTCACCGATCGTTGTCAGAAGATGCAGCATCCAGCCGCGCCCTTTCACCTGTCCCGGCGGCAAGGTTTGCGCAAGCTTGGTTAACGGGCGGTTAAGACGGGCCGTGCGCCCGCGCTCTCTTGCTCCGCCCCGTCCTGCGCGTTAAACGCGGGCGGAACGACGAAATCGACACGTAAGGGATGCCCCCATGTCCATCGACATCGAAACCGCCCGCCGGGTGGCCAAGCTGGCCCGGATCAAGGTGGAAGAGGATCGCCTACCGGCGCTGGCGCAGGAATTCAGTGCGATCCTTGGTTTTATCGAGCAATTGAACGAGGTGGACGTGGACGGCGTGGAGCCGATGACCAGTGTGACGCCGCAGCGGCTCAAGCGGCGCGACGATGTTGTGACCGACGGCAATCAGCAGGCCGCCGTTCTGGCCAATGCCCCCGATGCCCGCGAAGGGTTTTTTGCCGTGCCGAAAGTGGTGGAGTGAGCCCCATGTCCGACCTGACCAAACTGAAGATTTCCGAAGCCCGCGACGCGATGCGCAAGGGTGACGTGACGAGTGTCGAACTGACCGAAGCCTGCCTGTCGGCCATCGACGCCGCGGATGCGCTGGGCGCCTTCGTGCACAAGACCCCCGAGATCGCGCTGGAGCAGGCCCGCGCGGCGGATGCCCGTAAGGGTGTTGATGCTCCGTCGCTGAACGGCATCCCCCTTGGCATCAAGGATCTGTTCTGCACCAAGGGCGTCGCCAGCCAGGCGGCAAGCCGCATTCTGGAGGGCTTCAAGCCCGAGTATGAATCGACCGTCAGTAGCCAGCTTTTCGCCAATGGCGCGGTCATGCTGGGCAAGCTGAACATGGATGAATTCGCCATGGGCTCGTCGAACGAGACCTCCTGCTATGGCAATGCGGTGAACCCGTGGAAGGTGGACGACGTGGCCCTGACCCCCGGCGGGTCGTCGGGCGGGTCCGCCGCCGCCGTGGCCGCCGACCTGTGCCTTGGCGCGACCGGAACCGACACCGGCGGGTCGATCCGCCAGCCTGCCGCCTTTACCGGCATCACCGGGATCAAGCCGACCTATGGCCGCTGTTCCCGTTGGGGTATCGTCGCCTTTGCCTCGTCCCTGGATCAGGCCGGCCCGATGACCAAGGACGTGCGCGATGCGGCGATCATGCTGCAGGCCATGTGCGGCCATGACCCGAAGGACAGCACCAGCGCCGATCTGGCCGTGCCGGATTTCGAAGCCGCGCTGACCGGTGACATCAAGGGCAAGACCATCGGTATCCCCAAGGAATACCGGATGGACGGGATGCCCGCCGAGATTGAAAAGCTCTGGGCCGATGGGGCCGAGATGCTGAAGGACGCCGGTGCCAAGCTGGTCGATATCAGCCTGCCGCACACGAAATACGCGCTGCCCGCCTATTACGTGATCGCCCCGGCCGAGGCGTCCAGCAACCTTGCCCGCTATGACGGGGTCCGCTTTGGCCACCGCGCCAAGCTGGCGCAGGGCGACGGCATCACTGAAATGTACGAAAAGACCCGCGCCGAAGGGTTCGGGCCAGAGGTCCAGCGCCGGGTTATGGTCGGCACCTACGTGCTGTCCGCCGGGTTCTATGACGCCTATTACAACCGCGCTCGCCGGGTCCGCACCCTGATCAAGCAGGATTTCGAAACGGTCTTTGCCGAAGGCGTGGATGCAATCCTGACCCCGGCTACCCCCTCGGCGGCCTTCGCGCTGGGCACGACCCACGCCGATCCGGTCGAGATGTACCTGAACGACGTGTTCACCGTCACGGTGAACCTTGCCGGTTTGCCCGGGATCAGCGTGCCGACCGGGCTGGATGCCAAGGGGCTTCCGCTGGGCCTGCAATTGATTGGCCGTCCGTGGGAAGAGGCCGATTTGCTGAACATCGCCTATGCGCTGGAAGGCGCCGCCGGCTTTGTAGCCAAACCGCAGAAGTGGTGGTAAAGGCAAAGGTCAGACAGACCCGAGGTAGGGAAGACCGGTGAAGAAGTTCTTGATGATGGGGGCAGCCGCGCTTGCGCTGGCCGCCTGTGACACGGCAGTGCCCGACAGCGGGCGCGGCGTGGGGTTTGACGATTACACTGCCTACGAGCTGGAGCGCGCCGCCGCCGAAGGCCGGGGCGCCCTGCCTGCCGCACCTACCGTGTCCGAAGGGGCGATCCCGTCGTCCGACCTTGCCAGCGCCGGGATCGGCGCGCAGATCGACGAAGTTGCCGCCGCAACAGGCCGGACGCAGGGCATCGACGCTTCGCCCACCAATGCGGCGCCCACGGTCATCAACAACTCCGGCATTTCCGACGAACAGGATTTCGACGCGGTTGCGGGCCGTGAAAGCATCGAATCCGATGCCGAACGCCTGAGCCGCATGGCCGATCAATACCAGATCGTCGATCCCGGCGCGGTGCCGACCCGGCACGGGGACGCGGGCCCGAATATTGTCGAATACGCATTGAACGCGCCGAATGCGAAGGGGCAGGAATGGTATTCCCGCTTTATCATGTCGGGACAGGGCCGGTTCCAGCGGAACTGCGCCAAATACGCGTCTCCCGACGAGGCACAGCGCGATTTCCTGTCGCGGGGCGGTCCGGAACGTGACCCGAGGGGCATTGACCCGGATGGTGACGGTTTTGCCTGCGGCTGGGACCCGGAACCCTTCCGCGCCGCCGTGCGCGCGGCCCAGCAAGAGGCCGGGAACTGACCCTGCGCAGGGTCGATAGCCCGAACTTCGGGCCCCGGCGCGACGGGGCCACACCGGACATGGTCGTGATCCACTACACCGCGATGGCCGACTGCGCCGCCGCGGAACGGGCGCTGTGTTCGCCCGAGGCTGAGGTCTCCGCCCATTACCTGATTTCACCACAGGGGGATGTAACCCAGCTGGTGACCGAGGCTGACCGCGCGTGGCACGCGGGCGCGGGGGCATGGGGCGCGGTGACGGACATCAATTCCCGGTCGATCGGGATCGAGCTGTCCAACACCGGCGCCACCCCCTTTGCCGCGCCGCAGATGGACGCGCTTGAGGATCTCTTGCGCGGGATCATGGCCCGCTGGCCGGTGCCGGCCGGGCGGGTGATCGGCCATTCCGATTGCGCGCCGGGCCGCAAGATCGACCCGGGCGCGCGGTTCGACTGGCGCAGGCTGGCGCGGCAGGGGCTGGCGGTGCTGCCCGAGGCTGTCGCTGTCGACGCCCCGCCCGAGGACCTTGCCACGGCCACGGACGCCGCGCTGGTGCGGGCCGGATACACGGCCGATGTCCCGGCCGAGGTGCGGCTTGCGGCCTTTCGCCTGCGCGCGCGTCCGGCCGCTGCAGGCCCGTGCGACCTGACCGATCTGGCGCTGGCCCGCGACATGGCCACCCGCTTTCCCGTTGACGTGGACCGGACAAGCGCCTAGCAGTCGGGCCGCGCGGATGGCCGGATGGCCGCGGCGGGGTGCAAGCCCGGTCGAGGAAAGTCCGGACTCCAAAACGGCAAGGGTGCCGGGTAACGCCCGGCGGGGGCAACCCCAGGGAAAGCGCCACAGAGAACAGACCGCCCCGGTTTGACCGGGGTAAGGGTGAAACGGTGGGGTAAGAGCCCACCGCGCGATGGGCAACCAGAGCGGCACGGCAAGCCCCACCCGGAGCAATGCCAAATAGGGGCCTCGCGCCGGTGTGATCGGGCAACCGATATCCCGGCAGGGACGCCTGACCCGAGAGGCCCGGGTTGGCAGCCAGAGGCGGCGTGGCAACACGCCGTTCAGACGAATGGCCATCGAACCGGGGCAACCCGGGGAACAAAATCCGGCTTACAGGCCATCCGCGCAGATCACCCGGCAATTTTATCCCCAAGGCCGGGTTTCGTGGTTGACTCCGCCCCGCGCCCCGGTAAAAGGCGGGCTTCATACGAGATTTACGCGATGTGCCCGCGACGGGCCCGCGATCAGGAGAGATGAGACATGGCGAAGCCGACCACCATCAAGATCCGCCTGAACTCCACCGCGGGGACCGGGCATTTCTACGTCACCAAGAAGAACGCCCGCACCATGACCGAAAAGATGGTCGTCAAGAAATACGACCCGGTGGTGCGCAAGCACGTTGAATACAAGGAAGGCAAGATCAAGTAAGATCGCGCCGATCCCGGTAACGGATCAGGGCCGCGCCGCAGGGCGCGGCCTTTTTCGTGTTAGAAGATCAGCAGCGCCGCGCCGGTCAGGATCAGCCCCGCCTGTGCTAGAAGCGTCGCCAGCATCCCCCAGAAACGCAGCCGCCAGTGCAGCCCGTGAATCGCGAAATAGGCGCCGTGGGACATCCGCCCCAGCGTGAACAGCCCCGCCAGCCCCCACAAAAGGCCGGGGGCGGCCCCGTTCATTTCGGCTAGGCCAAGCAGGATCAGGGCAATGGGCATCTGTTCGGCGGCATTGGCTTGCCCCCGGATCGCCTTGGCCATGGCCCGGTCGTCGCCGTCGCCCAGAACAATCTTGTGCCGCCTGCGGCCCCGCACCACACGCCACGTCAAGAGCTGGAACAGCGCCCCGTTGATCACGGCGGCGGTCAGGGTCACGGGGAGGGCGAGGTGTTCGATCATGGGGCCGAGCGTGCGCCACGGTCGTCCCTCTGACAAGCGGCGACGCTGCGTCAGGGGATGGTGGGTTGAAACCCACCTTACGTTTCAGGGGCTCTGCCCCTCTGGCCCTTTGGGACATTGCAGATCAGTCGTCATTCGCAAAGAAGGTCTCTAATCTCGTCTAGCTCAACCCCCTCTTCGTATAGCTGCAAAAGGGACTGGACTAATGGAACCCTGGATTGTCCATGCCGGGCATACCTGTTCAAAGAAAAGTGCCCGTAAAAGTTTCCGTTAGGATCAACAATAATCAAGCCCTCACCATAACGGTTCCATGGGCTGTTATCTTCATAACGCGAGCCGAAACCCCCATAGCGGTTCCAGATGCTCGTGTCGCTATAACGCGAACCATAGTCGCCGTATCTATTGCAAACAGAACCATCGTCGTGACGATTGCAATTTAGACATCCTGCGAATTGCCTGCGGGTTTCAGCATCATACAGCAATAACGCCACGTCTTGCGCTTGAGCTGGCGTGCACGCGGCAAATAGAAGGGCGGCCAAGGTTCTGAAAAGATGCATGTGTCCTAGTTTCTATGTCTGCCAGAACCTCTTTCGAGCCTTAACTCGCGCTGGCCTATGGTCCTCAATCAAACGTTCCGCCCCATCTAGGCGTTTCCGTAAATCGTCCGCCGTGGCGCGTTCTCTGTCAAGCTGCTCTCGAAGCATCTTTGTCTCAAGTTCCAGTGGGGGTTAACCGCATTAGCTGAATTGGTTTCCTTTGCCGGTTTACTCACCCCAGAATATTTATTGACCCAAAGAAAGAGGCTGGACTCAGCGTCCATTCTTCTTTGGGTCAATAAATATCCTCTGGGGGCCAAGAGTTTTCAGGATTGGGGAGCGAAGCGCCCCCGGGTAAGGTGGGTCTTGACCCACCGACCTGAGACGAAAAAGGCCGCCCAGAAGGGCGGCCTGATCATGCGCGTTCAGGTTGGGATTATTCCCGGTTCCCCAGCAGTTGCAGCAGGAACATGAACATGTTGATGAAGTCGAGGTAGAGGTTCAGCGCGCCCGAAATCGCGGCCTTGCCCAGCCATTCCTGGTCGCCGTGATGGGCGTGGGCCAGATAGGTCACCTTGATCTTCTGGGTGTCATAGGCGGTCAGACCGGCAAAGATCAGCACACCGATCACCGAGATCGCAAAGGCCACGGCCTCGGAGGCGAGGAAGATGTTCACGACCATCGCGACCAGAAGGCCGATCACGCCCATGATCAGGAACGCGCCCCAACCCGAGATGTCCTTCTTCGTGGTGTAGCCGTAAAGCGACAGACCAGCGAAGGCGATCGAGGTGATCAGGAAGACCTGAATGATCGAATAGCCGGTGAAGACGAGGAAGATCGAGCTGAGCGAGATGCCCATGAGCACGGCAAAGACGTAGAAGGCGACCTGCACCCCGGCGGCGGAGAGACGGTTCATCGCGGCGCCCATGCCGAACCAGAGGAAGGCCAGCGGCGCGAACATCACCACCCATTTGAGCGGCGAGATGTAAAGCGCCTCGCCCAGACCAGTCAGATATTGGCCCGGCCGCAGCATCGCGGTGGCCCCGGTCGGGTCGGTCGTCACGGCCAGCCCGGCAATCGCCCAGGCGGCAAGAAAGGTGATGAACATGCCCACGGACATGGTGCCGTAGACCTTGTTCATATGGGCGCGCAGCCCTGCATCGATTTCGGCGGAGCGGACGCCTACACCCGCCCGGACCGTCTGAAAATCAGCCATGGAAACCTCCGGTTAGCCTTTTGTTGTATCGGCCCTGCCCGAATGGGCAGAGCCTTCGGCTAAGATATTGGCGGTATGGTCCGGGTTTTCAAGCATTTCCGGCGGAAAATTGGCGGATGATGTTACCGCTGCCAATGGGCGGGCACATCCCAGACCGGGCGGCGGGCTTCTGCGTCGGCCTGTGCGCGCGACAGGCCCAGATCGCACAGCTGCGCGTCATCCATTTCGCGCAGCGCGCTTCGTTGCCGCCACAGGGCGATCATCTGCATCAGCCGCGTCGCGGGACGCGCGGGCGCAACGCGGCGGGGCAATTGGCGGGCGGCCGGGGCGCAATGGGCAAGGGACTGGGTCATTGATAATCTCCTGTGATGGTCTGGCGTCAAATGTTCAACATGGTTGATGTATCGTGCATTTTGACCCATAATGAAAATTCATCTTTTTTAGATTCAATATCAGGGATTGTGATGTAATGCCCCGAAACCTCGACCTGACGGCGCTCCGCTCTTTTGTGACAGTGGCCGATTGCGGCGGTGTCACCCGTGCTGCCGGCCTCATGAACCTGACCCAATCCGCGGTATCGATGCAGTTGAAGCGGTTGGAAGAGGCGCTGGACCTGCCGCTTCTGGACCGGTCGGGCCGGGGTATCGCCCTGACACCGGCGGGCGAACAGCTTTTGGGCTATGCCCGCCGGATGCTGCAGTTGAACGACGAGGCGCTGCGCAAGATGACCGGCAGCGACTTCGAAGGCGTGCTGCGGCTGGGTGTGCCGCATGACATCGTCTACCCGGTCATTCCCAAGGTGCTGCACCGCTTTGCCGCCGATTATCCCCGTGTGAAGGTGCAACTGGCCAGTTCCTTTACCCGCGTGTTGCGCAGCCAGTTCGAACGGGGCGAGCTGGATGTGATCCTCACCACCGAAGGCGGGGTTGATCAGGGCGGAGAGACATTGACCACCCTGCCGTTGGTCTGGGTCGGGGCGCCCGGTGGGCAGGCGTGGAAACAGCGCCCCCTACCTTTGGCGTTCGAGGAACGCTGCCGGTTTCGGCAAGAGGTACAGGCCCAGCTGGACCGCGCCGGGGTGCCGTGGGAAATGGCGGTCGAGAGCGAGTCGACCCGGTCAATCGAGGCGACGGTCAGCGCCGATCTTGCGGTTCACGCGATGCTGGAAGGGACCGAAGGCCAGATGTTCCAGCAAATCCCCCATGGCGGCACCTTGCCAGATCTCGAACGGATCAACATCAATATCTACGTCGCGGAAACGCTCGCCGGAACTGTGCAGGCCGAAATGGCCGATCAGGTGCGGCATGCCTTTCGCGCGATGGGGGCGGGCCCGGACCTGCGGGTTGCGGGATAGGGTCGTGCGTGCCGTAAACGCCTGTGAGGACTTCCTGGCGCGGGTCAGTCCCCCATCGTCACCACGACCTTGCCCGTCGATTTGCGGTCTGCCAGCAGCGCCAGCGCATCCCCGGCCCGATCCAAAGGCAATGTATGGCCGATATGGGGCTGGAGCCGTCCTTCGGCGTGCCAACGCATCAACTCGGCCATGCTGTCGGTCAGGGCTGTTGGGTTGAAGGCCATGTAGCCGCCCCAGTAGAACCCGATCACGTCGATGTTCTTGACCAGCAGATGATTGGCCGGGATCTTGGGCACGTCGCCCCCGGCAAAGCCGATGACGATCAGGCGTGCCTCGCGGTTGGCAGCCTTGAACAGGGCGGTGAACAGATCGCCGCCGACCACGTCATAAACCACATCGGCACCGCCAAGCGCCTTGATCCTTGCGGTGATTTCTGCCGGGTCTGTTGTGGCGTCGATCAGGTGATCGGCCCCGGCGGCCTGCGCCACGGCCAGCTTGTCAGCCCCGCGTGCAATGGCCACCACTTCGGCCCCCAGGGCCTTGCCGATCTCGATCGCGGTCAGCCCGACGCCACCTGCCGCCCCGGTGACAACCAGTCGTTCGCCGGGCTGCAATCGTGCCCGACGGGTCAGGGCAAGGTGCGAGGTGCCATAGGCGACTTGAAACCCCGCGGCCACCGCCGGGTCCATCGTTTCGGGGACAGGAATGCAGCGGTCCGCCGGAAACAACCCCTCTTCGGCAAGCCCGCCCTGTCCGCTGAAAACGGCAACCCGGGTGCCCGGTGCCGGGCCGTCGGTGTCGGGCCCGCAGTCGATGACCGTCCCGCAGACTTCCAGCCCCAGCGTGAATGGGGCCGCGGGGGTGTCCTGATAGGTCCCTTTGGCCATCAACAGATCGGCAAAGTTGAGCCCGCAGGCTTCGATCTTCAGGCGCACTTCGCCTTTTGCGGGCATGGGGATTTCCACATGTGTCAGGCTGGGCTCAACGCCCGTTTCGAGGATGCGATAGGCTTTGTGCCGCATGGAATCCCTTTTCCTATCATTGGTTTGACAGACGCTAGTATAGCGAGTCGAAAGGGGAAACCTATCCTTTTGGGTGGGTTTTGGGGGGATTCGCCGCGCTGAAACCGGTCCCAGCCTGTCCTAAAGGTCATGTAGACCCGCGCAACCAAGACGTGTTTCTTTGGCTTCATCAAATCGCGCCGATCGCCATGTGTACGGGGCCGTTCCCGGGAAAAGGCACATGAGGAGAAGGGTTGGCCCCGTAGTCGAGGAATTACAATGAAGCACCCGGTTGATGTTCATGTTGGCAAGCGAATCCGCCATCGGCGCTGGATGATCGGCACGACCCAGCAGCAGCTGGCCGAAAAGGTTGGGATCAAGTTCCAGCAGATCCAGAAATACGAAACCGGCATGAACCGGGTCAGCGCATCCCGGCTCTGGGATATTGCCCATGCGCTTTCGGTGCCGATCTCGTTCTTCTTCGAAGGGCTGGACGTTTCGGGCGAAGAGGCCGTGGATACCGCCCTTCCGGGGGACATCCTTGCCGACAAGGAAGCGCTGGACCTGCTGCGGTCCTACTATGCCATTCCCGAAACCCAGCGCCGTCGTCTGTTCGATCTGGCCCGCGTCCTGAGCGACGCCGCCTGACCGAACCCTTGACGGGCCTTGCGCGGGCGGGCTACCGCCTGTGCAAAGGGACCGCCGGGGGCAGGGATGCGTAACAATCTGAACGATGCAACGAAGGGCGATCTGGAACGGGTCGCCCATTTGCTTGCCGACGCGGCCCGTCCCGCGACACTGGCCCATTTCCGCGCCGCCCAGATCGACACCGATGACAAGACCGGCACCGGGGCGGGCTTCGACCCTGTCACCGTCGCCGACCGTGCCGCCGAACAGGCGATCCGCGATATTCTGGCGCGCGAACGCCCCGACGACGGGATTCTGGGCGAAGAATTTGGCACCACGAAAGGACAATCCGGCCTGACCTGGGTGATCGACCCGATCGATGGGACGCGCGGATATATCTCGGGCACGCCGACCTGGGGGGTGCTGATTGCCTTGGCGGACGAGGACGGGCCGATCTTCGGGATTGTCGACCAGCCCTATATCCGCGAACGGTTCGTCGGCGGCTTTGGCCGGGCCGAGGTGACAGGGCCATCCGGCACTGCGCCGCTGGTCACTCGCGCCCACCGCCCCCTGTCCGAAGCGACCGTGCTGACCACCTTTCCCGAGGTCGGGACCGAGGCGGAAGGCCGCGCCTTTCACGCTGTTGCGACCCGCGCCCGGCTGACCCGCTATGGGATGGACTGCTATGGCTACGCCCTTTTGGCGGCGGGGCAGGTGGATCTGGTGATCGAGGCGGGCTTGAACCCCTACGACATTCAGGCCCCACAGGCCGTGGTCGAGGCGGCGGGCGGGATCGTCACAAGCTGGGACGGAGGTCCGGCGCATATGGGCGGGCGCGTGATCGCCGCCGCGAACCGTGACATCCATGCCGAGGCGCTGGCGATCCTTCAGGGCGTCTAGGTCGGGCGGTGGACAGCGCGGGCCGCTTGTCTATGGTAGCCCGCAACCATCAGACCAAGGGGGTATCATGGCCGACGGAACCTTTGCAGTGCTCTTGCTGGCCTTCGGGCTGACCGACATGGCGCAAAACCATTGCGGGACCGACGCGGGGTGCCTTGCGGGAAATGACCGGCAGGCAAGATTCGCGATCTCGGCGGGCGAGGTGCTGGAACGGCGGGCACAACCGGCCGGAGAGATCTATCTGCGCTATGATTTCGGCCGGGGATTCGGCCCCTTCGGCACCGCCGCCGGCCTGTCGGTGGGCGAAAAGGGAGAGCTGTGGTTGGGCTACGGCGTCACCTACGAGCTGACCCGCCCCGACACGCCCTATTTCGCCGAATTGCACCTGATGCCGGGGCTTTACGCGCCCAACGACGGATTCGACCTTGGCGGACCGCTGGAGTTCCGGTCGGGGATCGAGTTCGGTTATGAAACCCGCAGCGGGGTCCGGTTCGGACTGGCCTACGACCACCGGTCCAACGCCGACATATTCGCCCAGAACCCGGGGATCGAAACTGTGCAACTGCGGGTGAGTTTCCCGATGTAGGGTGGGCGGCAGGCATTCATTATTGGGCTGGGGCGTTCGTGAAATAGATTTCGGACTCGGGGTAGAGATCCAACTCGTAGAGTTCCCGCAAGCCAACGAGACCGTAGACCCCATCTATGGGGAAGCGCCGTTCTTCAGGTTTCAGGCTTGTCACCCAATCCTCTCGCTTACTGTTGACCAACCACCATCCCTTGGCCTTCGCCCCAGGTGCAAACAGTCCAAGACTCTTGAAGGTGGGTTCGGCTAGTTCGCTTTCTGACAATTCGACCTGTCCAAGGATCGTGACCTCGGGTTGGCGTATCATGGCGCCAAGATGGAACCGCACATACGTCCGAAGAGGAAAGCCGTGTATGACGTTCAGATCGGACACCTCCTCTGACACCGCCGGAGCAAGCATCCGGACGATGAAGATGCCTTTGGCCGACTTGGAATCTTCATCCGGCAACTGGCTCGCCCCGACGCAAATGCCGTAGCAATAGAAATCGCCAAAGTCGAATTGAAGAACCGTTCCGGTATACTTTCCCAGTTTCATGACCTGCACCTGATCAACCATACCCGATCCACCCGAAGGGTGTTGTAGACGGCCGTCCAGTGCAATGCATTATCAGGCAAAAAGCCTAACCAGTGATAATTCTCAAAGGGAAGGAGGATGGTGCTGCAGGGGAGGATTGAACTCCCGACCTCTCCCTTACCAAGGGAGTGCTCTACCACTGAGCTACTGCAGCATCTGCGAGGCGGGGATTAGCCCTAATCGAAATCGGGCGCAAGCCCTCTCTGGACGGTTTTTGCACCTTCCTTTAACAACGCGGTCATGGAGCAGAAAGACGGGCCAAAGACCGGGCGGAAATCCACGCAGACGCGGGAAGACCGTTTGAAGGCAGCGCTGAAGGCGAATATGGCCCGGCGCAAGGCGCAGGCGCGCGCCCGTGGCACAGGCAAGACGGCGGACGACCCCGCCGGGAAAGACGAATAGGCAGGCTATGGATTCGATTATCGTGAAGGGCGGCACGCCGCTGAAGGGCAAGATCAGGATCGCGGGGGCGAAGAACGCGGCGCTGACCCTGATGCCGGCAACCCTTCTGTCCGAGGAACCGCTGACCCTGACCAACACGCCGCGCCTGTCCGACATCAAGACGATGACGCTACTGTTGCAGTCGCTGGGGGCCGAGGTGTCCGCGCTGCATGACGGCAAGGTGCAGGTGCTGTCGAGCCACGGGTTGAATTCGACCACTGCGGACTATGAAATCGTGCGCAAGATGCGCGCGTCGAACCTCGTGCTGGGCCCGCTTTTGGCGCGCGAGGGCCATGCGGTCGTGTCGCTGCCCGGCGGCTGCGCGATCGGGGCGCGTCCGATGGACCTGCATGTGACCGCGCTCGAGGCGCTGGGGGCCGAGATCGAGTTGAAGGATGGTTATCTTCACGCGGTCGCCCGGGGTGGCCTGAAAGGCGGCACCATTGATTTCCGCTTTGCCTCGGTCGGGGCGACGGAAAATGCGCTGATGGCCGCGACGCTGGCCAAGGGCACCACGGTGATCAACAACGCCGCGCGCGAACCCGAGATCGTCGATCTGGCCGATTGTCTGCGCAAGATGGGCGCCCAGATCGAAGGCGATGGCACCACCCGGATCGAGGTGCAGGGTGTGGACCGTCTGGGCGGCGCGACCCATCAGGTGGTGACCGACCGGATCGAACTGGGCACCTATATGCTGGCCCCGGTGATCGCCGGGGGCGAGGTGGAATGCATCGGCGGCCGCCTGTCGCTGGTCGAAAGCTTTGTCGAAAAACTGCATCAGGCCGGGGTCGAGGTGACGGAAACCGCCGAAGGGCTGAAAGTGGCCCGCAACGGCGACCGCCCCCGCGCGGTGGACGTGACCACCGAACCCTTCCCCGGGTTCCCCACGGACCTTCAGGCGCAGATGATGGCGATGCTCTGCACCGCCGAGGGCACCAGCGTGCTGGAAGAGAAGATTTTCGAGAATCGCTTCATGCATGCCCCGGAACTTGTCCGCATGGGGGCGAGTATCGAGGTGCACGGCGGCCATGCCACGGTGCACGGGGTCGACCGCCTGAAAGGCGCGCCGGTCATGGCGACCGATCTGCGGGCCTCGGTCTCGCTGATTCTGGCGGGGCTGGCGGCAGAGGGGGAAACCCGTGTGAACCGGGTCTATCACCTTGACCGCGGCTATGAGCATGTCGAGGAAAAGCTGGGCGCGGTGGGCGCACAGATCGAAAGGGTGGCGGGCGAGTGACCGGGGACGCGCGTTTCGAAGATGGCGGCGACAAGCCGCTGCGCCTGAAGGCACTGGACGAGATGGACCTGTCGGTCCTCTCGGCGCTGGCGCAGGATGCGGTGTTCCCGGCGTCGGAAATGCAGTGGCTGCCTCGGCGGCGCCGCTTTGCGATCCTGCTGAACCGGTTCCGCTGGGAAGACGCCGACCGGGCCACAACCCGGCGCCGCGCGGTGGAGAGGGTCCAATCGGTCCTGTCCATCGAAGATGTTCGAAAAGTGCAATCCCAAGGGGTACCTCGCGGCGATTCCGAGGTGATCCTGTCGCTTTTGTCCATCTCGTTTGAAGCGGGCGAAGACGGAACCGGCCGCGTGACCCTGACCCTTGCCGGGGACGGGGCCATCGCGCTGGAGGTCGATGCGCTGGAAATCCTCCTTCAGGACGTCACCCGCCCCTACATCGCGCCATCGAAGAAGACGCCGGATCATCCCGAATGATTGTCCGGCGGTTGACAGCCGCCGATGCGCTGGCCTTTCGCCATGTCCGGCTGGAGGCGCTGCGCCTGCATCCCGAGGCCTATGGCTCGACCCTCGCGCAATGGGAAAACCTGCCCGAATCCCGCTACATTCAGCGGTTGGAAAACGGGGTGATTTTTGGCCTTTGGACAGATAAGGGACTGGAAGGGCTGTTGGCCTATGACCGGGAAGACGGCCACAACGCAGGCCATCGCGCCAGCCTGCACGCGGTCTATGTCCGCAAGCGGTTGCGCGGAAAAGGGGCGGTCGATCTGCTGATCGAAGCGGCGATTGCGCAGGGCCGCACCGATGGTCTGGCCCAGATCGAACTGTCGGTGGCCGAAACCAACACCCGCGCCTATGACGCCTACGCCCGGCACGGCTTTGTCCGCTTTGGCGTGATCCCCCGCGCGTTGCTCATCAAGGGCAACTATGTCGATGAAATCCAGTTGATCCGGCGGCTGGACGACTAGGTGCGCGGCCAGACCCCAAACGCCGCATTGATGCCCGGCCCCGCCCCTTGTATCAGGCGGGGGAAGGAGCCTGCCCATGCCGCATTTTCTGTCCACCCGTGATGCCGATTTCGAAGCCCGCTTTTCCGCGCTTCTGGGGATGAAGCGCGAAGACAGCCCGGACGTGGATGCCGCCGTCGCCGGAATCATTGCCGATGTGCGGGCGCGTGGGGATGCGGCGGTGATCGAGCTAACCGCGAAATTCGACCGGCTGACGTTGACCGCCGAGACTCTGCGGTTTTCCGAGACCGAGATCGAGGCGGAGTGCGCCAAGGTCAGCCCCGAGGATCGCGCCGCCCTTGAACTGGCCGCGGAACGCATCCGCGCCTACCACGAACGGCAAATGCCGGATGATGCCCGCTGGGAGGATGCCACTGGCGCCTCGCTTGGCTGGCGCTGGACGGCCGTGTCGGCGGCGGGCCTCTATGTGCCGGGCGGGCTGGCATCCTATCCGTCCTCGGTGCTGATGAACGCAATTCCGGCCAAGGTGGCGGGGGTCGCGCGGCTGGCCATCACCGTGCCGACGCCCGATGGGGTCACGAATCCGCTGGTGATCCTTGCGGCCCGGATTGCCGGGGTGGACGAGATTTACCGCATCGGCGGGGCGCAGGCGATTGCGGCCCTTGCCTATGGCACGGACACCATCCCGCCCGTGGACAAGATCACCGGGCCGGGCAACGCCTTTGTCGCCGCGGCCAAGCGCCGGGTTTTCGGCAAGGTGGGCATCGACATGATCGCGGGGCCGTCGGAAATTCTGGTCATCGCCGACCGGGACAACGACCCGCACTGGATCGCGCTGGACCTGCTCAGCCAGGCCGAACACGACGAAAGCGCCCAGTCGATCCTGATCACAGACGACGCGGCCTTCGGTCAGGTTGTGGCCGCCGCGGTGGACAAGCGGCTTGAGACGCTGGAACGTCGGGCCATCGCCGGGGCCAGCTGGCGCGATTTCGGCGCGGTGATCACCGTGGAGAGCATGGAACAGGCCGTAACCCTGTCCGACCGGATCGCGCCTGAACATCTGGAGCTGTGCGTGAACGATGCCGAGGCGATGGCGGCCCGCGTCACCCATGCGGGCGCGATCTTTATCGGGGGCTGGACCCCCGAGGCGATTGGCGATTACATCGGCGGACCCAACCACGTGCTGCCCACTGCCCGGTCGGCCCGGTTTTCAAGTGGATTGTCCGTGATGGATTTCGTCAAACGCACCACCCTTGCCCGGATGACTCCTCAGGCGCTGGCTGCCATCGGTCCTGCCGCCGAACGGCTGGCCACATCGGAAAGCCTTCAGGCCCACGGCCTGTCTGTCCGTGCACGGCTTGACCGGTTGAACGAGGGGTAGGCGCATGACCAAGATCATCGACATCAGCATCGACGACAGCAACCTGCCGCCGCCCACGCCCGAGATCGAGCAGGAGCGCAAAGTCGCGGTCTTTGACCTTCTTGAAGACAACAGCTTTGTGCTTCCCGACCCGGACGGGAAGGGCATCCCGCCCGGTCCCTACAAGCTGAACCTTGCGATCCGCGACCGGCGGCTGGTCTTTGACATCCGCACCGAGGCCGACGCCCCGGCAGGCGAATTTCATTTGTCGCTTGGGCCGTTCCGTCAGGTGGTGAAGGACTATTTCCAGATCTGCGAAAGCTATTTCGACGCTGTGAAAACCGCCGCCCCCAGCCAGATCGAAACCATCGACATGGCCCGCCGTGGCATCCACAACGAAGGCGCCCGCGTGGTGCAGGAGCGGCTGGAAGGCAAGGCAGAACTGGATACCGACACCGCCCGCCGCCTGTTCACCCTTATCTGCGTTCTGCACTGGGGGGGCTGACCGGTGGGGGACGGGGACAAAACCTTTCCACCTTTGCCCCAGTCGGTCCTGTTTTGCTGCGACCATAATTCGGTGCGCTCGCCCATGGCCGAAGGCATCATGAAGAAGCTTTACGGGCAGGAATGCTATATCCAGTCCGTCGGCGTGAAGAACGATCTGGAGATTGACGGATTCGCCGTGACCGTCTGTCAGGAGCTTGGGGTGGAACTGTCCCGCCACCGGTCCCGGTCCTTTGACGAAATGCAGGAATGGGGCGACGACCTGTCGTCCTTCGATCTGGTCATCGCCTTGTCGCCCGCGAGCCAAAGAAGGGCGCTAGAGCTCACGCGGGTCTTTCATCTGGACGTAGAGTATTGGCCAATCCTTGACCCCACCGGTCTGGGAGAAAGCCGGGAGGCGCGGTTGGACAGCTACCGCCAGACCCGGGATCAGATCATGGGCCGCCTGATCGAACGCTGGGGCCCCGCAAGAGAGAGTTGAACCGACGATGACCGACGCGCGCGCCACCCTGACCCGCTATTTCGAGGCCTTCAACGCGGGCGACACCGACGCCATGCTGGCCGAGCTGACCGAGGACGTTGCCCACCACGTCAACGAGGGAAAGATCAGGACCGGCAAGGATTTGTTCAGGGCCTTCTGCGATCACATGACCCGTTGCTACAAGGAGGAGCTGACGGACATGGTGATTTTCGCGAACGACGACGGCACCCGCGCGGCGGCCGAATTCATCGTCAACGGTACCTATCTGCAAACCGACGCGGGCCTGCCCGTGGCGCGGGGCCAGACCTACCGCTTGCCGGGCGGGTCGTTCATGGAACTGCGGGACGGAAAGATCTCGCGCGTGACAACCTATTACAACCTTGCCGATTGGGTGGCGCAGGTGGCGGCGTGACGCTGGAGTTTCGCACCCTGACCGGCGCCGAGGTCGAGGCGGCGCTGGATGATCTTGCCCGCCTCCGGATCGAGGTGTTCCGGGCGTGGCCATATCTGTACGATGGCGATCTGGACTATGAACGGCAATACATGTCCAGCTATCGCGACAACCCGCGCGCGGTGCTGGTTGCCGCCTTTGACGGGGACCGGATCGTTGGCGCCTCGACCGGGACGCCGCTTCTGGGTCACGACGATCAGTTCGCCAAGGCCTTTGCGGAGGTCGATATCCCCATGGCCGACGTATTCTACTGCGCCGAATCCGTGCTTTTGCCCGAATATCGGGGGCAGGGGGCGGGCCACGTGTTCTTTGACATGCGAGAGGCTCATGCGCGGTCACTCGGTTACCTTTATTCCGCCTTCTGCGGCGTGATCCGGCCCGACGACCATCCCGACCGGCCCGAGGCCTATGTCCCACTGGACGGGTTCTGGCGCAAACGGGGATACCGCAAGCTGGACGGGGCCATTGCCATCTTCCGCTGGAAAGATCACGGTCAGCCTGAAGAGACCCCAAAACCCCTGCAATTCTGGATCAAACCGCTATGAAGATCGCCGCCTGCGCCTATCGCCCCGGATGGCACCGCACCCAAGAGGCGCTGGAGGCGAAGCTGGCGGCCTGGGTGGCGGATGCGGCGGGGCAGGGGGCCGATCTGTTGGTCTTTCCCGAATACGCGGGCGGAGAGGCGGCGCTGATCGGCGCGCCCGAGGGAGAGCCGGCCCCTGCAACCTGGGCCGACCGCATGGCCGACCGGGCCGTGGATTGGGCCGCCTTGCACCAGCGGCTGGCGCGGGACAACGGGGTCTGGATCCTTGCCGGGTCCCTTTGCGCCCATGACGCCGTGGGGCGGACGGTGAACCGCGCCTATCTGTGCGGGCCCGAGGGGCAGTTGGACTGGCAGGACAAGCTGATCCTCACCCCCTATGAACGCCACCAGATGCAAATCTCACCGGGGCACGAGATCCGGCTGTTCAACACCGCGCTCGGCCGGATCGGGGTGCTGATCTGCTATGACAGCGAATTCCCGCTTCAGGCCCGCGCATTGGTCGAGGCCGGGGCGGATATGATCCTTGTTCCTTCCGCCACGGATTTTCCCGCCGGGCAGACCCGCGTCCGCCAGTCCTGCCGTGCCCGCGCCATCGAAGGGCAATGCCTGATCGTGCAAGCTCCGGTTCTGGGTGGGGTCGCGGGATGTGACGTTCTGGACAGCGGCACGGGCCGCGTCGGGTTCTTCTGCCCGCCCGATTTCGGCCTGCCTTCTGACGGGATCCTCGCCCAGGGCGACACCGATGCCCCCGGCTGGGTCATTGCCGATGTGGACCCCGCAGCCATCGCCGCCCCGCGTCAGACCGGGCAGGTTGGCAATTTCGCCCATTGGACGGAACAGGACGGGCGGGTCGAAACGGTCACAATCCGGTCCTTGCGCTGATTGCCCCTTGAAAATCGGCGGTTTCGGGCGCATTTAAGCGCCGGTCGCGCATTCGGGCGCGAAGAACCAATTCAGGAGATCACATGGCCAAGGAAGAACTGCTCGAATTCCCCGGTGTCGTGAAGGAACTCCTGCCGAACGCGACATTCCTGGTCGAGCTGGAAAACGGCCATACGATCATCGCGCATACGGCAGGCAAGATGCGCAAGAACCGCATCCGGGTTCTGGCAGGCGACAAGGTGCAGGTCGAAATGACCCCCTATGACCTGACCAAGGGGCGGATCAACTATCGCTTCAAATAGTGCGCTAGCCAACCCTTGGGTTTGCGATTGAACATCACCACACCGAAAGGTGTTTCTGTTGAAGTGAGAAGGTTCTGTCGCGAGCTCTCTTCGGTTGAGCCGTGTGTTTTGCCGGTACAGCCTCGCGATAGGGCCAAACCCTTAGAGTGCTTCTTCAACGTTGCTGATGCGGCTCGCGACGGAGAAGGCAGCCCGGTCTTTGGTTTCCTAGTTTGGGAATTTGAGGGTCATTGGCTCGAAGCTGAACGGCATGCAGTTCTACGGCGGACAACCGGTGCGATTGAAGATATTACCCCTCACCTTGACGGTGAGAAGTCGATTCTGTTCGTCGAGGATCCCACATGGTCCTTTGACGTTAATAACCCGGCACCGACCCGCCGCCCAGAAAGGTGGCTGCTGAGCGACGAACCTATGGTCAAACAATGGGCCGGTGCCCTAGATCGGCTTGACATGTTCAAATTTAGAAATGGACGGTTCGTGGGTAGGCATGTTGATTGGACGCCTCGAGACGAAAAGAGTACTCGCCATTACCAAAGGATTGGACGCGAAGTGCAGAAATTTCAGACGGCGGTGTTGGGACGTTGACTGTGCAACCCAAACTAATCCTCGGCTCCGGTTCTCCCCGGCGGCTGGAGCTCTTGGCGCAGATCGGACTGCGCCCTGATGCGGTGCGCGCGCCCGACATCGACGAAACCCCGCAAAAGGGCGAACTACCCCGCGACTACGTCAAGCGCATGGCCCGCGAAAAGGCCGAGGCCGTGCCGGCAGAGGCGGGCGAGGTCGTGCTCTGCGCCGATACCACCGTTGCACTGGGCCGCCGGATCCTCGGCAAGCCCGAGGACGCAGGTGAAGCTGCGGAATTCCTTTACAAGCTCTCCGGTCGCCGACATCGGGTGATCACCGCCATTGCCGCAAAACGGGACGGGGTGATCAAGGTGCGCGACGTGTTGACCATCGTGCAGATGAAGCGGCTGTCGGATGCCGAGGTGAACGGCTATCTCGCCACCGGGGATTGGGACGGTAAGGCCGGCGCCTATGCCATCCAAGGGCCCGCCGGAGCCTTCATTCCGTGGATCAACGGATCGTTCACCGGGGTCGTCGGCCTACCCCTGACCGAAACCGCGGGGCTGTTGCAGGCGATGGGATACCCAGTTCACGGAGGCGCGGCATGAAGGGCCGGACAATCATTCTCGACCACATCGGCGGGCGCGAAGCCGCCGCGCGCATGGTCGACGGGCGGCTTGACGATCTTCTGATCGACGATGACAGCCAGCCGCGCCCCGGCGCGATCTTCCGGGCGATTTGTGACCGGCCGCTGAAGGGGCAGGGCGGCATGATGGTGCGCCTGCCCGACGGGCAGACGGGGTTCTTGCGGCAGGGCAAAGGGCTGCGTCCCGGCCAGCCGATCCTGACGCAGGTCACCGGTTATGCCGAGGATGGCAAGGCCGTGCCGTTGACCAATCGGATCCTGTTCAAAAGCCGCTATGCCATCGTCACTCCGGGCGCGCCGGGCATCAACCTGTCGCGGCAGGTCGAGGACGAGGAAGAACGCGCCCGCATCCTTGCCATCGGCCATGCCGAGATGGAGGGGGCGGAGCACGGGCTGATCCTGCGGTCATCCTGTGACGGGGCCGGGGAAGAGGAGATTGCCGAGGACATCGCCGCCATGCTGGCGCTGGCCGAGGCGGTGACAGGCGATGCCGAGGGCACGGACCCAGAGGCGTTGACCGATGGGGACGGGCCCCATGTTCTGGCCTGGCGCGACTGGACCGGCCGGGCCGAAGTCGTCACCAAACCGGGCGGGTTTGCCCGGCTGGGCGTTCTGGATGAAATCGACGGAATCCGCCGGGCCGAGGTGCCAATCGGGGAGGGGTCGATGGTGGTCGAGGCGACCCGCGCATTGGTTGCCGTGGACGTGAACACCGGCGGCGATACGTCCCCGGCGGCGGCGCTGAAGGCCAACCTTGCCGCTGCCCGCGCCCTGCCGCGGGCATTGCGCCTCCGGGGGTTGGGCGGACAGATCGTGGTGGATTTCGCGCCCATGTCCAAGGCGCACCGGCGGCAGGTGGAACAATCGCTGCGCGCGGCCTTCAAATCCGACGGGATCGAGACCTCACTGGTCGGCTGGACCACGATGGGCCTGTTCGAAATGCAGCGCAAACGGGAACGGCTGCCGATGCGGTCGCTTCTGGCCGGGGTGCTGGAATGACCTGCCCGATCTGCGGCAAACAGACCGACCCAAAGGCGCGGCCCTTCTGCTCTAAACGCTGCGCAGACATCGATCTGGGCAAGTGGCTGTCCGGCAGCTACGCGATCCCCTCCGAGGACCCGGAAGAGGCCGAAGAGGCGCTTCGGGAGATGGAAGAACAGCTTCGCAAACCGCATTGAAATTTTTGCGACAAAAGCCTCTGGACACCCACCCAAAGCGCGTCTAGAAGGCACCCACCCAAGCGATTGACAACACCGTCAACGCATCCCGTGCCCGGGTAGCTCAGGGGTAGAGCAGTGGATTGAAAATCCTCGTGTCGGTGGTTCGATTCCGCCCCCGGGCACCATTAAATTTAAAAAATATAATATAAAACAGGGGCTTAATGACCCTTGCGTGTGGGCTTTCCCCGCATTGCTCCCCCATTTATTTTACCACTCTTCTTGTCGACACCCCGCGCTAGCCCGTTAGAATTCTGTCTCATTAGCATCACAAAAAGTGGAAGTTGCAGTGGGGAAGAGACCTGGGAGGCCAAGTAAAGTTCCTGAAGACATCGAACACATCGAGTACATGGCGGAACTTTGGTGCTGCGGAAAATCAGGCCAGAGCTTCCGGAAGGCAAGCAGGATTGCTGTGGGCATTTTGGGGGCAGACGGGAAGAGAAAGCCGACTCATGCTGCACAGCTAGCTTTCCAAAAGAGGGGCGGTTCTCAAACCAGAAAGCCTCCCCCTCTCATTGAAAGTGTCGCAGAGCGACTGGCTCGTCGACTATCCTCTCTGGATAAGCAAGGCTTGGCCATACCGCTCAGTTTGTTTTGCGTGTTCAGGCAAGAATGCTCGGCATCATATGCCCGTTCCCATCCGAATGCTCGGGTTGCACTCAGGCTGAGTTCACTTTCTGAAATCACTGATTTGGAGCAGACTGTATTAAGTGAAGCGATAAGAGCAACCGCGATGCGTTGTGAGGTGGATCAAGAACAGGTTCTAAAAGTGGCGGCAAAAGGGGAAACCGTTTGGCGGCGTATTCGCGCTCGCGATATCAATATTTTCTCGTAGATTTTTCCAATTTTCACGTAGTTTTTAGGGATTTTTCTCGTAGGGGTTCTTGGTGATCCTTCTTGACATGCAGCTGGCAACGCTGCGCTTCAAAGAAGGAGGTCAACATGGCCTGTAAACTCTTGACGATTGATGAGTTGGGGGTCGCTCTTGGCGGCATCAGTTCCCCGACCATCTATCGCCACATCAAAGCCTTACCAGGCTTTCCCCAGCCCGTAAAAGTTGGTGCATCGACGCGATTTAGGCAATCTGACGTAGACCTCTTCGTCAGTTCCCTCGGTGCGTCCGAGCGTCCGAATAACCGGAAAGGAGTAATCAAATGACCTATCGTCATGCCAAAGCGAATACTTGGGGACAAGGCGCTGAAATGGCCACTGGTCACGCCAACCTGGATCGGCATCAACTTGACTGCGCAGGGTTAGAGTGCCGAGAGGTGCTTGAACGTATAACTGATGCCTCCCTTGGTTTGGGACTGGTCGAGATCATCCACGATATCAAGATGCATCCTTGGTACCTTTCGCGCGAAGCAGGGCGCACAGAGGTTCCCTCGCCGTTTGCGCTAGAGCGCCTTCATTGCCTCGCAAGCGAGATGAAAGCCTACGTGGAAGAAATGCGGCTGCGTAGGTTGAAAGAGCTGTAAAGCTGTCTTGAGAGGGACTTAGGCGGCCAGCTGGCCGCCTAAGTCCACTCTGTATGCTCTGCTGAAAATCATAATTCGGGGTTGTCGATGAACAGATACGGCAACGGGATAACGGTGCTGAGCTGCTTGCCGCCGTACATCGCCGCTAAAACGCATACAATTTCCTGTGGCGTCCCAGTCACAAAGGCTTTCAATGCAGGAAAGTGGTTTAATTATAGAGCGTTTGAAGTCGATGGAGTTCGTGCTCTGCACGACCTTCTGGTCGAGCTTGGTGATCACAGCACTGACTTTATAATCAGGGGGCACCTTAACCAGCAGGCCATCGCTAGAGCCAACGGGACCGTTCGTCGCGCCAAGAACGCGCAGAAAGAATTGGGTGAGGTGGTCCCATATTTTCTGGAAGTTCCTCGTAACTGGGTAATGCTGGATTTCGACAAAGTGCCCAACTTGCAGGGCTTGGAGCCAACTTCATTAGAGGCAATGCTATATTTACGCACGTTGCTGCCTCCCGAGTTTCAGGATGTCGTATGCAGTTATAGCATGTCGTCGTCGGCTGGGTTGTCGGGAGATGGAGCGACAATCAGTGGACACCTTTGGTTTTGGATCGATCGCCCGGTAGGTGAAGGCGAATTAAAGAGTTGGCTGACAATCGCCCCTGTCGACAAGGCTCTATTCCGTACGGTGCAACCACATTTTGTCGCCAACCCCATCTTCAAGAACGGCAGAGTAGATCCTGTTTCCCGTCGGAAGGGTATTGTGCCTGGAGCTAGTGACACAGTCAGTGTTCCAGTAATTCACAGGGTGCAGCCGAGACAACTCACGGCATCGAATGGAACTGGTGTTGGTTTGCAAGTCGCGTCCGGCTATGAATCGAGGATATCCTTACTAGGTGATGGTCCGGGCTTGGAGGGGTGTCACAACGTCCTCACTTCAGCGATCGCAGCTTACCTGAATGATCGAGGTCCAGGGGTCGATTTTAAAGCTCTCAAACATGACATCCGCAATCGTGTTAGCGAAGCGCCGTGGGACCATGAGAAGCACCCGAGATCTTATCTGGAGCACGAGACTTCAGACACCGTCCTAGACAGGAGCATCGCAGACTGGATCAACAAGGCCTTTGTTATTGCCGAGCCATATCCTGTTGATGAGAAGTTGTCACGAGAGGAGGCTTCTGCGGCACTCAAGTTTGAAGTCCAGAGATGGGCCAAGCTAGCTATTAATTATAACCGTCTGAGGGCTGCTTTCACAGAAGGCAGTTCAGGGTTGAACGCTTGGTTCCTGTCGTGCGCGTTTGAGGAGTACTTTCTGCCCCCGCGTCAACTTATCGACGCGGAGGTTGGGCTCGGAAAAACGAGAGAATACATCGAGATCCTGCATCGTTTAGTCGACGCGCTGCAGGATCGACACGGGGTACTTATTTCGGTCCCAACACACGCGTTGGCAGACGAATTGTCACACCGGATAGCAGCAACAGGCGCGGAGGCCCAAGTCTATCGAGGTCCACGCCAACCCGATCCATCCAGTCCAGCACACCAGATGTGCCGTCGGCACACTGACTACGCAGTTTTTCAGGCCGCTGGGATGCAAAGCCAGCTGTGTAAGGTTTGCGAACATCGTACTTTGTGCGGGTATCAGCGCCAGAGAAAGCTTAAGTCAAAAATCTGGATTGCACCCCATAATGTCTTGTTTCACAAGCGACAGGCGCCAATCCCACCGATTGATTTCCTGATCGTTGACGAAGATCCGATGGGCGCCGGCTTCGAGGAGAGGTCTGCGGTCCTTACGGAAGCAGATGCGTCACCTGAGTTCGCAAGAGCGATGCGTTCATTGCCGCTTGGTGTCGCATTTAGCCGTTCTGACCTGGATGTTGATGATCATGCGCTTCGACGGTTGGAGAAGGAGCTCTGGAGCCGAACGAACAAGATTAAGCTTTGTGAAGGCGCAGATGTAAGCGAGCTTTACGAGGCTAAGATAGTGGCGTTGAAGATTGCGAAAGAAGCTACGCATGCGAATCTACTTCGAAGCATTAGGCAGCATGGCGTTGTGGGACTGCGATGCTTTGTAGATGAAAGTGGAAGGCGGCTTGAGTTTACGCGGCAGCGGCGCATTCACAAAGATTTCTCGGCGGCGTTGCTTCAGGTTGACGCTACATCAAACTGGGAACGCTCAAGGCATCTATATGATGGTTATCAAGCTCCTCCAATGTATGAGCCTGGCAAGTTTGCCGATGAGGATGGATCCGTCGCCATCGATTACCCTTATCCACTTCCGCCAATCAGCGCGCCTGCGCGCCGAATAAGAAGTGTCATACCGCATACTCAAATTAGGCAGGTCGTCTTCTCCGCCGCTAAGAGGCGCTTCTTAGAGGGGAGTGAACCGACTGGCAATCTGTTAAAGCTTCGGCGCTACATCGATGCCCGTTCAGCTTCTTATGATAAGGTTTTGGTAATCGGCCAAAAGTCCGTAGCGAATTGTATCAGAGATTGCGGGCTGCCTGCACATGTGGAAGCTGCGCACTTCAACGCGATCCGGGGGCGTGATGAGTGGCGAGATGTTGATTTGCTTATTGTCGTCGGGCGGACCCAGCCACCCGTAGGGGCTGTGGAGATCCACGCAGAGGCACTGTTTGCGCAGCCAGTTGGGACGATACAGCCAGAGTATTATAATTCTGTTTGGCAACCGCTTACCGGTACGAACTATCTCGTGCGCTCAGAGCGTCACCCTGATCATCTTGCGGACATGCTGCGCTTTCACGTCTGTGAGGAAGAGCTAATCCAAGCAATCGGTCGCGGGAGGGCAGTAAACAGGACAAAAGAAGACCCGCTACAAATCGACATCATCAATCAGGTTCCACTGCCCAACACAAAGATCGATGAAGTTATTACATGGGAATGTGCTCGCCCTACTGCTCGTGACCTGATCCTTGGGAGGTACGGGTTACTTCTACCTCGGAAGCGGGTTCAAGGATGGGCCGGAATAGTGCAGGCGCTGCTTCCCGACGTTTTTAAGAGCGAGAAGGCCGCTCGGCAGGCCGGCACGTCCTCACTTGCTGATAGGCCTAATAAGGAACTCTTACTAGAAGGTAATGGCAATGAGCGCAGCTCTTTTGAATGCCAAACCGAAATTGTTGGTCTACAGAGTGTTGGAGCGCGCTACATGGTTCCCGCGATCGTCGTCAAATCACTGCTAATGAATGTGGATGAGGCAGGGCAGCTTCTTCTTAGCCGCGCAAGTTCAGAAAATATGGTTCAGTATTTACCGACTAGTGTAGCGGTTTCGACAAAGCTCACACGCGCATGGCGAGAAAAGCTGAGGGCAAGTGATGAGCTTGCTCTCATGTGGTGAGATGAAGCGCAGCCCGTTGAATGCCACTTTGTTTTGTTATAATATTACATAAATATCAAAGCTGATACCATGCAATAGCAGTGAATGGTGCGCAAAATGGTTAACAATCGCGGTGGGCCACGCCTTGGAGCCGGTCGTCCAAGGGGGTCTAAAAATAAGACGACCATCGCAAAAGAGGCGTTAGCAGAGGTCCTCGATATCGATGATGCTGATAGGATCCAGAGTGCGGTTCACAGGCGTGGACATCAACTCCTAATAGAACTGGAGCGCATAGCCTTGGACCCTACCCAGCCGGTCGCGGCAAGGATTTTGGCGGCGAAGACTGCACTGCCATTTTTGGTCTCGAAACCTGTCGAGACTTGTTACCCATTGGGCAGGTTTGGTGGCGAAGACCTGGTAAAGCGGCTACACGAAGGCCGAGCGCGGCTCATGATTTCGTAGATCGGGCGTTCCGTTGTGCCGCCAAAGATGGCCGATGCGGTTGTAGCTCGTCCATTGAGAACGACGTTCCCGCCAGATGTTCGGCGTGTGCCTTCATCTCCAACATCGCTGGTGACGGATTGGAAGAGTTCTTGGTTGGCTGCCTGTTCTGCGCTCGCAAGGTCGGCAGCGGACGTTGGTTCTCTAACGCCGCTTTCATCACCTGTTGCATTGAGGCTGAGCTCAGACCCGTCGGCGGTGTCGGCTCCGGCAGGATCTGCACGACCGTCGATGATTTGTCTTGCGATTTCTTCATAGCTTACATCCGCAGTCGCCCGCGCTCCCAGCTCAGCATACAGCCGTTTTTCATAGTACTACAGGACCGCTTGGATCTCTGCGACCGTGAGGTCGACTCCGCGTTCCGCCAGCTTTGCTCGCATGGGCAGCGTCGTATTGACCATGAACTCGCGGTTAGACGCATTCTGACCCAGATCTCTACACATCCCTTCGACTGAACGCAAAGTCCTCACCAAGCTGCTGATGCTTACATGAGTTGCATGTCCATTTTCGTATTTCGTCATGCGTACTAGGACTTCCATCAAAGAACTGTGGGATTTCACCAGTGGGCTGGGTATCCTCACTGCCGCATGCAGGACACCTGAAATCGATTTCATACTTGACCCGCGCGGGAGGTCCAGGGCGTACGGGTGGAGTGTTGAAGCCGCTATAGATCTTTTTCATTCCGATGTGTTCCTCCACTGGTGCAAGCTCAAGAAACCTTCCCGCGCGATGAAGCGTCCTTGAAACCAGCTTGCAGCGATGTAGCACGGTGCAACCCCCGGGGCGTCATAGCTGTCTGGGTCTACGGCATCGGTGCATCTCGACCCATGTCGACTGAATAGGATCGTGTAACGGCCCGGCGACGTCTCGACGCTGATCGGTCGACCGCCTCGGTAATCGTATACTTGCCCGTCCACGATGATATGCCCACGGCAACCGCCAGTGCCGCAGTTGTAGCTCCAGCCGGAGTAGCCGCATCGGATGCTGGCGTGGAATACGAGGGCCTCCAGATCGTCGTCAACCGGCATGGTGTAGAGGGCATCCTCAGCGATCTCAAATATGTCCTCTTCTTCCGCCTCGGCTTCAGACATTGGTTCAGGGTCGGTGGCCTCGCAGTGCGCACGGTATTCATCGATGAGCCTCACGAGGAGTTCTCGTTCGGTTTGCGCCGCGACAGGGAATGCCATGGCAAGCAGCAGGATCAGAGCCAGCGGCTTCCATAGCAGCAGCGCAATTCTGATCAGCATGAACATACTGTTCCTCGTTTCCTCTGGTGGAAGGGGCGGCGCTTTCTACTGTCTGCCCTTGCAGCTCTATCCTTGAACTCAACGGATGCCGAGCTCTTCAATCAATAGCATGCTTCTCGCTCGCAGACCCGTCCCTCGTCTGTTTTCTGAACCATCTGGCTCTGTTGGGCGACAAATGGATATCCAACACAAGCTCTCTGGGCCGTATCCATGTTTGAACCAACCACAAAAGAAACTGTAGTTGCCATCGCACTTGCGCTGACTTCGGCCTCGCTCGGCGCCATTTCAGCTTTGGCAATCATCCACTTGGTGTAAGCCTAATTACTGACCCAAGGATCGCTCGTAGGCAGCGAGCAGCACCTCCGGACGCTTGGCATAGCCCGTGCACAGGAAGCGAGGGTCAGGCTTGATGCCAACCCGTCCCAGATCAAGCCGATCAGCGTCCCAGCAGGCCTGAACAGTCAGATCAGCAGCAATTAAGCCGTCTGAGTGGTAGCGGCAGGCCTCGCAGAGCAGGTTGAGTTCCGCGGCTGAGAGATCAAACCAGTCCCCTTGCAGCGCCCTGGCGTATTCCGCTGCGCGTGGACCGTGATCAGGATCGTGGCCTTCGTTCTCCCTCTTGCTGTCGTGGATCACTGCGAAGAGTTCCACCACCTTCAGGTTGGCGCCTGTCGCAGTGGCGATCTCTCTCCCGTTGTGCAGGACCCGCAGCCAGTGATCCCTCCCATGGAACCCGCCATGACCCAGCGAGTGCGTGTCAACTAGGTGGTAGAAGAGGGCTGCGGACACGTTGGCGGAGGGAGTTAACATGCGGAGAGTGCTCTACTGAATGCTAGGCTGGACCGAATTATACCCGTCATGCCTTCCAGTTGAGAAGGGTGCAGAGGGGTGATTTATGGTGGCCGTAGTGCTACCCAGAAACAGCAAACTTCAACGCATAGACTCAGCGTCATCTATCCTCTGAAATGCCGTTGCATACTTTAAGATTATGGCGCCATCCAGCCTGCAATAACTATGCCAGGTAGACTGAGCGGTAAGTCTAGATAAGATCCGCTTATGACACTGCTCCGCCTCATGGGTGAGAAGTATTCTCATAAAGGGTGGACCGAACCTTTCATCACCGTCTGTTGGCGGTCGATTAGTCCCGGGGGCTGGCTCAAACAGCCATTAGGGGCAGGGTCTAAGTGCGGGCTGCATTTTGTTGCATGTGGACGAGGCCCTGGGCACATAAAGTTTGAGCGAGGAGGACCTTATTTTGATCAAAGCACTTCGGATTCTCTGGAAAAGCCTGAGAACAATGAGGTTTGTTGTAATACTACTCGTTGCTCTAGCATTTGGTTCCGCCAGCCTAGCCATTCACGCGGTTCGCCTGACAGCTCAGGTTGCTGAGTTAACATTGGAAGCAGGCCAACTGGCTACGGATCTGGCACGAACCCAGTCCAGAGTGGCAGCGCAAACTCGGGCTCTAAGGACATTGAGAGCCAATCTTTCATCTTCATCTGCTCAAGTTGGCCGCATTAGTCGCCAACTCAGTATTCTACAGCGCAGCACCACACGTGCGGTCGCCACTGCGGTCGCTAGAGCACGCGCAAAGGCTCGATTGCGCAGAATGGTTGTGGCGGTTCCTGCAGTGGGTAGCTTGTTGGCTGCTTACTTTGTGGAGGTGGAGTATCAGGAATGGCTTGAAGAAAATCCTGGAGGGGATCGCACACAATATGCGTGTGAAGTGGCACAAGTGACTTCTGAAATCATTCAAGAGGAAGTCGAGGAATACCGGGACTTTTTGGAGAGTGACCGCGTAGAGGTCGTGCCGGCATGGGCTCGGCCCAATGTCGACACGGTAGCGGGATGGCTAGAATCTTGGCGTCCTGAGTGTGAGGAAGAGGCTGAAGAAATCGAGGGCGAACCAAGCATGGGTCCTGCTCCAGGCTCGCCCTATGAGCCATAATATCGACGAACTTGCTGCTTATCGCCGCACCTAAGCGCCCACAGTAAATCCTTGATACTCCCTAACTGTAGTGGCGCTTCATTACGTTTTTGGGGAAATCGGAGGCTAACAGAACTCGGCGGCTTCTATTCCGTGTGAACCCTTCAGCTCTGTCGGGCGACACATGATTATCCAAGCACAAGCCCTGAAAGCCACTCTCATGTTAAAAGCAACCACAACTGCACTCGCGCTGATATCTTCCGTCCTCGTCTCGAACACTGCTTCTGCGGATAGTCCGCTCGATGGAATTCTCATCTCTGACCTTCGATTTCTGCCCTACGTCGAACAAGAGCTTCAGGGAAGCTGGAGGGTCATATCGTTCCTTAATATGGATACCGGCCTCGTTGAGCCGGTCTATGAAGATTCCGAGAACGTGTGGGTCCGCTTCGGAAGCGGTGACCTTTCGGTCTCTGCGGGCTGCAACCCGATCTGGGGCGATGTTTATGCCAACAACGGACGCGTTGAGCTCATTGACGGCCTTTTCTCAACGATGCGCGCTTGCCCAGCTTCTGATCATGAGGAAGAAGACCGGTTTCTTGAGATCATCCCATTCGATGGGCACTACTTCGTGATCGATGATCGCCTCCACCTTTTTAATGAAGGCGGACAGCTTCAGGTCACTCTGCTAAGGTATGAGTAGAGCCGCGTATGGACCGCGCCTGTTCAGATGAGTGCACGATGTAATCAGCGTTTCGGATGTTGCACTTGACGCTGCCTTGCCTAAATGGGTGGCGTCACTGCTGCTGATACATCGATGCACATGAAACTGGATGACATCCTGAACGCTAAAGACCCGGCAGCTGCCCTGCGCGACAGCGTTATAGCTGCAGGTGGATTCTGGGCTGAACCAAACTCCACTGCTCTCTTCGAGATTCACTTCGCGGGGGTAGCGGGTGTTGGGATAGGGGCAGAGGAGGCCGCAAAGGCTTGGTTGCAGGCTGCTAAGCTCGCCATGGACACTGCCCCTTAGATGGGTATGGTTCTGACTGTGCGGGCCTGTAGCTCAATTGGTTAGAGCAGAGCGCTCATAACGCTTTGGTTGCGGGTTCAAGTCCTGCCGGGCCTACCAAAGCCCCCTTGGCGGAATGGTAGACGCTGGAGACTTAAAATCTTCTGCCTTCGGGCGTGCCGGTTCAAGTCCGGCAGGGGGCACCAAAAGCATCTTAACGAGGGTTGAATACCCCGTATTATTATCTCTCGCTCTGTCCGGGCTGCTGATGGGTGAAGATGAGCTGACCATCGACGATTAAGGCTACATCATCGCCAACCCACTGGCTATGCGGGAACACCAGCATCCACTCATCCCCATTGTTGCGAACATATGGTGAGTGGCCAATGTAGTCATGGACATTCTCACCAATCACCACATAGCCCTGACAGTTTCCAGTCATGCCGCAATTTCCCCATGCGCCCGGGTCGACGTCGCTATTGTTTGAGCCCTCTGGCCAGCGACCACAGACCATCGAATGGGCGACATAGGCTGTGAGCCCCTCACCTGCTGGAAGGCTGTAGATACCCGGAGGTGGGAGCGGGCGGTAAATCATGGTTCCGTCCTCGAGGCGCTCCGAGACTGTCGGTGTGGCAGGAAAGTAGTGGGGGATGAACTGACCCGATGGCGTAATCGCGTTCATGCTAAATTGGCAGTTGGAAAACATCTCCTGCATCTGTGGCCGTAGTGCGTTGTACACTTCTTCGCTCAAATCTCCCTGAACACTCAGCTCGGAATGGGGGGGCAGCGGCCAAGTCTGCGCAGCTAAAGGTAGCCCAGAAAGAAGAAGCCACAAACCGGTGCCCAAGCTGAACGCGAGCGTACCAAGATGCCTGCTCAATCGCATCTCATGCCTCATATGTTTTGTTTTGACCAACAGTCAGCGCGAATACTGAGGCGGTCAACCAGCAGGCGAGTGTGATGGCTTAATCGGCAGGATTCCGAGCATTGGGGTTGAGTTGCTTTGTCAACAATATGTGCCCTAGGCATCTTCGATCGTCATCGAAGCCGCGATGCATCCTAATCGACATCGGCACCCATGCCGCGGTCTGTGATAGATGTGCGCTGAAGAATGTGTGCATTCAAGACAGGGGTATCCAATGTTCACTTGAAGAAATGGATCTGGTTTCATAGCGTTGGACCATGAAGACTGCGTCCACAAATTTCCCTCCGATGAACGCTTCCACGATTTGAACTAGGCGCTAACGGGTTCTTGACCGAGGATAAGACATTGAACACTGCGTCGCGCTATAGGCAACTTGCTGAATTGAGGCTCCTGGTGGGCGCTCTGGGCGAGCGTGAACTCCATGGTTGGTGGCCCACCTCTTTCTTTTCAAAGTCGGCAAAGATGTTTTTGGAGCCGGTCTTTCCCCGTACTTCGCTTCTCGCGCAGTATAACGGCAACCTGGAAGCGGCGCGGCGCACTCACGATGAACATCTCAGTGTAGGTAGCTTCCACGTTTTTCGCCTTCCGGAAGAAGCCGAGCAAGATATCTATGATCTTGTCGCATCCATGTCGCCGGATGAGCTCGACGACATTCTGATAAAAGACAAAACAGCTGGCATGGCGGCTCTTCTAAATCTTGCCGACGGCCAAGCCGAAGTTGCAGAGGGACCATCGCTCTGTGGCGATATCGAAGACATCTTGGGCGGATCGGCCTTGTCCCGAGTGGCATCTGTGTATCACCAAGCATTCGAAAATGGCACGCGTGCGTATCCATACTTCGAGAAGAGCTCGTGATGGAAAGTGCTCCATACACAACGCAGCTCCAGGCTGGCCTCGGATTGGTTGAAGAAACCAAAGAACTACTCGAAATCTGGGAACCTGAAATGCGCACAGCAGCATTGTACGAGACTGCGCTTTCTTCAGGTCGGTTTCCGAACGTGACGGCCCGTCGCCTGCGAAACATCGTGGCAGAGTGTTTTGCGCCGCGCTACCTTAGGGGTGACGGGCAAACGGCGCGACTTCTTAAGACTTTGCGTCATCAGCTTCCGAGTGACGCGTTCTTACAGCTGCTCTTTCTGTACACCTGCCGTGCCAACCCAATCCTCGCAGATTTTGTCCGCGAAGTTTACTGGGCACGCTATGAAGGCGGTTACGACACGATCGAAAGCAATGACGCTCGGCATTTTGTCGAGCGCGGCATAGACGACGGTAAGACTTCAAAGCGTTGGTCCGAAAGCACTACCCGTCGTGTCGCAGCTTACCTTACCGGTTGTTGCGCAGACTTTGGACTTCTCCAAGCTGGGTTGAAATCAACTCGGCAAATTCTTCCTTTTCGAATAGCGCAACCTGTCACTGCCTATCTGGCGTATGATCTTCATTTTCTTGGGATGGGCGACAACACCGTACTCGCACATGAGGACTGGGGGCTTTTTGGCCTGTCTCGTGAAGATGTAACCCAGGAGCTGAAACGTGCATCACTCCAGGGCAACCTAGTCATTCAGAGCGCAAGCGACGTTGTGCGTATCAGTTGGACGCTCCCTGACATGGAGGCGCTTTGCGATGGCCTCACTTAGAGCGGATTTTGATGAGCTTCGTGAACGGATTCGCCATGGGCGTGAGCTTGGACATGCGAGCTTTGAGCCCGTCTATTACCTCGTCTTTCCTCCTGAAAGTATTCTTGAGGTAAAGCGGCAAACTCCTGCATGGGAAGCTAAGCTACATCAAGAGGGTTGGGACGTTCAGCTGTTCTCAATCGCGGAGCAGCTTTGGGACTTGCTGAAGCAAGATCCATTCTGGCCACTGTGGGTGGCACAGGATGAGAAATCCCCGACTGACTGGAAAAAAACCAACGAAGCTCTTGCTGCACGGGCTACAGCGGAAGACGGTCTTCTTCAACGACTTGAAAGCAAGCTCAGCGAGCTTGATGGCAATGAGCACGCGCTGCTGATCGTGACGGATTTGGAGGCGCTGCATCCGTTTCTGCGTATCGGTTCAATTGAGAGTAGGTTGCAGGGCAGTTTTCATGTGCCGACGATCTTTCTCTATCCGGGAACGCGTACAGGAAAGACGAAGCTTAAGTATCTTGGGTTTTACCCAGAGGACGGCAACTATCGCTCAGTGCACGTGGGCGGATAACATTTTTTGAGAGCACAAAGCATGAGCATTCGCAGTCTGTTCGACGCATCTCGCGACATCAATCGTACGATTGAGAAAGTCATCAGCTACGGCGCTGACGAGGAGAGGCGCCTGAAGGCTGAAATATCTGAATACGTTGTAACTGAAAGTATTGAAGAGCAATTCCAAGAACTGCTCGATAAAATGCAACATGCGATGGAAGCGGGTGGCGAAAACGAAGTTGGCGTATGGGTCTCCGGTTTCTACGGATCGGGAAAAAGCTCCTTTACAAAATACCTGGGTCTTGCCTTCGACAATCAGAAGACAATTGATGGAGTCCCCTTCCTAACTCACCTGCAAGATCGCCTCCACAAGCCGCAGACCAAAGCTCAGCTTAGTACCGTCGCGCAGAGATTTCCCGCAGCTGTAGTGATGTTAGACCTAGCTAGTGAGATGCTCGCTGGTGCGACGATGGAGGATGTTTCGAGCGTCCTCTACTACAAAGTTCTTCAGTGGGCAGGTTACTCCCGGAACCTCAAGGTTGCAGCTTTCGAGCGGAAAGTTGAAGCGGACAATCGGACCGAAGAACTTCATAACAAGGTTTCCGAGGTGATGCCGGGTGCCACTTGGAAGCGGATACAAAATGATCCGCTTGCTATTGACGCACTTATTCCTCGCATCGCGCATGAGATGTACCCAGAGCTCTTCCCCGAGGCATCTTCTTTTAGCTCGAACATTGAAGACTTCCTTCAGTTCGAGGATCAGCGTGTCCAAGAGATGATTGATATTGTGCGCCAAAAGAGCGGCAAGCAAAATATCATCTTCATCGTCGACGAAGTTGGTCAATATGTTGCCTCGCGGGACAACTTGATCCTAAATCTCGACGGGCTTGCGAAGAACTTCAAGAGGCTGGGCGACGGAAAGGTTTGGATCATCTCGACGGCACAACAAACGCTTACTGAGGATGACCCCCGAGCCAGTCTCAATTCACCCCAGCTCTTCAAGCTAAAGGATCGGTTTCCCATCCAGATCGATCTTGAGTCCAGCGATATCAAGGAAATCTGCTATCGACGGCTACTTGGTAAGTCAAACGACGGTGAAAAGCAGCTCGCCAGACTATTTGATCAGCAAGGTCAAGCGCTGCGACAGAACACCCGGCTAGAGAATGCGAAGTACTACGACGCGGACTTCACCCGCGACACTTTCGTTCAACTCTACCCCTTCCTGCCTGCTCACTTTGAAATCCTTCTTCAGCTTCTTGGAGCACTAGCCAAGTCGACAGGTGGCGTTGGGTTGCGTTCAGCCATCAAAGTTGTCCAAGACATCCTTCGTGGTGAGGGAGGGACAACTGCTCTCGCGGATCAACCCGTAGGGTCGCTCGCCACGACGGTCACTCTGTATGACGAGCTCGAGAAGGATATTCGAAGAGCCTTTGCTCCGGTTCATCAAGCGGTCGGCAAAGTTCAAATTCGGTTTCCCGATCAACCTCTTCACCAAGATATCGCCAAATCTATTGCTGTATTGCAGATACTGGGGAACCTACCAGTCACGCTTCAGAACGTTGCCAGTTTGATGCACTCCTCGGTCATGGCTCCCTCAAAGTTCGAGGAGGTCAAAGCAGCCGTGGAAGAGATGTTGCGGGACCCGTTGGTTCCGCTCGGCGATAAAGATGGCACGCTTGTCTTCTTGAGCGAGAAGCTGCGAGATATCGAGCAAGAGCGTAGCGGACTGGCGCTTCGTTCTGTCGATGTTCGGCGCATCTTCAACGATGGTGTCCGTGAAGTCTTCGATCCTCTGCCCAGGGTCAACTTTCACGGAACTCTTGCAGTTGCTTCGGGGATCAAGGTTCAGAGTGGAGGCTCAGTGACGAGCCTTGCTGGAGAGCAAAACGCCATCCAGACCGTCGTCGAGTTCGTTGCATCCGACGACTACGAAACGGCACAGACCCGCCTAGTTGACGACTCACGAAGCCATGCGTCCCGCAATGTCATCGGTCTAATGACGAGGACAACGCCCGAACTGGACGACCTCTGCAACGAGATCTTCCGCTGTCAGCGGATAACCGAACTTCATCGAAATGACGCCGATCAGGAGATCAGGGAATATTGCAGAGCACAACAAGATCGCGCTGCAAGGCTGGCGGCAGAACTCAAGTCGAAACTAAAGACTGCTCTTCAGGGGGGGTCGTTCATCTTCAGGGGACAGAGCACTGCTGTGTCTGCGCTGCATGCCGACCTTTTGGAGGCCTCAAAGAAAATACTCTCCAGCGCAGCAGCCCAAGTGTTCGATCGTTATGGCGAAGCACCTGTTCGAGCCAACACAGATAATGCTGAGAAGGTTCTTAAGCTTGCTAATCCAGCGGCGATCACAAGTGCCCTTGACCCGCTGGGGCTTGTTCAGGTGAAAGCTGGCCGTCCGTCGTTCAAGACTGACGAAAAGGCTCTCGTGAGCATCCGTGACTACATTGACCGGCATGGAAGCGCTGTAGGGAAGCGGCTTCTTGAGCATTTCAACGCGGACCCGTTCGGGTGGTCGCAGGACACAACCCGGTACATTCTCGCCGTTATGTTACTGGCTGGCGAGATCAAACTCACGGTCTCAGGGCGCGAGGTCACAACTGCTGGGCCGCTTGCGATTGACGCTCTCAAGACAAACAACAGCTTCAAGCAGATCGGCGTGTCTCTGAGGGACGAGCGCCCCTCCAATGAAGCCTTGTCACGCGCTTCAGAACGTCTGACCGAGTTGCTGGGCGACACCGTCATCCCGCTTGAACAAGAGATCAGCAAAGCGACGCTGAAGAACTTCCCTCGGTTTCAGAACGAATATGGTTCCTTGCCGGAAAAACTCGGCTCACTTGGTGTTGACGGAAGTGATCGCGCACAAGCGTTGAACCAGTCTCTGTCGGACCTGCTTTCTTCTGACGCTTCGGATGCGCCCCAGCTTCTAGGAGCGGAGGAGTCGGCACTTTACGACAATCTGAAATGGGCTGCAGAGGTTCGGCGAGCACTTGAGAATGGGCTGGAACACACACTTCGGCAGCTTCAATCTCATAAGCGTGATATCGAGGCGTTGCCGGATACCGGCGCACCCGGTGCGCTGCGCATGGAGCTAAAGGATGAACTCTCATCCATTTCCGATTGGGCAGCCAAGGACGACTTCTTCAGGCATTCTGCGGACTTGGCTTCGACCCTAACTCACATCAAGGGCCGCGTCCGTGACACTGTCATTGAGTTGTCGAACCAACAAAAGCAACGGCTCAAGGACGGCGGCGAAAGTCTCCAAGAGCTGCCTGAATGGCGAGAACTTACTCAGGACGAGCGTGGTACGACACTAAGCCGGTTGGATGCCTTGGAGTTCTCCGCGACTGAAGACCTCGCCGGGCTGAACGCACTGCTTGCTCGGAATTATGATATCAGCATTACGCTGGACGAACTGAAGCGTTCTGTTGAGGTCACCGGACAGGAACGCATTCGCCAGCGCATTGCTGATGAGCAGGCCAAGAAAGGAAAGGACGGTCCTTCGCGCCTGGAAACGTCGGTGTCCATCCCTGCCAAGGTGAGCTCGGCATCGGAGCTTGAAGCGGTAATCTCGGAGCTGGAAGAGCTGAAGACGCAAGCTCGGCTCTACGAGGAGATCGACGTCTCCATCTCCCTGATGACGGATGAGGCCTGATCGATGGCGTTTGATCAGTCCACACGCAATACGCTTCAGCGCTTTGTAAGCGCAGCTCGTGGAATTCTGGAAGAGGAGTTCACGCGACAGCTTCAGAACGACTACGGATTGGACCCTGACTCGGGCACGGTCTCTTTGCTCGAAAGCCTACGTCACATAACCGACCAACAGCGTGAGACGGCGCGTATTCTCCGTGCCACGCTTGAACACTATTGCGCTGGTTCGGACACAGACGCGAAAGCAGGCCTAGACCGGATCGTCCGAGAGCAGGCCTTTACGATCTTCAACCGGCTCGCGGCCTTGCGTATGGCCGAGGCGCGCGGTCTCCTAATCGAGACTGTCGGCAACGGCTATCAGTCTCAGGGCTTCCAACTCTACTCACGCCTTGCTGGGACTGGTCTCGGTGAAACTGGCGATGCCTATCGGGTCTTCTTACAAAGCGTGTTCGATGAGTTGGCGCAGGATTTGCCCGGGCTCTTTGACCGGTTCTCGCCGCAAGGCCGCCTGTTCCCTCGCGAGACCGCGCTCCTCGAGGTGATCGATCTCATCAACCACGGAGAGATCGAGCCGCTATGGGGTGAGGACGAGACGATTGGTTGGATTTACCAGTACTTCAACTCGAAGGAAGAGCGCAAAGCGATGCGCGATGCGTCTCAAGCCCCGCGCAACAGCCGCGAACTGGCAGTCCGCAACCAGTTCTTTACGCCGCGCTATGTGGTGGAATTCCTCGTCGACAACACGCTTGGCAGGCTTTGGTTTAACTGGACGGGCGGCGAGACCAGCCTGCGCGACAGGTGCCAATACCTTCTTGTGAAGCCGGATGAACATCCGGAGCCGGCCAAGCGTCTTCGCGATCCGCGTACGATCAAGCTTCTCGACCCTGCATGTGGCTCCATGCATTTCGGGCTTTATGCCTTCGACCTGTTCCAGGAAATCTACCGTGAGGCCTGGGATTGGGAGCAGGCCCATGGCCCCGGCTGCCTGGACACGGAGACTGGTGGCAGCGATGAGCTAAAGCCCCTCAGTCAGACCTACGCCGATCAAGATGCGTTCTTGCACGACGTGCCGCGACTGATCATCGAGCACAACATCTACGGCGTTGATATTGACCCACGCGCGGCGCAGATCGCGTCGCTTGCTTTATGGCTCAGGGCGCAGCGCGCTTGGCATGAGGCAGGCGTGAAGGCCAAGGATCGACCTCAGGTCGGGCATGGCAATGTGGTGGCAGCGGTCGCACCTCCTGCAGAAGTCGAGTTGCGCAAGCGGTTCATGGAAGAACTCGATCCGCTGGATGCAGAGCTGTTCGAAAAGACGTTGTTCTTGCTCAAGGGGCTGCCGGAGCTTGGAGTACTGCTGCAAGTCGAGAAGGAATTGCCTGCCCTGGTGCGTCAAGTATTTGGCGAGCACGGCGACCTCTTTCGAGAAGAAGATAAGATGCAGTGGCAGAAGGCTGAAGATAGGCTTGGAGAGGCACTATCCAGCTATGCGCATAGCGCGAAGACAAGCTATAAGAGACGGCTGTTTGCGGAGGACGCTTTGCAGTGTTTCCGCATGATCGAAATGCAGAGCTACGTTTTTGATGTAGTTCTTATGAATCCGCCGTTTGGAGCAGTATGCGCGTCGACAAAAACATACCTAACCAGAAATCACCCGAATAGTCGTCAAGACATTCTCGCTATGTTTGTTGAGCGGTCCGTCGATATGATTCGAACTACCGGCCTGATTGGGGCAATAACATCGCGAACAGCATTTCTTTTATCAAGTTATACGGAATGGAGGCAAAAAACCATCCTGGAAGACACCAAGATGTTAGCGCTTGCCGACTTAGGGAATGGGATTATGGACGACGCAATGGTCCAGGCGGCAGCTTATGTGCTGGAGAAAGCAAAATGACCTGCTTTATCCGCCTGATCGAAAGTCAAGAGAAGCCACGAGATCTACTGCAGGCAGTAGAAGATTTTCGCTCTGGTGAAGCTTTGAGCAGTTATGTCGAAGTAGACCCTTCAAGCTTCCAAGACATACCTGGGGTCTCTTTCGCATATTGGGTTTCGCCAAATGTGAGAAGTCTTTTCAAGACATTCCCCTCTTTTGGCTCTGCCGGGCGCAGTGTCACACAAGGTCTGGGCACTGCGGATGATTTCCGTTTTGTTAGGGCTTGGTGGGAAGTAACTTCGAATGCCGAGAATTCAAAATGGCAGCCGTATGCGAAGGGTGGAGCATATTCGAGTTACTACGCAGATATCGACCTTTTTGTTAAATGGGGGGAAAACGGTCGTGAGCTCCGAAATTTTTCTGATCCGAAGACGGGAAACATAAAGTCCAGAGTGCGGGGTGCAGATAGATACTTCTTACCCGGTTTTACATATACAAGCTTCACAAATCTTGGATTTGCTCCACGCATCCTGCCTAAAGGCTGTATCTTTTCTGTAGTTGGAATGGGAATCCACGGAGCGAATCTTGCCGAACTTGCCTTGCTCAACTCCACACCATTCAAGAGACTAGCCTCAATGACAGCTGATCATCGCGCCTGGCAGGCTGGCGTGATACAGCGCACACCCATGCCAGATGTTGATGGAGAAAAAAACTCGATTTTGGAGGGGCTAACCCGGCAGTCTTGGACACTCAAACGTATTCTCGATTCAATCAATGAAACCTCTCATGCATTCACATTGCCTGCAGCAATTCGCGCGCGATTGGGGGAGTACGATCCGTCGCACATTGAAGGCGTGCTCGACGACATTCAGGCCAAAATCGATATTATCGCCTTTGAACTTTATGGGTTCAATGATGCAGACCGAGCCGCTGCTCTTGGTCCGACCGATTCCTCTGACGAAGATTTGGGCGAGACGGAGGTTGGTGAAGACGACGAGGATGCTTTCGCGGTGGATCAAACCGAAGGCCTATTCAGCTGGGCTGTTGGAGTCGCCTTTGGCCGTTTCGACTGGCGTTTAGCTACTGGTGAGCGCGAAGCCCCACCCGAGCCGGAGCCATTTGATCCCCTGCCAGCTAAAAGTCCTGGGATGCTCACTGATTTTGCAGAGCCGTTTCATGCTCATGCCGGTATCCTTGTGGAGGACCAAGGGCATCCGCATGATCTGTCCAGATTGATTGAAGAGGTGCTCGCCCGCGTCGATGCTGAAACGCGTGGAGATGTACGCCGCTGGCTACAGCGCGATTTCTTCAAGTTTCATCTGGGACAGTACAGCAAGAGTCGCCGCAAGGCCCCCATCTACTGGCCGATCTCCACTGACACAGGCAGCTACACTCTTTGGCTCTACTATCCTGATCTGACTAGCCAAACGCTCTACACGGCTGTGAATGATTTCCTTGAACCAAAGCTGAATGAAGTTCGACGCGACCTGGCAACATTGCGCGACAAAGGCAGTGCTCGCTCTAGTTCAGACGAGAAAGCATTGGAGAAACTCCAGGACCTTGAGTTCGAACTCATCGCGCTTCGTGACGCGCTCCTTGAGATCGCTCCGACCTACCGTCCCAACCACGATGACGGCGTTCAGATAAGCGCTGCTCCGCTCTGGCAGCTATTCCGTCACAAGCCGTGGCAGAAGGTTCTGAAGGATACGTGGACCAAGTTGGAGAAGGGTGACTACGATTGGGCGCACCTGGCTATGGCCTACTGGCCAGACCGCGTGCGCGAGAAGTGCAAGACAGACAAATCCCTCGCCATCGCGCACGACCTGGAACATCTCTACGTCGAACCCGAGGATCGGGCATGAGTATTGCCGCCTTCATCCGTGACACCATCTTGCGCCCTCGTCTGATCGAGGCGGGGTGTATGGTCGTCTACGATCCAGACGGGCGATACCAGAGCGTGTGCGCGAGCCTTGAAGACGAACGTGTTCGCGTCGTCGATGCAAGCAGCAGCAGCATCAAGAGCCGCCTGGCTGCCATTGAAGCCCTGCAGGATATCGGGCGACCAAAGAGCACGCTGGATGCTGTGCTGGTCTATGTCCCTAAGCGAAGGCCAGAGACTGATGAAGAGAAACAGATCGATCCGTTTTCGATCTACGCGCAGGCCGGGGCGGTGTTTCCCCGTGATGACGGGGATGACTACCTAAGTCTTTGCCTCCGCGCCAAGCCTGATCACTCAACGGAGATAAGGCGCGTCTTTGCCAACTCGCCAGGTGGTCCGACATTTTCAGTGGTCGACGCCGTGGGTAGCGGTGCGAGTTGGCCGCAACTGCGCGCCGCGCTGAAGGTCGAGTCTGGACGTGAAATCCTTGAAGCCTTGCTCGCCCCAAGCGAGAAGCAAGCGGCGGCGCTCAAAGCTCAAGATGGATGGAGCGAAGAAGCGCGGGAGTTCCTATCCGCAACGCTTGGCATGAGCGTTAAGACGAGAGGCAAGACCTGGAGTTCCATCTCTGACGAGCTGTGGCGGTTTGTGCTCTTCAGCGAATTTGTCTTCGACTTGCCAGCGGACCTACCGGAGCAGCTCCAGGGCGTTCCGCATGCTGTTGCTGAAGCGAAACCAATTATTGAGGACGTCTGCGAGAGGTTGAGAACCAGTCCGGCGAGCCGAGATGTCTACATCGAACGCGCCGAGCAAATCGAGCAAGAGCTCTCGCTAGACAGGATATGCGCAAGTATCGAAGACCTGGGCAGCAGGGATACTTTCCCCTTCGAAGAGCGGACCTTCCTGAAGCGAGCCATCAAGGGCCTGCTTGAAAATGACCTCAACGCTGCGAGGGCCACCATCGGAGCCCATGGGCATTCGGTGTGGATCGGTCGTGGAGAAAGCCAAGCACAGTGGGAGTTGATCAAGGCTAGCTTCGCCTTGATTGAGAGTTGCGACGACAACGAGCGACAACTCCCAGATCACGCAAAGTCACAGAGCGCCCTGATTGAGTTTTACATTTCAAGCTTGAGGGAAACTGATCGACTTCAGAGGGAGTTCGAGCAGGCGCTCTCCGATTTCTTGGATCATCAAGACCTCTTGTCTGACGTGGTCGAGTACTCGAGGTCAAAATACAGACGCCTCGCTGAGAAGGTACAGACCGCCTTTGTGAAGCATCTGGAAGCATCGGGTTGGCCCCCGCAGGGACGCCTGAGCAATCTCGATGTCTACGACAAGCATGTGGCGAGCAAGCTGAAGGAAAGCGGTCGAAAGGTCGCCTATATCCTTGTAGATGCCCTGCGCTACGAACTCGGTGTAGCGCTTGAAAAAAGGCTTGCGGATGATGGCCCGGTTGAACTTCAAGCGGCGTACGCGCAGCTTCCGACCATCACGCCAGTTGGAATGGCAAGCCTCCTCCCTGGAGCGCGCGAAGACCTCAGGTTGACAGACGAGGCCGGTAAGCTCGTTCCCAGGCTTGGTGATGCCAAAGTCGCGAATGTCAGTCAGCGTATGGATGTTCTAAGGAAGCGGTTGGGTGACCGCTTCCATGAAATGACCCTAAGCGATTTCGTAAAAGCGAAACCGCGCCTTTCCAAGACTGTTGATCTTATCGTGCTGCGCTCAACTGAGATCGACAGTCAGCTCGAGAACAACCCGGAGAGCACCCTCGGGCTCATCCCGAACACGCTGAAACTTGTTCGCGTGGCCCTTCACAAGCTGCGCGAGCTTGGTTTCCACGACGCAGTTATCGCCACAGATCACGGCTTCTTCTTGAATGGGCACGCATCTGACGGCGACGTCTGTTCGAAGCCACAAGGCAATTGGGCCGTAAACGCACACGACCGTGCGTTCCTAGGAACGGGTAACGCGGACAATCATAGTGTTGTAATCGATGCGGCCAAGTTGGGGGTGCGTGGAGACTATCAGCAAGTCGCTTTGCCAAAGAGCATGGCTCCTTACAGAGCAGGACATCTTTACTTTCACGGAGGGGTATCGCTGCCGGAGGCGATCGTACCGGTCTTGGTCGCGCGACTGGATACCAAGGATCTGTCGGGCTCCGGAAGCTTCCGTGTTGAGCTCAACTACAAGCGTGGCGCTAAGCGGATCACAACGCGGGTGCCGGTAGTGGAAGTGAGTGCATCGTCTGAAGACATGTTCACACAGGACAAAAACATTGAGGTCCTTCTCGAAGCTCAGTCCGCACAAGATGATGTCGTAGGAGAGCCGCGCCCAGGCGGGGACGTAAACCCAGCCACACGAACCATCACGCTGCGGCCCGGCGAGAGCAAACAAATCCCCATTCGCATGGAGCCTGAGTTTGAAGGAAAATTTAGGCTGAAGGCCCTCGATCCGGTAACGATGGCCGCCTACGCCAGCCTTGATCTGGAGACTGACTATGCCGTTTGAAATGGAAATGGATGACCTCGACAAGAAGCTCAACGAGGTCTTCGACGGCAAGGTCGTCCGCAAGGACCTACTGCATCGCATTAAGAAAGGGACGAACGTGCCTACGTTCGTCCTGGAGTTCCTTTTGGCACGGTATTGCGCAAGCAACGAACCAGCGGAAATCCAAGCCGGTATGGAAGCCGTTCTAGCGACGCTTGATGAGAACTACGTTCGCCCTGACGAAGCAAATGCCGCTCAATCTCGGGTTGCCGTAAAGGGCAGGCACAAATTCATCGACAAGGTGCATGTGCGCTACGTCGAGAAGGACAAGCGTCATTGGGCAGCGCTCGAGAACTTTGCATCCCAAAAAGTCGCCATCGCCGAGAAGTTCTACCGCGACATCGATCGACTTCTTGAAGGCGGTATCTGGGCTGAGGTGACCATCGCACACAACGATATCGACGAGGACAACTACGCCTTCTACGTAGAAGACTTGCGTCCCATCCAGCTGAGTCGCTTCGACTTCGAAGCCTACAAGGAAGGCCGTTCAAAGCTTACGAGAGACGAATGGCTGGACGTGGTCCTGAGGTCGGTCGGCCTCGAACCAGGCACGCTGTCACATAGGGAAAAGCTGCACTTCATTGCTAGGCTCGCGCCCCTCGTTGAGGCTAATTTCAACTTTGTCGAGCTTGGTCCGCGCGGCACCGGGAAGTCGTACTTCTTTAGTGAATTTTCCCCGTACTCGACGCTGATCAGCGGCGGCCAAGCGACGAAGGCAACGCTGTTTTACAACAATGCCCGCAACAAGATCGGGCTTGTTGGCTTCTGGGATACCGTTGCTTTCGACGAGGTTGGTGGGATCAAGATCAAAGACCCAGATACCATCCAAATCATGAAGGACTTCATGGCCAATGGTCGGTTCTCGAGGGGTGTCGAGATCATTGCCAATGCGAGCATGGCCTTCGTGGGAAACATCGATCAGTCGGTGGAACAAATCGTTCGTTCATCCGAGCACGACCTCTTCCTACCGCTCCCTGCTGAGTTCGATCTGGCCGTGATGGACCGCTTTGCCTGCTACTTGCCTGGCTGGGAGATGCCCAAGACAAGCAGCGCGTACTTGACAGACCGCTTTGGGCTAATCACGGACTACTTGGCTGAAGCGTTTCACTACCAGCTCAAGCACAATAACAGATACGAAGAGGTCTCAAGCCGGGTGAAGCTTGGGAGCAATGTCGAGGGGCGCGATGAGAAGGGTATCAAGAAGACGCTCTGCGCGTTCTTGAAAATCCTCCATCCCGACGGCGCTCCCAGCGACGAGGATTTCTTCGAGTACGTCGAGTACGCGATTGAGTGTCGTCGTCGCGTGAAGGAGCAGATGAACAAGCGCAAACCAGATGACGAGTTTGCGTTGATAAACCTTTCCTATTTCGCGCCAGATGGTCGTGAGGTGGTGGTTCATTGCCCGGAGACTAAAGGTATTGCCGCGACGCTCGAACCTGCGCGCCGCACGCTTTCCGGAAAGGCCTCTCGACCGAAAATGGTTGAGATCAAAGAACCGGAAGTGGCGACCCAACAGAGAGCTATCTCACCCGAAGTTTCGCAGCCCGTTGAAGCTGAAGTCCCGGAAGAGCGGCACTACACCATCGCCTATGGGGACGTTGGGCATACCTACGACACGATCGTCGGACCATACCTGGCAAAGGCGAAGAAGGTTTCGATTGAAGACCCGTACATTCGTGCACCCCATCAGATCGCGAATTTTGTGCGCTTTTGCGAGACAGTCGTGAAAAGCCCGACCGTGCGAGAGATCCATCTACTGACCGGATATGATGAAAACACCGATCTTGCGGGGGTGGAGAGCAAGATTGAAGAGCTCAAACAGAGCCTGCTTGAGCGAGACGTCGTACTTTCAGTTGAGATCGACAGCAAAATTCATGACCGGGAAATCAGGATCGATGACTTCTGGATCATCAAGATCGGACGAGGTCTCGACTTCTATCAGAGACCGGAAGGCTGGTTCGCGATTGGAGCAAATGACTTCTCGCTCAGGCCGTGCCTGGAGACAAAAGTCGACATCTTCAAAGCAACATAACTTGTGGCAAACTAAAATTTCTGAAGATGGTAGAACTAGCTGATTAAGCCTAGTTTCGCATTATTGTTGGGGCAAATCCCTGAAACGATCAAAGTTGAACCTGTCATGTGAAGCATGAGCCATCTTTCTTCTTAAGGGGGCTCTGTTGCACAAATCGGTTGAAGGGCAGGCTTCCCCTTTCCCCGGACGGACTCATCCTACGGGCTCAGTGACGGGTATGCCAAGAGCGGTGTAGCGGTTGAGCACCGCGATCCGGATCTGGAGCTCAGCGACCTGCCGGTCGAAGTCTCTGGCCATCAGGCCTTGGCCAAGGAGTTTGACGCAGTGCATCTTCGTCTCTGCGCGGCTTCGTCGGTGATAGCCTGTCAGCTTTCGCCAGAGTGCCCGTCCGAGATATTTGCAGGCCCTCACGGCTTCGTTTCGCGCGATAGCACCCGCCGTAGTTGGCTTCCAGAGTTGCGCATTCTTGCGTGGTGGGATGACGGCAACGGCACCTCGAGCGGCAATCACATTGTGACATCTGCGCGTGTCATAGGCTCCGTCAGCGGTGACCGTGGCAATCTCTTGGTCGGGCGGGATCTGTGCCAGCAGGTCGGGTAACATAGGGGCGTCGCCGACGTTGCTTGTCGTGACACCGACTGCGCGGATCTCCAGTGTTTCCTCGTCCATACCAAGATGCAGCTTGCGCCAAAGGCGCTTCTTTGACCCGCCATGCTTGCGGGCATTCCACTCTCCCTCGCCCTCGGCTTTGATCCCGGTCGCATCGATCAGCAGGTGCAAAGGACCCGTTCCTCCGCGATAAGGGATGGCGACGCTCAGGGTCTTCTGGCGGCGAGACAGAGTGCTGAAGTCCGGCACTTTCCAGTCAAGGCCTGCCAACCGCAGCAGGCTTTCGACGAACCCGGTCGTCTGGCGAAGGGGCATGCCGAACAACACCTTTATCGTGAGACAAACCTGTATCGCCGCGTCGCTGAACTCGGGTTGCCGCCCGCGCTTGCCGGTGGGTGCCGCGTGCCAGGTCATATCGGGATCAAACCAGATCGATAGCGAACCGCGCTGCTTCAGCGCCGTGTTGTACGAAGGCCAGTTCCTGGTCTTGTACGTCATAAGGGACCAACTGCTCATGCTCGCCAGCTACCACGCTGGATTCACACAGGGAATCCCTCACCCCATTTGTGCAACAAAGCCTTGCGAGGTTCATATATATTGCACTAAAATCACAATCAGTGCGTCTAGAAAGCGAAATATGGAAGTGGAGAGGAATGTGCTTATTGATGGACTAAATGCTGCAGTGACTGGTGGTTTGGCTGCATTCTTTTTGTCACTTATCGCAACGCCTTTTTTTGTATACAAACACAAGAAAGATGTAAAATCACTTCTTGAAAAAGAGAGGCTAGGCTTAATTGATGAAGCCGGCCTTAGAAGGATCGAAGAACTGCGGAATTTGGGGAAATTTCCCGCTAAATTAGAAATACGAGAAACTGAACAAGTTAAAGCAAGTTTTAGGCTGGAACGAAAGGTCGGCGAGGTTATCAAGATATATAAAGGTTATAAGATCGTGAGGCAAAGCAAAGGAGTGAGCGTTGGTGAGCACCCCTTGCCCAATGTAATTGAGGCTGAAAGGTGGATTGATGAAAAAATCAAGCGCACCCCCAAAGATATTGAAATTCGTCCAATGCGCGGCAGTTTGGTAAAGGCCGCAGAAACTGCAGAAACTGCAAAAACTGCAGAAAATATAGATATAGCTCCTACCAAGGGAGCATTAGGTAGCAAAAATGACAATTTTCACCAATTCTTAAAAGAGGCGCTAATGATGTACAAGCAAGGCTTGCTGAGCGAAGCCGCTATAATTGAGATAATTGTTGGACGAGAAGAGCGCGAACGCCTTGCTGGGTCGGCAAAAAAAACAGAAATCACTTAATTATAATTATTTTGAATTTTGGTAGTTTTTAGATTATTTATGAATAATTATTTTATTATCTGAAATTTTATTTTTAATAATGTCAGTATTGCGGTTTGATGGCGCGATCCAAACGTCGGAATGTAAGGAGGCGCCATGGGATAAATTCTTTAAGACTGCAACACTACAACGCACGGTGTCAGAACAGCAATACAGCGATCGCAAGTTTCGCTCGCGACGCAGAGCCGAAAACTCGGTATCAATGCAAAGACGGTCGGAAATTGTCGCCAGCGTAAAACGGTCGAGGATCGCAAGATCATGATCAATGGACACACCATGGACGAGCCGATGACTACTTTGGACGCGGACCTGCTGGCCTACTCGATGGACGAGCTACAAGCGATGGGCCGCAATTCTCAGATGCTATTGGGAGCGAGAGTGGCGCGGGAACTGGAGACGCATCCGCAGCCCGACGTATTACGGATGCTGGAACTGCGTCGGCAGATGGAGCTGACACAATTTCATCCCGCGCTGGTCTCCGCGGGCCGCTCGCGCTCAGGCTTGGGGTTAAACTGGTATCTTAGGTGGATTTCTACTTTGAGATTTTCGTCCAGATGCGATGCGAGTTTCATGAAACAATTAGTCCGACTCAGAAACTTGTTGGCCTGTCACAAAGACAGCCCAAGAAGTCAGTAGGCCCCGCCGCTGATCTAAAAAATCGGTGCGACGGTATGCGCGCACGACCGAGCTGTCAGCCTTGTGGGCCAGTACCATCTCCGCGACTTCGTGTGGCGCATCAGTGCAGTCGGCGAGCCATTCCCTGAGGCTAGTGCGAAATCCGTGTGGTCGCGCTTCAAGGCCTTGCCGCTTCATTACCCCCGACATTGTCATGTCGCTTATTACGCCTTTACGTGACCAGAAAAGAAAGCCGTTGCGCGCATGGGGGCTGGCCTGCTCGATAACATCCAAAGCCTCTGCCGAGAGCGGAACCCTAAAAGCCTCGACAGCCCCAACACGTCCTTTCATGTCATCTGCTGGGACGGTCCAGATATCGCCGCTGATATCTTCCAGCTTGAGGTTGCGGATTGGGCCTGAACGCACACCAGTGAGTATGAGTAGCCGTAGCGCAAGATTGCCGAGCGTCGGTTCGCGCAGTGTGGTGTAGAAAGCCGGCACCTCTCGCCACGGCAACGCGGGAATGTGCTCGACCTTGTGGCGTTGTTTTCCGAGCAGCGCTTTGGCTTTGTCGACGACCTGAAGATCGACATCAAGCCCGAGCGCGGCTGCGTGCCCAAAGACCACCTTCAAACGATTGACTGCCTTGGTCGCTGTCGCTGCCTTTTCGTGCCAGATCGGAGCGAGGCAATCTCGCAGGTCTCTTTGAGTGATTTGCACAATTGGGACGGCGCCCAGCTTAGGCAGGATGTGGTGCTCCAGCGGAGACAACCAGCGTCCTGACTTTCCCTCACCTTTCAACTCGGCCTTGCGCGCTTCAAAGGCTTCAAGTGTGACACCCTCAAGGCTTGCTCCCAAACGATTTGCGCGATCTCGGTCTCTTTCGGAAATGGGGTCGTACCCAAGCGCCCTACGAGAGCGCCAATGCGCGGCCTGTTCTCGGGCTTGCTTCAGTGAAATATCTTGGATTGACCCGAGACCCATCTCTCGACGCCTGCCGTGGAGACTGAAACGAAAAACCCAGTAGCCGCCCCCGGTTTCATCTTTGACGAGGCGCAGGCCGCCTCCATCTTCGTGTTTGCCAGCAGGCATTGATGTGATGGCATTGCTCGGAAGCTTGTGAAGGGCGCGCATCCTTTCCTCCATTTACTCCCCCATTATGTGTGCGATGCCTTGATTGTCGTCAAGACATGATGAGGCATAATGGTATTTATTTTAAAGGGAAAATGGGGCGGAATGAGCGGCGCTGATACATGATGAGTTATATTCCTGGTGCTGCCCCCGGGCACCACATAATTCATGTAAATCTTTGTAATATAATGGATATATCCAAGAGGGGCTTTCTATTATCCCCCTAGTTATACACCTTTTGTGTTTTGCTTCGGGTCTTGTGTTTTGCTTCGGGTCTTGTGTTGTCGCCCAAGCCGTTGTGCTTGAATGCCACCTAGCCTGTTTTCTATGAAACGCGTCCTTTTCACGGGCGAGCCACACATTCGATTCTTTGCTTCGCATACGCCAGTCAGGTCATGCGGCTAGACCTGCCTGAGAACGGCGGAGCAAAACCAGACGGGTATCCGAAATTCGTGATTGTTTACAGAAGACTTGTCAAAGAAGGATTCCCCGATTGGGTTGATGTGAGTATCTCCAATGACCATTTTCAGCCCAAAACGGACATTCATTCTGCGACGCGGCGGAAATGACATTTCGGGAGGGTTGGGCGGGAAGCGGAAGTTCGCTGCGGCCGCATTGTAGTCAGTCGAAAACAACAAACCGGACGTCCAAACTGCCATTGCGTGGCCTTTTTCGGTTGGCACCACGAAGGGAGCGAAATTTTTCAGTCGTGAAATAACCAAATAATTGGTCACTCTCGCATCAGCAAAACCGTTATTGGTTTTGGGTCGACGATCCTCAGTCCTGTCTGTGGAACGCAAGAAAGGGATTGCTGCGCTGCGACTGTCGGCGGAACTTGGCAGGCGATTGTCCGTGTTCCTTGGTGAATGCTTCATAGAAGGCGGAAAGTGACGCGAACCCGCTGTCCAGCGCAACCGTGCCCACTTTCGCCTCGGTTTCGATCAAGAGCATTCGGGCGTGTGACAATCGCGCCCGTGTCAGATGCTTCTTGATGCTGACCGTCATGACATCGCGGAAAATCTGACCGGCCCGGGCCGGGGACAAACTGCTTGCTTCGGCAATGTCCTCGACCGAGATGGGTAGGGTAAAGTTGTCAGAAATGAACCGAAGCATCGCTTCAACCTGCCGCATCGTCGCCGACCTTGCCGAAAAGGGCGTGGCCTGTCGCGGTGTCGACAACAGCGTTGACCATCCATCAAGCGCAAGGCGCCGCAGACGGCATTCGATTTCTGCAAGATGTGTCCTTCGCCAGGATGCCGCGTCACGTTGTCTTTCATTGTAGAGCCTGTCGATCAGCAGCGCGTCGATTGGATCGGGTTTTGCAGAAGCGATGACCTCGCCGGACAGAACCGCCTTGACCAGTTCGGACGGCAGACCCCAGCGGACGAATTGCCCCAGGGTCAGGTAAATATTTGTGATCCGCCCCTCGCCGACAACGTCTGTAACCCGATGGGGCGCTGCCCCCCAGAAAACCACCAGACGGTTGGCTTCAAGATGCGCGGTCCGCCCTGAAAAAGAATACTTCATACTGCAGTCTTGCAGGAAATTCACCTCGACCGACGTGTGGTGGTGAAACGGCGTGTCGAAAAGGGTCGGACGGTGCCGTTCGATGATGAACCCGTTGGGGGCGGGAACGCGCGTCTGGTCCACCGCTTCCGAAAAGGGGATGGTCGCATCGATCGAGTGGCTGTTTCGGGGCATCCAATTTTCCTTTCGGCGAGACATGGCTGTTGCCATCCTTTGGGCCTTATCAAACTGTAACTGTGAATCAAAAAAACCGGAAGAGAATGTTGAAAAACCGGAAGCGGCAAGTCGCCGGACCGTGCGACAGATTGGGCGTCTAAGGGAGGACATCCAATGATTCACAAAGCAACACGAACCGGGTTTCTGCTGGGCGGCGTTTGTGCCGCCGCGCTGGGAATCACCGCAGCCAATGCCGATGAAATGCCGCCCGAGCAGAGCCTTGCCGGTCTGGAATACGACCTGATCGGTCGTGACGACCTGTATTCCTATCGGGCACTCGAGTCTTACAATCAGGCGCCGTTCCTGGATGCGCTGGTTGAAAGCGGTGCACTGCCGCCCGTCGAAGATCGACTGCCGGCGGAACCGCTTGTTTTCAAGACCTCGGCCATGTCCGACGGTATTGGTGAATATGGTGGCGTCTTCCGCCACGTGATCGGCGGTCGGCCTGAAGGGTTCAACTGGCTTGCCGGGCAGCATCAGGGCTGGGGCGGCATCAACATGGCCGTTCAGGAATGCCTTGTGCGGCAAGGCCCACGTTGGCAGATCCGTGCCGAAGACCAGACCGGCCCGCTGCCGAACCTTGCCCGCTCCTGGGAATGGAACGCGGATATGACCGAGCTGACCATGCACCTCGTCGAAGGGGTCAAGTGGTCTGACGGCGATCCGTTCGATACCGACGACATTGCCTTCTGGTGGAACGACAACGTCGAAGACGAAAACGTTGCGAGCCGCATTCAGGCCGGGTCCTTCGGCGGTGGCGCGACGCTCGAGATCATCGACGCATATACCTTCAAATTCACCTTCCCCAGCCCGCAGTCGGAAACCGTGGTCGAGGGATTGGCCTATATCCAGGGTTGCCCCGGGCCGAGCCATGTGCTTCGCGATTCGCATCCGACTTATAATTCCGATGCTTCCTACGACGATTACCTGAACGCAATGCCGGCAAGTGATGTTCCGGTTCCAGTTTTGGGTGCATGGGTACCGGTCGAGCACCGTCCTGACGAGCTGGTCATCCTTCGCCGCAATCCATACTATTGGAAAGTGGACGAAGCCGGAAACCAGCTGCCCTATCTCAACGAGATGCATTTCAAATTGACGACCTGGGACGACCGCACGACACAAGCTGTCGCCGGTACCGGTGACTGGTCGAACATGGAAAACCCCGGCAACTATGTTGAAGCGCTAAAGCAAAGCCAAGATGAAGACGCGCCGGTCACGGCAAACTTCGGACCGCGGACTCTGGCGTTTCGGATCGAACTGAACTTCGCCCAGAACATGGCTGACAGCGATTACGACGCCGAATTGCGTGGGTTGTTCCGCGAGCACGATTTCCGCGAAGCGCTTAGCTCGGCAATTGATCGTGACGCTCTAGGACAAGCTTTGGCGCGTGGTCCATTCGCTTATCCATATATGGGTGGTTTCGCGAGCGGCTCGCCCTATTACGATGCGGCTTCGACTGACTTTACTCCGTTCAATCAGAGTTACGCGAGCGAGCTTCTGGCCGGTCTCGGTCTGGAAGACACGGACGGCAACGGGATCTTGAACTTGCCAGGCACGGGCGAAGATCTTGTCATCGACATGACCTTCAAGTCCCAGCGAAATGACGACCGCAAGCAGGTCGACGCGGTGACCTCGCAACTGGCAGAAATCGGGATCCGTGTCCTGCCGACTCCGGTCGATGAAACCAGCTTTGATCCGCTGCGCAACTCTGGCAGCTTCACGGCGATCCTGCAGCGGGTGAGTTTTGTTGTGCCCACGCGGGAAACCTGCGGCAACCTGCCAACGTCTGAAATCTGCCCAGCATTCCACCTGGCCGGGCCTGATGGTCGTGAGTTTCTGCCGTTCGAGGCTGAACTAGCGGATATCGTTCTGCGGTTCAACGCGTCCAGTGACGCGGCTGAACAAGCGGAAATCGCCAATAGGATGCAGTCGATCCTCACAGAGAACCTCTACAACATCGGTCTGGTTCAGGTGCCCGCAGCTCTGCTGGTGAACAAGCGGGTCCGCAACGCGCATCCCGGCACCCCGGTCTTCATGTATGAATGGGCCGAAGATGCCGTGATCCGTGAACGCCTGTGGGTCCCCGCCGACCTGCAGACCGAAGAGCTCCTCCCTGGCACAGTGGCTGAATACTAAGCCCTTGCCGGTTGCTCGCCCTGTCCCCTTGAATAGGGGGGCAGGGCACCCATCGCGCACCGCGCGTGGCCCGTTCAGAATTTGACCCCGCCACAACGGAGTCCGCCATGGATTTCCTCGTCTTTCTTGCCAAGCGCATTGCCATGTCGATCCCCCTTCTGCTGGGTATCTCGATTGTGTCATTCGCGATCATCCAGGCCGTACCCGGCGACTTCGTCGATAGTTGGATTGCCAACACCGCGGCGCAAACCGGCAAGTCTTATGACGAGCTGCTGCCCCATGCAGAAGCCATGCGCGAGAGGCTTGGCCTCGATCAGCCGATTGCAGTCCAATACCTGACCTGGCTCAAGAATATTGTCTTCCATTTCGATTTCGGTATGTCGTTCGAACAGAACCGCCCCGTGACCGAAGTGATCGGCACGCGCCTTCCGCGCACGCTTCTTCTGGCCGTACTGACACTGGTTATCGGTCAGGCGCTTGGGGTGCTGCTGGGCATTTACGCCGCCACGAACCAATACAAACTGGGCGACAACCTTGCGACGCTGATCGCATTCATGGGAATCGTCATCCCGAAATTCGTGATCAGCCTCGTGATCCTCTATTTCCTCGCGATCGTCTGGCACTCGCCTTATATCGGCGCGATCAATTCGCCCCAGTATATCCTTCAGGACGGATGGACTTGGGCAAAGTTCTGGGACTTCCTGAAACACGTCTGGCCGATCCTGCTTGTGTCGATCTGGGCCGGACAGGCCTATACGACGCGGATGATGCGGGGAAACCTGCTTGATGTGATGAACATGCAGTATATCGAAACTGCGCGCGCCAAGGGCCTGTCCCGTCGCAAGGTTCTGTTCAAGCACGCTGTTCCGAACGCCCTGCACCCGGTCATCATGAACCTCGGCACGCGCTTCGACTACATGATCAAGGGCGAGATCGAGATCGCCATCGTGCTGGGCATTCCCACCGTCGGCCCCCTGATCCTGAGCGCCGTCGGCGATCGCGATATGTATGTGGTCGCGGCGATCTTCATGATGGTGGCGGTGCTGCTGGTGCTGGGCAACCTGTTCGCCGATCTCATGCTTGCGCTTCTCGACCCGCGGGTCCGTCGCGCAACGATCAGCCGGAATTGAGGGGCCCCGATGACCGAGAAAACCCCCATGACAACAATCACGCCCGATGGCGCGACCATGAACGCGGAAACCGCAACCGGCCCGGGCCTGTCCTATTGGCAGCTGGTGCGCCGCCGGTTCCTGCGCAACCGATACGGCCTTGTCGGGCTGATCGGGTGTCTGTTCATTGTCGTCACGGCCGTCTTTTCGGGTTTCATCGCCCCCTATGACGGAGAGACCAAAGACCGCGCGGCGATCTACAGCCCGCCCCAGATGCCACGCATCATCGCCCCCGAAGGCGGGCTGACCCGGCCCTATGTCCTTGGCTATGCCGAGGAAATGGACCCGAACACATTCGAGATCACCTTCGTGCCTGATCCGGAGGCTCGCCACGATCTTGCACTGTTCGTGCAGGGCGATCCCTGGACCTTTCTGGGGATGGAATTCGAGACCCGGCTGATCGGAACCAGTGATGGTGGGTTCGTTCATCTTCTGGGCACGGACTCGCTGGGCCGCGATGTGTTTTCGCGGATGGTCGAAGGCACGCGCGTGACCCTTTTGATGGGCTTTCTCGTCATGGCGGCCTCTTGTGTCATCGGGACGATCGTCGGGGTCTCGTCCGGCTATTTCGGTGGACGCTTCGACATGCTGGTGCAGCGGATCGTGGAATTCGTGAAATCCTTCCCGGACCTGCCGCTCTATCTTGCTCTGGTGGCGATCCTGCCGCGGCGGGCGGATCCGGTCACCGTCTTCATCCTGTTTGCGTCGATCCTTGTTCTGCTGCGTTGGGCAGACCTGAGCCGGGAGCTGCGCGGCAAGGTCATTTCCCTGCGGTCGATGGAATATGTCCGCGCGGCCGTGGCGGTCGGGGCCCCGGATCGGCGGATCATTGGGCGTCATATCGTGCCGAATACATCGTCGCACATCATCGTTTGGGCGACCTACCAACTCCCCGAAGTGATCTTGCTCGAAAGCTTCCTGTCGTTCCTCGGCGTTGGCGTACAAGCGCCAATGGTCAGCTGGGGCACGATGCTGAACCAGGTGCGCGACTTCCAATCCTTCGCAGCCGCCCCATGGTTGATGGCTCCGGTGGGGATGATCGTGATCTCTGTTCTGGCCTTCAACGCCTTCGGCGATGGGCTGCGCGATGCAATGGACCCGTATTCCAATGACTGATCCACTTCTGAAAATCGAAAACGTCGTGGTCGATTTCCGTACCGTTCATGGCACCGTGAATGCGGTACGTGGCGTATCTTACGAGGTCGCGCGCGGCGAAACCCTGGCGGTTGTCGGCGAAAGCGGGTCAGGCAAATCCGTCACCGCGCGGGCCATCATGTCTATGCTGGCCGAAAATGCCCGCGTCGGGGCCGAGAGCCGGATCTGGTTTGACGGCATCGACCTTTCAGAGCTGTCAGAGGTTCAGATGCAGGAAATCCGGGGCAATCGGATTTCCATGATCTTTCAGGAACCGCTGACCTCGTTGAACCCGATCTACCGTGTCGGGGATCAGGTTGCCGAGATCATTCAAGTGCATCGCCCGATGCCGAAAAAACAGGCGATGGCCGAGGTCCTGAAGCTGTTCGAAGAGGTGCGCCTGCCGGACCCCGAAGCCCGGCTGAGCCAATACCCGCATGAAATGTCCGGCGGCCAAAGGCAGCGGGTGATGATTGCCATGGCGCTTGCCAACAAGCCTGACCTGCTGATCGCGGACGAGCCGACAACGGCGCTGGATGTCACGGTTCAGGCAGAAATCCTGTCGCTTCTGAAGGACCTGCAGAAATCCCATAACATGGCAGTCGTTCTCATCACCCATGACCTGACCGTCGTCGAGAAGACATCCGACAAGATCGTGGTCATGCGTTACGGCGAGGTTGTTGAGCGCGGAAACACCGCAGAGGTCTTCGCCGATCCACAGCACCCCTACACCCGCCACCTTCTCGCAAGCGAGCCAAAGGGCCGGCCTGATCCACTTGAACCGGATGCACCACCGCTGATGGTGTCGCAGGACATGCGTGTCGCGTTTCGCATCGCACATGGCGGGCTGCTCAGCCGGAAATACACCGATCTTGTCGCCGTCAATGACATTTCGGCCACCATTCGGCGTGGCGAAACCCTGGGTGTTGTTGGCGAAAGCGGGTCGGGCAAGACCACCCTTGGCATGGCCATGATCCGGCTGTTGGAACCGAATGGCGGACAAGTCACCTTTGACGGGACCCGCATCGACGGGTTGTCGCGCAAACAGATGCGACCATTCCGCACCCGCATACAGGTCGTGTTTCAGGACCCGTTTTCGTCGCTAAACCCGCGTATGATCGTCCGGCAAATCCTGGAGGAGGGGCTGATCGTCAATGGCATTGGCGGATCTGCGGCGGAACGGGAAGAGATGATTGGTCAGGCACTTGACGACGTGCAGATGCCCAGAGACGCTATGCAGCGTTTCCCGCACGAGTTCTCCGGCGGGCAGCGCCAGCGTCTTGCCATCGCACGCGCTTTGGTCCTGAAGCCCGAATTCATCCTCCTGGATGAGCCTACATCGGCCCTCGATCTATCGATTCAAGCCCAGATTATCGACCTGCTGCGCGACCTGCGCGCCAAACACGACCTGAGCTATATGTTCATCAGCCATGACCTGAAAGTTGTCAAAGCGCTGTGTCACAACGTGATCGTCATGCAGCACGGCGATGTCGTCGAAACCGGCCCCACCTCCCGCGTCCTCGAGAATCCGCAGAAGGAATACACCCGCCGACTTGTCGATGCGGCTTTCAAGGTTGTCGCATGATGCCCCTGCCAAAGAACCGCAATCGGATCGCATGCCTTCCCGATTTCCGAACAAACCGGCACTGGTCGGCATGTGCTGGCCAGCGTCCTACCCCTGCAAATCAAACGAAACACACCCAATCAGAAGAGAGTTCACATGAGCGGACCTAAGATTGCATTTATCGGCGCGGGCTCGACCGTGTTTATGACAAATATCATTGGCGACGTCCTGCAACGCGAAGCGTTGAAGGGTGCGCATGTCGCCTTGATGGACATTAACCAGACGCGGCTAAAAGAAAGCGAGATTGTCTTTGAAAAGCTGGTGATGTCGCTGGATGTTCCTGCAACCCATTCGCTGCATACCAACCAGCGTGAAGCTCTGGAAGGGGCCGACTTCGTGGTCGTGGCGTTCCAGATCGGTGGGTTTGAGCCTTGCACCGTCACCGACTTTGAAATTCCCAAAAAGTTCGGATTGCGTCAGACGATTGCTGACACACTGGGCATCGGCGGGATCATGCGCGGCCTGCGGACCGTCCCCCACCTGTGGTCAATCTGCGAAGATATGATGGCGGTCTGCCCCGACGCACTCTTGCTGCAGTACGTCAACCCTATGGCAATAAACACATGGGCCATCGCGGCGAAGTATCCCAAGATTAAGCAGGTCGGTCTGTGCCACTCGGTGCAGCACACGGCCGCCGAACTGGCAAGTGACCTGAAACTTCCAGTGGAGAAGATCCGCTACAGGTCGGCCGGGATCAATCACGTGGCCTACTTTCTCGAATTCGCAGAGATCATGGAGGACGGCACTTACCGCGACCTCTATCCGCAACTGCAACAGGGCTACGCCAACGGCACATTCCCGCGACCCGAAAGCAGCTGGAATCCCCGCTGCCCCAACAAGGTCCGCTACGAGATGATGAAGCGCCTGGGCTACTTCGCCACAGAAAGCTCCGAGCATTTTGCGGAATATGTACCGTGGTTCATCAAGAAAGGGCGCGAAGACATTATCGAACGCTTCGGCATCCCTCTGGACGAGTACCCCAAGCGCTGCGTGGAACAGATCGCAAGCTGGCAGGACCGCCTTGAAGAGTTCAAGAACTCCGAAAAGATCGATGTCCCGAACTCGGTCGAATATGCATCCGAGATCATGAACTCGGTCTGGACCGGCACGCCCAGCGTGATCTACGGCAACATCGCGAATGCGGGCTATATCCCCGATCTGCCAGAGGGTTGTGCCGTGGAAGTGCCTTGCCTTGTCGACCGCAACGGCATTCAGCCCACGCGCGTGGCTGACCTGCCGCCGCAGTTGACTGCCATCATGCGCAGCAACATCAACGTGCAGGAACTGACGGTGAAGGCGCTGCTGACCGAAAATCGCGAGCATATCTACCACGCCGCCATGATGGACCCACACACGGGTGCTGAGCTTGACCTCGACCAGATCTGGTCGCTGGTGGATGCCCTGATCGAGGCCCATGGCGATTGGTTGCCCTCGTGGTTGTCAGGCGCACGGACGATGCGGGTGGCATGACCGGTCTGCCGCAAAAGCATGTGGTGATTGTAGGCGGCGGGACAGCAGGCTGGCTCGCCGCACATCTGCTGAAAGCAGAGAGCGCACGGCAGGGCCTTCGGCTGTCCCTCACTCTGATCGAGAGCTCGAAAGTGCCCACAATCGGGGTTGGCGAAGGCACCACCTCTGTCTTTCGCGGCGTCTTGCAGTCCTTGGGATTCGACGAAGAGGACTTCTTGGCAAAGACCGACGCGACGATCAAATACGGTATCCGGCATCGCGACTGGCGACGCCTTGGCCACAGCTATGACGGGCCGATTGATGACGTCTATGCCTTGGCAGACAAGATTCCGGGTGGCGGGTCTTGGATCGATACTTTCTGTGTCGCTGCAGGTCGGTCTGTTGCATCGCCACATGTTTTTGCGGCGCTGATGAAGGACGGCAAGGCACCGGTGGCAGATGTCGCGGGTCGCCGCGTCGCTGTGAGCAGGTTTCACCACGCCTACCATTTTGACCAGGCGAAAGTCGGGGCCTATCTGCGAGACAAGGCGACCGGCATTGCGCAAATTGACGCGCTGGTCGAGGGTGCTGTGCATGACCCCGACACCGGCCACATTACCGCGCTAACCCTAGATAGCGGCGAAACAGTCGCCGGAGACTTCTTTATTGATTGCACTGGATTCCGACGCACTCTGATTCAGAGTGCGATGGGTGCCGGTTGGGTCAGCTATGCCGACGCATTGCCGGTGAACCGTGCGATGCCGTTCTGGCTCGACCTTGCCGAGGATCAGGAGATCCCCACCTACACGCATGCCTGGGCGCAAAAGTCCGGTTGGATGTGGCAAATCCCGACACAGGGCCGCATAGGCTGTGGGTATGTCTACTCGGATCGCCATACGACACCTGATGCCGCACAGGCCGAGATCGAAGCGGCACTTGGGCACAAGATCACACCGCGCGCAGACATTCCAATCAGTGCAGGCCGCCTGACCGAAACATGGCGCGGCAACGTTCTAGCGCTCGGCTTGGCGTCAAGCTTTCTGGAACCACTTGAGGCAACCTCAATCCACGGAACGGTGGTTGCGCTTTTGCTTTTCTGCCAGCGGCATCTTGGTGCACTGACTGGCACCGATCACGACGGTCAGTCGCGCTACAATGCGGCAATTGCCGGACAGGTCGACGATTTCCGCGACTTCATCAACCTGCACTATGTCTCGGAGCGCGATGACTCCCCGTTCTGGCGTGACGTCGCAGCTGACTTCATCCTGCCGAAAGTCCGCGAGAAACTGGAGATTTGGCAGCAACGGATGCCCGAGGCCGCAGATTTCAGCAATGACCTTGATGGTCTGCCGCATGTCGAAGAACTGCTGCATTATCCGGTTCTGGACGGTTTGGGATTGCTGAACCGCAAGGTCGCAAAAACGCAGATGGCACAGGATAGGCGCCTGCAAGCTTTCGCGCGCGCGACGACAGATCACCTTGAGAAACAGGCCAGTTCGGTTGCCCGGCAGGCGCTCCCACACCGTCTTTGGCTCGAGACTCTTCCTAAAGAGGACCGAACGCATGTCGGTTGAATGGGTTGCCGTTGATTGGGGAACAACAAACCTGCGTGCATGGATGATCGCGGCAGATGGCCGGATCATCGCTCGACAAACCGCAGCGCTTGGCGTGTCTTCCGTTCAGAAAGGCCAGTTCGAACACACGCTTCTTGATCTGATTGGTGACAGACTGGAGTCCGACCGTCAGACTCCGGTTGTCATCTGCGGCATGGCGGGCGCGCGTCAGGGATGGCTTGAAGCTCCTTACGTCTGTGCACCATGTAACCCGCTGCATCCGGGTCAGGCGGTGCAGCCGGAAACCCGCGACCCGCGCATTGGTGTCCGTATTCTGACAGGCGTCATGCAGGCTCGGCCTTCAGACGTGATGCGGGGTGAGGAAACCCAGATTTCAGGCTATCTGGCCTCTCATCCTGACTTTGACGGGGTGCTGTGTTTGCCCGGCACGCATAGCAAATGGGTCCGCGTCTCTGGCGGATGTATCCAGAGCTTTCGGACATTCATGACGGGCGAATGTTTCAATCTCTTGGCGACAAACTCGGTCCTTTCCCATGTCGTCGCGGGTGAAGGATGGAATGCCCCTTCCTTCATTGCAGCGTTGAAGCAGACGCTCAGCGCGCCGCAGCATCTGACCTCCCAGCTTTTCTCCATCCGAGCTAGTGCACTGTTGGAAGGTCTTGATCGCGCCCAAAGCCGATCTGAGCTATCAGGAATCCTGATGGGGCTTGAGATCGGCGGCGCAAGGGAATTTTGGGAGAAGTCCAAAACGGTTCTGATTGGCCACGACAAGCTGGTGCAAGTCTACCGGTCGGCACTAGAGGCAGTCAGTGCAAAAGTCGAAACGGCAGACGGCGAAATCTGCACCCTCGATGGGCTACGACGCGCATATGACAGCTTGAAGCTACGTCCGGTGGCATGAACTGCGGTCAACAGATGGCGAGAGTCTGTATCTTCGACTTGTACCAAGATGACCTGGACCGGTTTGATCGTGGAGGCCCAATACCTGACCAATGCGAACCTGCCACGTTTGTGAGCAGACAGCAGGAGCTGGCCAGATTGAATGTCCGAAAGTGGTTTGCGACTGCAGAATCCATTTGGTAGCTTTGAAGTCCGCAATGGGCCGTGCGTGTCGGTGATGGCGCGCCCATGAAGCGAAAATGCTGCGGCCAATCTAATGGCGGGAGTGAGCCCAGAGCTACAAAGATACCGCAACATAGCGAAGGTCTGCTTTTGCACTTGGTCGTTTGCTTACAGGAACCGTCGGACCGTTGCCCTGTAGTCCTCGAATGCGGATCCGTATTGTTTTTCGAGCCATGGTTCCTCGGCAAAAGGCGCGGCGATTAGTACGGCTATTCCGAGAAAACCGATCAGAGCTGCTCCGGGCGACGCACAAAGCACGGTCCATCCGACAATCATTGCGATATCCGCCACGTACTGTGGATTCCGGGAGTAGCGGTACATACCGCTTGTGCGAAGCGATCCTTTTGCACCGCCAGTCTGGGCAAAACCAAACTTTGCGGCTTCTGACCAGACAACTACGTTCCCGGCAACAATCGGGGGTAAGCCTACGCCAAACCGCAACCAAGTCGGGATTGGCAGGCTTCCCCATTCAATCACTCCGAGGGCGATCAGTATCCCAAAGAGGGTGAATGTCGGAACCCAAACCAGGATAGGAGTGGTCATGGTATAGCGCCTTGGCGGCCAAAGGCGGCGTTCAGGATATGCGATGGACCAAAGCATCGCGGCAAACGTAGCTGACGCGATTACAAGGCCGATGATGATCAAGACCGTCTGCATCATACTCCCACATGCTCATGGTCGGTGATTCCCCGCCGCTCCGCCAAGGCTTGGCGCACGATCTGGAAGGCCGATGACAGGAACAATCCCGCCATGATGGTTGCCACGATCAGGTCAGGCCAGCCGGTCGCCGTACCCCACACACCAAGTGCTGCAAACATTACGGCCACGTTCCCAATCGCGTCATTGCGCGAACACATCCAGACCGACCGGACATTGGCATCACCGTCCTTGTAGCGAACCAACAGCAATACGCTTGCCAGATTGGTGAGCAGTGCAAGAAAGCCGACAACGCCCATGATCTCAGCCGTAGGGACGCCAACAAAGAAGACGCGATAGACCGTTGACCCGAACACCCAAAGGCCCATCAGAAGCAGGCTGACGCCTTTGAACAGTGCCGCATTCGTGCGCGCACGGAGTGAGGCCCCGATAACTGCAAGCGAAATGCCGTAGGTCAACGCATCACCCGCAAAATCGAGGGCGTCGGCTTGCAGCGCTTGGGACTTGGCCAGATGGCCTGCCGTCATCTCGACAAAGAACATCGTGGCGTTGAGCGCAATGACGATCCACAGCCGCTCCTTGTAATCATCTGAAACGCCGTCAAACTTGCCATCATGTCCGCAGCAACCAGCCATGGAAATCCTCTTTCATCTTTGCTTGCTCATAGTGTAATGTCTCTAGTGACTAGAGGTTCAAGAGGTTTCTTCATGTTTTCTATCGGCGAGCTTTCAAAGCGTACAAAGGTCAAGGTCCCGACAATCCGGTACTATGAGGAAATGGGGTTGTTGGCCGAGGCAGAACGCACGTCCGGTAACCAACGGCGATACGACAAAGCTGGGTTAGAGCGGCTGAGCTTCATCCGTCATGCGCGTGACCTTGGGTTTTCGATTGAAGCGATTTCGTCGTTGATCGAATTGCAGGATCATCCGGATCGGTCGTGCGAGGCGGCAACAAACATTGCCACGTCCCAACTTGAAGAGGTACGCGCGAAGATCAAACGTCTTAGAACACTTGAAAAGGAACTCAGCCGGATATCAAAGGGCTGCGACGGCGAAGGCGTTTCCGAAGACTGCTACGTTTTAGCATCATTGGCCGACCACAACTTGTGCGACAGAGAGCATTAAAAGCCGTGAATGCGGATATTGGACTGCTGAGAATGAACGGCAGCAAAGTCCCGGTGGAATAGCCCCCTGAAAGTGGTCCACCAACTGGGATAGTTTGTCCCGCAAATTGGAGGATCAGCGATGGCTGGG